>DALYFE010000074.1:2627-7429 GCA_031972195.1 Chlamydiales bacterium | reverse complement strand
CAAGGGATCATTAACTATAGCGCTGATTTCGGGCAGACTCCGGAGAATGTAAAAGTGATCAATGCATTCCCCTGCAACAGCTTTTCTCTGGTATTCGGAAGAAACAAAACCTATCTCCAAAATTGGAATGCAGCCATGGATTCGGCAGCGTTCTGCAGTACGATGTCCGATACTTTAGACGGCTGCTGGACAACAGCGTTTGTCTCCAATATCAATATGCTCCGAGGACTGGGAGGCAACCAATACGCTTTAGGAGTACCGGGAGAACTCTGTGCATCAGACACTCCTCCTTCCCCTTATGCAGGGATGGTCAATATATTTACCTCGCAGACCATGGGAGATCCGCCTTGGGGTTCGACAGGAGGCGCCTATACAGATCCGGGGCAATCGATCAATGAAGTGCTCCATTTTCTCCACGTCTTGGATCATTATGGAACACCGGACTGGAACTACGTCGGCTACGCCGACAGCGGCGAGTTTGCATTCACAGCGGCTTTCACAAAAGGCGGAACGACGACATATTTCGCATTCAATCCAACATTCACCCCAATTACAGTAAACTTTTATGCGGTAGGAACGACGACACCCTCAGTTGCCACGTTGACCGTAAATCCCAAAAGATGGGCGCACAGTCCATAACAGAAAAGGAGAATATTCATGAGCAAATTGCTACTGTCCCTAACCCTGCCTGCCGTGGCTCTGTTTGCCGCATCTTCCCAGATGGAAAGCGAATGTCCGGGAGATTGCCCGCCGCCGCGAATTGATTTGGAAGGCACTTATCAATTGCAAAATGCAAATGGCGTAACCATATCCGCTTCAGCTCTATACTGGAAACCCTATGAAGAAGGGTTAGACTTTGTCATCAAAAATAAGGGAGCTACAACTGTCAACAACGATGGCACTGTCGAAAGGGCCGGCTTTGATTGGAATTGGGGCTCCAGAGTCGATCTCGGTTACGAAATCCCTAATAAAAGAATGGATTTGGATCTTTGCTGGACTTGGTATAAAACTCATGGCAGCGTCAGCGACACAGTCGCGTCGCCAAATGCCCTCTTCAGTGTTTGGAGCATCCCGAACGGATCCGGGACGCAATGGGATTATATCGCCAAAGCAGATACGCATCTTCAATTAAATAACTTAGATTTAGGAATCAGCGGCACCTTTGCACCGCGCCGGTTTTTAGAGATCACTCCTTCGATTCATCTGTCTGCACTTTGGATCCACCAAAAATTCGATTACAATCTTTCCGGAGGGCCGGGAATACTCGGTCTGACTGTGATCGATGACAACATCGAAATGAAGAACAATTTCTTTGGGATTGGTCCGAAAGCCGGCATCGACACACTCTGGAATCTTGGCTGGGGATTTGGGATTGTCGGAAACTTCAACATATCGATCCTGTATGGATATTTCAGTACTTCTCAATCCGAGACTGTTGTCTTCAGAGGAACCGCGCCTAATACCTATCTAGATTTATCCAGAAATTTCTATCACAATCCGCGCGTCAACTTCGATCTCACAGTTGGAATGCGATGGGACAAAATGTTTTGCCAAGGCAAATACCATCTTCTATTTGAAGCCGGATGGGAAAATTTGATCTTCATGGGACAAAATCAACTCCTGCGCTTTCACAACACCGCTTATCCTGCAAATAATAGCTCCGTTAATGGAGATTTGGCCCTTCAAGGACTCTCCCTGCGAGCCTTATTTGCTTTCTAAACAAGCTTGAACGGGCAGCTCAGTGCAATCCCTGTTCTTTAGAGCAGGGTCTAGCGAGCTGCCCGTTCATGAATTTTTTTTAAAACTCCGCTCACATAATGAATTGATATTTAATCAGTAATTTGAAATAATTAAATAAAACAAAAAAACAAATCAAAATAATGATAATTCAAAAATTTTTAACCTATTTCGAGTTTGATTTATTTGGATATCTCAAAAAACAAACACCTCCCATGCCTGTTTCGGAACTGAGAGACGCATTAGTAAAGCTCAACGTCGAATATGCTAAGCGAGAAGCATTGGCTCCCAGTCAAGGATATAGGGTAATTTTCGAAGAAAGTCCTCGCTTTCAGGCGCAGCTGATTTCAATGGGCGGCCGTAGGGACAAAGGAACCGAACTCTCAGGACTTCCCCAAGCTGAACGGGCCTATCAATGCCCTTTCTGCACAACCGATGTAAAAATCCATCAAGTTTTTCAGGACCAGTCAATGGCCATCGTCTCGCAAAGCGGACAACTTCTTGTTGTGCCTAAAAAACATTATGCCCACTGGTTCAAAATGCCTTTAGAAACACAACTAGAGCTCCTTCAACACGGCATGGAATTGCGCAAAAAAAATTCCCTCGCTCAAAAGAAACCTCTAGAATTACACTGCGGTTCTGCAGGATTTCAAACAGTATTCCATACGCATCTGCGCACAAACGTGTATTAAGAAATCGGCTGAATTCAGCCACTCGCGATTACCTTACAGAACACCGAGAACTTACGATATAAAATAAGGAGACACTGTCATTTCTGAAAATGTCTCCGAGGATGTGCCGGTGACCGGACTCGAACCAGCACTCTATTGCTAGAAGTAGATTTTGAGTCTACCGCGTCTACCAATTTCGCCACACCGGCATACTTTAAGAAGACGTTCATAGTACACGGTTGCCGGTTTTTAAAAAAGCACTAACTGCGGGGATACCCCTTATGCGCTTTGGCCCAATCGTAAACCACCCGCTCTTTCCCCTCTTTATCAAATCGGACCTGAAACGACAGATAGGCGTGAGGATGGCGATTATCGTTATCTCTCCCTTCATCTTTTTGATAGACCTTAATAAAAATCTCTTTGTTGAACCAAGGCTGGATTGCAAGGCGCACATCCGATTTATCATACCTGCTGAACTCTAGAAATTCCCTATCGTTCGCATAGATCGGATTCTCCTTAAAGTACTGCATGGCCAAGGCCACGATCTCCAAAGGATGCTCCTCCATGCCCTGGACATAAAAATCAACCTCGGCCCCAATCTGGTGTTTTGATGTCCGATTTTCTTTCGAGGGGTCCGCATAGGTATTGTGAACAGGACAGCGATGCCCGCAAGTGATCACCACGCGCCTCCCTGTCTTTTTTTGTATGTAGTTCAAAAGATCGATTAAAATCGGATACACCCCTTCTTTCCCATACAAAATAGGCAGGCCGTGACGAGAGCTCCCCTCGCAATCAAAAATCGGGGTTTGGTTTGCAGGATCGAATCCCGGAGGATTGACTGCGCTCCCCTTGCAACGAAAAAATTCTTTTGTAATGCGAGGAAGGTTCCCCTCGGATTCCCAAGGGTAAGGACTGCGCGGCGTATGTAATGGAGTTGCAATAGGATAAAAAAATTCTGTGGAATTGCGGTAGATTGGATCCCCTTTGCAGTTCAAACGGCGGATCCGCTCCTTTTCCGATTGTTCCATCCGGGAGCATCCCGGAAGGGTAAGGCATATTATTCCGAAATAAACTATAGTCCGAAATTTGAGGCCTCCTCTAGAGAGGAGGGCGTGTAACCAAGTTATAACACTTACCATGCTCAGTATCGCCAAACCAATATCCTAGGTTAAAAGAACGCTATGCATCTGTCAACCAACAATCTCGATCTTTCAGGTTGTCCGGATCTCATTGCAGAGAGTCCCGGGATGAAGAGAATCCTTAGCGATCTGACTAAAATCGCCAAAAGCCAGGCAAGCGTATTCATCACCGGAGAGTCGGGAACAGGCAAGGAGGTTCTTGCGGCAGAAATCCACCGGCGCTCCGCACGCACATCAGCTCCCTTCATCAAAGTCAATTGCGCAGCCATCCCGGAATCTCTCCTTGAATCAGAATTTTTCGGCCATGAACGAGGATCCTTTACCGGGGCGATCGCAAAAAAGACAGGAAGGTTTGAACTGGCAGACCAGGGAACGCTCTTTCTTGACGAGGTCACGGAAATTCCAATTTTGCTGCAGCCAAAACTGCTCAGAGCAATCCAAGAACAGGAATTTGAGCGAGTAGGCGGAATGCTCCCGATCAAAGTCAACGTTCGATTTCTCGCAGCATCCAACCGCAATCCCCAAGAAGCGATCGAAAATAAATTATTCCGGGAAGATCTTTACTACCGGCTCAACGTGGTTCCAATCCACATCCCTCCATTGAGAGAACGAACCGAAGACATCCTGCCGCTGGCGCAATACTTTTTAGAAAAATTGTGTAAAGAAAATCACAAACCGATCAAGCAACTGTCAGAAAGAGCCGTGCGCAAACTCATCGAATACCCATGGCCGGGCAATGTACGGGAACTATCGAATATCATGGAACGAACCGTCATTCTCGATTTTGATCCAATCATCGATGCGGAACATCTTTATCTGGATTCTTCTTTCTACAATAAAAAAACATTCGATTCAAAAAATCTGCCCATTGGAATGTCTTTGCATGAACTGGAAAAATGGCTGATCCTGGAAACCCTCAGTGCAAATCATCAGAACAAAACAAAAACCGCTGCAATTCTAGGCATCAGCGTCCGCACACTGCGCAACAAACTCTATGAGTATGGGGCCATCTCAGAAGAGATGTAACGCATTTTGGTAGCTCCGAGCAATTTCTAAAAAAGCCTTCCATTTTTCCTTTTTCGGATCGAGAAAACAAACTCGATCAAGCACACGCTGCATATCATAAAAAAGACATGAATAGGCCATTTCTTCAGACAATTCCATTTCGGCCAAAACAGAAGATCCGGGTTTTTCTTTAGAGAGGATTTCCAATCTCTCGATGACCCTGGAAAGACTTGTCCCAAGTTCTTGCATT
>DALYFE010000074.1:654-2617 GCA_031972195.1 Chlamydiales bacterium | reverse complement strand
TGATCGATGATCTGTTTCGACACAGCGGGCATAGGAGCTGCAATGATTTCTCTGTGAACTCTTTCCCTCAAATCCCATTCTTTATTCAAAAACCGCTCTGCCGCCTCCTTTAATGAACCATATGGAATCCCGCGAAATCCGATTCCTCCTTCGGTCGTGTTCAAAAATACCGTTTCCGGATGAGATGCGGCAAAATGAGAAAATGTTTCAGACTCCATCAACCAGCGCACTGCGGTAAAAACGGATCGGCCTTGTTGGTCCTTTGTTTTAATCATCCGATTGACAGAGGCCTCTGCGTCCGGAGTGTTCTTACAATCAATGCCGGGAGCATAGCGGAGCCGATTTGTGTAGGCCAAATCCATCCCGCTGAACAAAATAGGATTGCAGCCTAGCCAATGGGCCCATGCAAGGCATGTCGAAGTTACAGACATCGCTTCATCATGCATCCCATGGCTTAGCAACGGGCCTGTCAAACCCAATGCCTCTTCCATCCAAAGCTCTGAAATGCCTCCAATGCCACTCCGCATATACCCAAAGGGACCATTGCAAGTGTGAAAAACGTCGGGCATAACACGGGTCGAATAAAGAAGCGGCGTTTCAAAGGCAAAACTGTTTCTTAAACGAAGATATTCTTCGCGATTCGGATCTACGACCATGCCAAAATGAGGATTGAGTCCTTGAGAGCTCAATGCGGCCAATGTAGAGCCTCCAGCGATGATCAGCGCCCTATTTTCCAGTGTTTTTAAGAAAGGGATCGCCTGGCTCAATGACGGCCCGGCTCCGCAGACAATCGCCGGCACGCCTTGAAATTTTCCCTGAAGTTGATTGGCGTAAAACGAATTGGAAAGATGGCGCAAATTGAGAGCAAAGTTTTCAAAGGGATGGCTCCCTTCAAGCCGGTCCAGATGCAAGGCATAAGTCAATGCCGTTTTACGAAGCAGCTGCAGTCTTAGCGCATGGAACTTGCGCCCTTTCCTGGAAGGCAAGCAGTATGCCTCAATCTTTTCTACAGGGAACTGCTCTGCAAGGCTAGCGGCGTCTCTCGGATGGGCAAAAAACACTTGGGGCTCCTGCAAAACCTGTTCTGCCTGATTGGTGTGAAGAAAAGAAGAAATTGAGCAAAAATCATCTTCAAGAAAAATCAACCGACGCGATGATTTTTTCTCAAGCCAATCATGAAGCTGAAAGTAGCCTTCAGCGCATCCGATGCCATAAAAATAAATCAGATCGAAAGGATCGGATGCAATCGGGCAAAGATCTTCTTTTTCAGCAATTTTCGGCCCAACTCGAGGCATCTCCAAGGCAAGCGCGGGGAAGCGCTCCATGAATAGAGAATAATTGGAAGTGAATGGATCCTTCAGGTCTAATAAATCTACTGGCATTGCGGATAGGTCTCTTCGATCCATTCCCCATCTCGGGTCCATCTTCTATGAACGCCAACGGGAGCGCCTCTCTCATAACTGCCTTCATCGACCAAAACTCCCTCATCATTCCACATCTGATCTATCCCGTGGCGCACTCCAAGGCAAAACTGGGAGCGTCTTTTGAGTTTTCCATTGGGCCAGTATAAACAAACTTCTCCATGAAGCCGCCCTTCCTGATAGGGTTCATACGTTTTTAGCGTCCCATCTTCATAAAAATATTCCCGCAAATGAGCATCCAAGTTTGCATAAAGAGCGCCGCTTGCATAATAAAACTGTCTCTTAGATTGCATTGCAATATTCCTGAATTACTCTTTGAAAAAAAAGCAGCCGATGGATCCGCAATTTATCTTCAAGGTCGATTGGCTGTACATCTAAATCAAGCTCCCGTTCGAAAATAGGACGCCAGACATGCCAGAGGGGCTGTAGCAATGTACTATAGACAATTTCTTCCGACTCCATTTCTTGAGACCCAAATAAAGACCTCTCAATTTGTTCCTTGCACCGGTCCAGACTCTCTTTCCATTGTACCCTGCGGGACA
>DALYFE010000074.1:0-644 GCA_031972195.1 Chlamydiales bacterium | reverse complement strand
CCAATGGCAAAGATTGCACTGCATTGTGTACTTGGCGCTCCAAATCCCCTCTTGTTTCAAAAACTAATTCACCAAGCTTTGCTAGTTGTATAGGCGCCCGGAAATCCAATCCCCCCTCTCTGGCATCAATAAAGGTTCGATCAGGACAGCGCAAAATCAACTCTTCCGTCCACCCACGGGCCATCAACCAATCCCTTTGAGTCCAGACCCGTTTTCCATTTTTAGAAGACACTTCGATCAAACCATCGGAAGACAGTTCCGTCCGATCGTGAGCATATTTGCACTTTCCTTCATAGCATAGATCCATCCCGACAAATACAATCGGATCGCAGCCCATGAGAACTGCAATCGAAGTCAGAAAATTCCCAACGGTCCACCCTCCATCAAATGTTTCATCCTCCCCTCCAATCCAGTTTTCAAACGCATAATGGCTATCCGGGAACAAAAGTGCCTCTCCATGAATTAAAGACATGTTGTCCGGATTCATTCTGCTCTGAAAACAAAACGGCGTCTCCCAAAAAGAATAACGCTTGAAATCTCGATATGGGGCCTGGCGGTCAATCGATGCTGCAAAATGAGGTTGTATAGGAGCGGCATTCAAAGCGCTGCCTCCGCAAAAAAGCAAGGCTTTATCGCGAAACTGC
>DALYFE010000073.1:0-9150 GCA_031972195.1 Chlamydiales bacterium | reverse complement strand
CAGCCTTATGATCGTTGATTTATTGACAGCTTTCACGCTGGTCGAAAGTGAAAAAGATAATTCAAACGACTATATCAATTTGCCTCAGGACATTGGCTCTGCAGGGCGCGTTTGAGCTCAAAAAGGGCTTTGGGACGGTGGTCTTTCTGCTTGAGGATGGACTCTGCCGCACGGAGATAGGTCCAAGCTTGATTGAAATTGTGTCTTTGAAAATGGATCGCGGACAGGTAGTAATTGACTGTTGGATCAGATGGATAGAGCTTGATGTAATTTTCTAGCAGGGGAAGAGCTTCTTTTTCCCTCCCCAGCTGCATCCAGGTAACGGCCAAGTGGAATAGCCCTTGGCGGAATCGGGGATATTTTGCTACGACTGCAGCGAGTCTTTTTTGTTTTTCAAGGATGGAGCCTCGGCTCGCATCAACTTCAGAGAAGACGGCTTGGATTCCTTCTGCATCGGTAAGCCCTGCAAGATAATCTTCTGCAATGGTATCTCCCACGATGACATGTTCAGGAGCATTGCCCTGAACTTTTTGCAAGAGGGCTTTTCCTTCCTGTTCTTTCCCTAAAAAAAGATAATTGAAGCCTAGAAAAAGGTTGAGGAGATAGTCATTTTCCAAAAAAGGCATGGCTTTTTCATAAAGCTCGACTGCTGTTTTCGCGCTTTCTTTATGCCAGCCCACTGCGGCTTGGTTCATGAAGGCCAGTCCAATGACTTCCCGAATCGTCCGTTCCTGGAGTTTTTTTGTTTCGATGCCTAAATATTGTTCCGTCGGAACATCGATCCCTCTGGCGGTAGTTTCAATATTGGTGATCGTTCCGTCTTGATCTACATAGCGGATATAAATGTGGCCGGGCGGAGTGATCGCTTGCAAGGAAAGCTCCAATCTTTGGGCAAGGCACAAATAGAGGATGGATACGCCCAAGCAGACCCCTCTTCTGCTGTCCAACACAGAAGGGAGAAAGGTGTATACGTCGATATCTTTCGCAAAAAGGGATTGCGGAGGAAATCGGAACCGCATTTCTGAAAAAATGTAGTCGTTGATCGCTCGGATTTTTTCAAGAGGGCCTGCATCCGGATGGAGGCGCGCTGCAATTTGAAGGGCCATGAGGTCGATTGACGCTTCATAACTTTGGATTTTGTTGCGCACTGCATCGTCCGTGCCCATTTCAGCGATGAGCAAGCCTCTGGCTAAGTCGATTTGTTCGGGAGGCAGTTGAAGGATGGACTTGATATCCCATAGGCCAAACCCTTGCAATTTTCGGTTGCCTAAATGTTTGGCAAGTTTTTGGATGACAGCGAGCTGCTCTTCTTGGAGGAGCGGGGCGTCCGTTCCATTCCGGTTGACTAAAGAAAGGATGGGCTGCACATCCAAGGTGGGCAAAATCAGTTCCGGATCGCAGTCGGAACATCCGCCGCTCAGGAGGTCCCAGGCATGCTTTAGAGCCTTCCTCCCCTCGGGAGTTTTTGGGTAGAGTTCATAAAAAGCGAAATGCTGGGCTACCGAAGTAGGATCGAGCGTTGCATAGAGCGCGCTAAGAGCCGAGCTGGCGCTGAATAGAAGAGACGGGATGAGAAAAAAGGCAATGAAAAGCTGCCGCATAGTTGGATGGCCTTATTTTTTTTCATCATAGCCTGAGAAGATGGTTTCTTTTACAGAAAATTTAGCGGTTTTGCAAAATGGCCCGTATCGCTTCTTGGAGCGGGAGATGTTTGACGAGGTCTTCGAGATAGGGACGAAACCGATAGGTCCAATTCGAGGGTAGCTGTGTGCCGGGAATATTGATCCTTTCTTCTTCAGGGTCCGGCCAAACCAACTCGGGAAAAGCAAAGAGATATTCTTGGAGCGGATTGATGTGGAAATAGCTGTTTGTATGGTGGGAATCGCGAAGAATTTCCAGTTGCCGGTCTGCGGATAGTTCCGGTTGGTATTTCCAATGCTTGAATTTCGCAAAAGACATAGATTCTTGAGGAAATTTTTTCCACCACAGAGGCAAGGGATCGAGGTCTGCATCGGAAACGGTTGTCATGCTGAAGGGTTCGTATTGTTCGTAGGGGATAAAGTCGCCTTCAGCTTCCGTCCGCTTTTGCCAGCGGAGGACTTTTGTTCCGCAAATGCCGAGATTCTTGAGAACGGGATAGATTTCCTTAGGGATTGTGCCTAAGTCTTCTGCAATAGGAAGGAGCGGACATAGTTCGAGAAATTTTTCCAGGATTTCTTGTCCCTGAGGGATCCATAGCTGAGGGTCCGAAGGAATAAAAGAACCCTCGGAGGCAAGCTTATCTTCAGGAATGGCCCAGATGCGGAAAAATCCTACAACATGATCGATCCGATACAGGTGGTAGAAACGGGCTAAAATAGCCAGGCGCTGCGTCCACCAGGCAAATTGGCAATGGCGCATGGCTTCCCAATTGTACAGGGGAAATCCCCATTTTTGTCCGAGAACGTTATAGACATCGGGGGGCGCGCCTGCAGCAAGATCGAGTCGAAAAAGAGAGGGATTAGTCCAAATATCTGCGCTGTCGGGACTCAAAAGGATCGGCATGTCTCCTTTTAGAAAAAGCTTCATCTCTGTTGCTTTTTTTCGGACTGTCTCCATTTGTAAAAAGCAGTAGTACTGAACAAACGAATAAAACTGCGCTCTTATGGGATCTGGTTGCAAGGTGCCGTAGGAACCGGGCCAATGCTTCCAATGCACTCCTTGAAAGGCATTCTTAAGAGCTTTGAATGCAGTATAATCAGTGAGCCAGGGGTTGTTTGAGAGAAAAGCTAAGTATTCGGGCGTGCCAGCAACAAGGGAGTAGTTTTTTTGGAAATAGCGGAACAACCATTCTAGTTTGAGCTCTAGCACTTCTTTGTAGGCCAAACGGGGAAGGGTGTTATAGTGGGCAAAGGCGCTGAGATCTTCGTGGGGATTGGGAAGCGCTGCAAGGCTTAGGTAGATTGGGTTCAATGCGCAAGAGGAGATCGGATTGAAAAAACTGGGGTCGTATCCGGTATCATTTAAGGGGAGTAATTGAAGGCAGTCGAACCCTAGATCGGAACACCACTCAATGAGGGGAAGAAGATCGAGAAATTCTCCTACGCCGGAGCTTTGTTTTGTTCGAAGCGAGGAAAGAGGCAGACAGATTCCGTGATGAGGGCGCAAACCAATGGACTTCCAATGGGAAGACGATTTCATCGCAGGCCAAAGGGATTGGCTTCTTTTGTTTGGGAAGGAGAGGGGGAGCTATTGCCTGCCGCAATGGCTTTGCGCCAATCTTCAGCCATTGTAAAAAAACCGCCGAAAAGACCCGCGAGCCTTTCTCCATTCAAAATATGGATGGGATATGTTTGAAAGAGGACGAGGTGGTTGCTATTTTCAAGGTAGGCTAAAACTCCTGGCAGCGGATCGGGCGCTCCATTTGCTTTTAGGGCCTCGGCCAAGACATTTTCTCTAAATCTTCCCGGAGGGATTTCTATGAGTTTAGAAAAAAGAAACAGGATTTCCTGGGTTGGATCCATTTCCAGTTGTACAATGAGAGCAGGGGGTACGAGGATGGAACAGGCAGATATTTTATCAGGGTGCAGAGATAGGTGAAAAATTTTCCCCAGTTCTTGAAGGAGATGTTGAAATTGATCGGTCATGAATCAGTCTCTTCTTTTTTATTGTTTTGTTCCCCTTCTTCTTCCTCCTCCAGTTTGTCTTCGAGATCTTCGATGACATCGATATAGGTCTTCCATAATTGTTCTCGATGAGCGGCATTGCGAAAATAACGGGGAGCGATCTGCTTAAGCCCGTTTCTCATTTGGGTGAACAGAATAATTTGTCCTGCGACTTCTTCTTCAACACCCAAGAGTTTTGCTGTTTGTAGAATTTTTTCAGGATTGACAAAACGTTCTGCGAGCAATCGAATCAACAATTTGGCCAGCAATTCAAAGGTGACGCGGGGAGGACACTCAAGATCGTAAGATGAGAATTGACGATGGATCATCGCCATTTGAGATTGAAAAAAGCGGTAGACTCCGAGCATCCCCTGCAGGGATCTGATCTCATCGATCAAAACTTTTAACTCTCCTCTTGGAATCGAAGGGCCTTTGGCTCTGATATCGCTTCCTAGAGAATGGAGCATGAAATGGATGACTGATTTGATCTTTTCAAAATTGAATTTTTCAGAAAGTTCATTAAATAAGTTTACGGGATGGCGCGGATTGCCTGTGATATCGCGGTACATATCTCGAAGCGAGGTGGGAGATCCTAAGCCCGCTTCGGAAAATTCCCGCGCCTGGATGCCCATATTGCGCCCTGCTCTGATTTCTCTGCCAAATGTATCGTTTAATTGCTTTTTCGCTTCTTTGAGGATCGCAATTGTTTTCGCATCGGCAGTTTCGATGAGAAAGTCAAGCGCTTCATCGGCAAGGGAGGGGTCTGCATAAACTTTCAATATTTTTTTTAATGCATCTTCGGGACTGTCTTTAGCGCTGATTTGCTCGCGGAGAATTAAGAGAGTTTTTGTGCGCAGTTCGTTGTTGTTTTTTTGGAATCGGGAGGCGGCTTCTTCAATTTGCTCTGTTTCTTGGATAGTCAATTCTTCTGCTTCTTCCGTTTCGTCAGCGCCTCCTTTTTTTTGCGATAAAGAGGATTTGAGTTCGTGGAGTTCTTTGAAGTTGCTGGCGCGCTGCATGGGATTGAAGGCGACCGTATCAAAATATTGAGTCAGATTTTCTTCGCTGTCCACCTGCATGGCATTTTCTTGGGCAACTTCCTTTTGGATCGTCCGAACGGCCGCTGCATTCATGGCCATGGAGTGGGAAATATTCGGTTCTGCCATAGTATTTTTAGGTTAGCTGTACCCTGCCAAGCGGTTGAATGCGGACTTCGGGAACAATTTCCTGAAACGAGATAACGGCAAGATCAGGAAACTCTCCTTCAATCAGTTTTCGGACAAAGCGGCGCTCCGTGATTCCTGCTAGTAAGACCGGAGGCTGCCCGCCGGGAGGAGTGGGTTTAATCGTGTTGCGCATTGCATGGAGGATCAGCTGGACGGAATCGGGATCGAGGGCGAGGTAGGATCCTGCCGAGGTTTGTTTAATAGCTCCGCGAACCATATCTTCAATCTCGGGATCGAGCAAATAGACGGAGAGGACCGATTGTCCAAGAGAGTATTTGTAGCTGATGTACCGTTTGAGAGAAGAGCGGACATATTCCGTAAGGAGCACTGTATCTTTTTCGGTCTGCCCCCATTCGCTCAGCGCTTCCAAAATAGTGCGCAAATCTTTAATGGAAATTTGTTCCTGGACAAGCCTTCGGAAAATTTCGGTGAGTTTTTGGAGAGGGACCAAGCGAGTGACTTCCTTAATGAGATCGGGGAATGATTTTTCGACAAATTCCAGGATTGCGCGTACTTCCTGGATGCCGATAAATTCTCCTGCGTATTGTCGATAGAATTTGGAAAGGTGGAGGATAATGACTTCCAAACCGGTCCAGAAGCGGATTCCCGCCCTGTTGAGAATTTCCTGATACTTTTCGTCGATCCAAATTGCCGGCATCCCCAGACTGTTTTGGGCAAGGACGCATGGAATATTATAGCGTCTGAGCGTCTCTTCCGTTTCGTTCGTGAGCAAATGCTTAAGGATGATTTTTCCTCGGACGATGGGGACTTCATTGAGGTGGACGGCATATTCTCCCGGTTCCAATGAAGGGGAATCCGTCCTTACGTGGATACCCGGAAACCGCACTCCGAGGTCTTGATAGAGCGCATGGCGCATTTTGGGGATCATTTGGTCGATGAAGGTGAGGCCTTGCTTGTCTTTTCGGATCAATAGGGAAATCGCGCTGCCTACTTCCAAAACAACAGGCAATGTGAGCGCGTAGTCTTCAGGGCCTCCTCCGGAGATTGCATGTCCGGGGACATCGGTTTCCATTTGACTAATGCCGGACGCAGCCTTTGCCATGGCCCGCTGACTGTTAGACCAGAAGAAATAGCCAAGGGAGCCAAGCAAGGCGCTGAGCGCGAGAAAAGGCCAGGCCGGGAAGCCGGGGATCCAAGCCATCACAAACAATACAGCGGATGAGATCATCAGCGCTTTAGGTTGTTTGAGCAGCTGTTCGGAAATTTCTTTTCCGAGGTTGGCGTCTTTTTTTTCGCTGGAAACGCGTGTTGTTACAATACCTGCAGTGATTGCGATCATCAATGAGGGGATTACCGATACGAGACCGTCTCCGATGGAGAGGAGGGTAAAAATTTTGGCTGCGTCTCCAAGCTCCATGCCGAGCATGACATTCCCGATGATCAGTCCTCCGATAATGTTGATGAGAGCGATCACGATGCCTGCAATGGCATCTCCTTTTACGAATTTCATCGCTCCATCCATCGCTCCATAGAGTTGGCTCTCTTTAGCAAGCCCCAAGCGGAGTTCTCTGGCCTGTTGTTGGTCGATGATTCCTGCGCGCAAATCGGCGTCGATAGACATTTGTTTTCCCGGCATCGCATCCAAAGTAAAGCGGGCAGCGACTTCAGCTACCCGTTCAGCGCCTTTTGTGACCACGACGAATTGGACAATGACGATAATCAGGAAGACGACGCCTCCCACGACAAAGTTGCCTCCCACCACGAATTTGCCGAACGCAAAGATGATATGTCCTGCATTGGCATGGAGTAGAATTTGTCTTGTCGAGGAGATGGTGACTCCGAGCCGAAATAGCGTTGTAATCAAAAGCAGAGAGGGGAAGATCGATAAATGGACTGCTTTTTGAATATAGAGGGCTACAAACAAAATAGTGATGGAAACGCTTAAATTCAGGGAGATCAAAATGTCGATTACATCGGGAGGAACGGGGAAGATCAGCATCAAGATAATGCAGATAATGACGGCAGCTAACATCAGGTCGCTGGATCTGCCAATCGCGGCAAGCATCCGATCTCCGCCTAATGTTCGCACGATCTTCATAACGAAATTTTTCAACGAAACAGCTCCTTATTCACATCAGGATTTTCTTCGAGAGACTCAATCCACTTGATAATTTCGGCCACTGCCGGATAGAGCTCTTCGGGAATATATTGCGAAATTGTTCCCTTCGTATACAAATCCCTTGCTAAATCTACATTTCGCATGATCGGGACTTTGTTTTCGATACCTATTTTAATAATCTGTTCTGCAATTGTTCCCGTTCCCATCGTCAGTATAATCGGTGCGGGGGCTTCAATGCGATCATATTTTAAGGCAACGGCAATATGGGTCGGATTGGTGATGATTGCGCGGGCGCCTTTTGCCGCGCGGGGGCCTTCCTGATAGGCGATTTCTCGGAATAATTCACGGCGCCGCCCTTTGATCATAGGATCGCCCTCGGAATCTTTATATTCTTGCTTGACCTCGAACTTTTGCATCATCATTTCTTTTGCAAAGTTCTTTTTCTGGAAAGCAAGGTCGAAAAGCGCGACGAGGAGAAAAAACAGTCCTACGCGGATGGTGGTGGAGACTAAAAAGTCGTGTACGACAAGAGCGCTTCCAATCAGAGGCATCATGACGGTTGTAATGATCTGCGGCAAAGAATTCCAAATAATGAGGTAAATAATAAAGGCGGCGCCAAAGATTTTTGCAATCGATTTAAGCAGCTCGACCAAGGTCTTTACCTTGAATTTTTGCTTAATTCCCTCGATAGGATTGAGTTTTTTTAAGTTGAACTTCATCGCTTCAAAAGAAAACACGGGCCCGATGATTAGAAAATTGACTAGAACGCCAACAAAGCAGACAAAAACCATGATAGGCAGGCTCGAGCTGAGAATTACATAGAGCGCTGAACTGAAATAACCGCCTGCCTTATTGGTAAAATCATCGCCCAGATTAGGAACTTCTCTGAGCATCATTAGGGTGAAAGAGCCGATTTTTGTGTAGAAGAAGCCCATTGCAGAGATGGTAGCTCCCATAGAGACCATAAAGGTCAAGGCGGAGGGGAAATCCTGCACCTTGGCCACTTGACCTTTTTTGCGGGCATCTTTTAATTTTTTAGGGGTCGCCTTTTCGGTTTTCTCAGCCATGGTGCTTAAAACTCTAGCTGAGGAATTGCTCTACCGTCAAGAAAGTTCGTAGACAGCTTCTTAGAGGGTGTTCTAAAATTCATTTCTTCTAGAGAAACTGGATTTTTTCGGAAGCTTTAAAATCGCCACCCTCGTCTATATGCTCGTCCCGATATTAGACTCAGGTCGACGATTTTAAATCTCCTCGAAAACCTCCGGTTTCTCGAGGGAAAGCAATTTTACAACACCCTCTTAGTTATGAAAGAACAAGATCACATCGCCGTCTTGGACAATATAGTCTCTTCCTTCCGATCGCGCTTTGCCCGCTTCCCTGGCGCCAACTCTGCCTTTGTAGCGGATCATATCTTCGTAGGAGACTACTTCTGCTCGAATAAACCCTTTTTCAATATCGCTGTGAATTTTCCCGGCAGCCTCTGCGGCTGTGGTTCCTTTTCTAATGGTCCAGGCTCTCGTTTCAATGTCTCCGGTCGTAATATAGGTAATTAGATCGAGCATCGAAAAAGCTTCTTTGATGAGACGGTCCAGACCGGATTCTTTGAGATCGAGGCTTTCTAAAAACTCTTTAGCGTCTTTCTCGTCAAGACGAGAGATTTCCTCTTCCAGCCGAGCGCAGATTGGAACAATCCGGCTGCCTTGAGAATCAGCGTATTGGCGGACCCGTTCTACCAGAGAATTGTTTAAAGAGGGGAGATCGTTTTCTCCGACATTGCAAACATAGAGTACTTTCTTACGAGTTAAAAAAGGATAGAGACGCACGATCGCCTCTTCTTCTTCCGTCAAGGGAAGAGAGCGCATTGGAAGATTTTGGTTGAGGTGGGCGATTGCTTTTTTAAAGAATTCAACAGTTGGCATGAGGTCTTTTTTCCCTTTTGCCTGTTTTTCCAAGCGGGAAAATGTGTTTTCAGCCATCTGAAGATCGGCCAGAATCAGCTCCAGAGTGATCACTTCGATATCATCGATTGGATCGACTCTACCGGAAACGTGAATGACGTCTTGGCTTTCAAAACAGCGGACGACTTGGACAATCGCATCGGTTTCTCGGATATGCGATAAAAATTGATTGCCGAGACCTTCTCCTTGCGAAGCGCCTTTTACAAGGCCTGCGATATCCACAAAGCTGACGGTGGCGTACA
>DALYFE010000072.1:0-9509 GCA_031972195.1 Chlamydiales bacterium | reverse complement strand
TTCGCAAAAGCAACATTACTTGAATGGCCGGAGCGAACAGCAATCACATGCCCAAGAAGAGGAGCTCCTATCAACGCTAAATCGCCAACCAAATCCAGAATTTTATGCCGAACCATTTCATCTTCGAATCGAGCTCCTTCAGGATTTAAAATCCTTCCGCCCTGGATCACAAGCGCATTTTCCAGTCCTCCGCCCTTAATGATCCCTTTTTCTATAAAGGGGAGAATTTCTTCATAAAGAGAAAAGGTTCTGCATGGGGCAATTTCAGCCTTGTATCTCAAAGGTTGAAGAGCCAAAGAATAATATTGGGATCGCAAAAGGGGCGAATGCGGATAATGCATTGTATAACTTACGCGAAATTCATTTGCCGGAAGAGCGACGAGATGAACATCTCCTTCAGACCAATAAATCGGCTGAGAAATTTTTGCATATTTTTTAGAGGCTGACTGGAGAACCAGACCCGTCTTTTCAATAAGATCGACAAAAATTTGAGAGCTTCCGTCAGCGGCCGGTATCTCCGGGCCTTCGACTTCTATGCGTGCGTTATCGATTCCATAGGCATACAGAGCAGACAAAAGATGTTCGACCATCAGAACCGCCGCCTGCGAACTTGCAAGGCGCGTACACCTGGGGGCTTCTCGAACAGAAGAAAGAAGAGCCGGTATCTCAGGTTTTCCCGGAAGGTCCGTTCTTTGAAAAACAATCCCTGTGTCCGGAGGAGCGGGACAAATTTTCAACGAAGCTTTCTCTCCAGTAAAAAGACCTACCCCTGAAATAGAGATCTCATGCTGAAAAGTTTTCTGCATCTGGGCAGATTCAGGAAAGGTCAAACTCGCACCCCATAGAAATAGGCGAATAATATTCGTTCGTTACGAAGAAGTTACCGCAGCACCCCATTTAGGGGCAACTTTTTCTTCGCACCACAGAAACAGCCCATAGAAAACAGCAAAAACTGCTCAGAGAAATAATGCCGGCATCTCCCCAAAATGAATAAAGGGTCGGATAGGAAAATACAGGAATCGAGACAAAAGCTGCTTCTGCTTGCCGATTAGACTGATCCAAACAGGCAATGGGCTGGCCAAAACAATCGACTGCGCCCGTGATCCCCATGTTCGTTGAACGAAGAAGGAATACACCATTTTCGACCGCGCGAATTCTTCCGTGATCAAAATGCTGCTTGGCCAATTTTGAAAACGGAAACCAAACATCGTTTGACAAACTCACTAAAAGTTCCGCTCCTTTTTGACGCAGCTGACGGACGCAATCGCTATAAATTTCCTCTAAACAAATCGCCACTCCGATCGGGACCTTGGCCGAAAATATTTTTGCCGTCTGTCCCGCATCAAATGAGTCTTCTATGCCAAATTCTTTAGCAATTCCTTTGGCAATCCAGTGAACCCCTTTACAAGGAACATATTCGCCAACGGGCGCTAAAATTCTTTTTTCACATCTTTGAGGATCCCTATTTCCAGGACTGAATTGGAATGCAGCGTTATATTTACCATCGCGATCTTCCGCGTTCAACCCAATAATCACGGCCGCTTGGTAATGATTTGCCAAACTTTGCGCCAGGAATGCGTTCGTAATCCTCCAATGGATTCCTCCTTTCCATTCATAAGGAACCGCAAACGGAGCTCTCAAGGGAGGAAAATCTACATCCGCATGTTCTCCGTATCTCTTCTTCCATTTCTCTTCTATCTCTTCAAGCCAGCAAAAAGGACGGTGCGCTCCGAAAGGAAACGCATTTTCCGGCAAGATAATAAGATCGAGCTTGCCATTCCCAAGAACATTCCATACGCGCTCCCACTGCTCGGCAGCCGGCACAAAAGCTTCCCATAAATTCCGATCGTAATATTTTTCTTCCACAAAAAGGCCGGTCTCTACAAGCGCCGCTCTCAAGTGCCCTTTTTCTTCAAAACTCCCCTCCACCCATGCCTGATGGACCATTCCAAAACCATACGGGAAGAGAACAAGCGCTCCCCAAATACACTGATTTTTCATCGATCGATCAAAAAACCATGCACGCAGCCCCGCAAGATTGGTCCAGATCACCCAAAAAGATAAGCCATAAATCCCAAAAAGGGTCGCCATTTGAATCGAAAACCTCCCCTCACTTAAGGCAAGGCCAATAGGATTCCACGTGAACCCCGTGAGAAAGTAGATACGCATCCATTCTAAAAGGACCCAGCATCCGGCAAGTCCTATGCATTGAAGCTGAGACATCTGTTTGTTCGGAGACAAAAAGCAGGAAAAGAGCCCAAACTGAACGCCTAAGCCGATGAGCAACAATATATATACGATCAGGATCAAAGGACCCATATATTGCATCGAGGTCATCCAGGAAAGATGGACCGCCTCAACCCCTATATACCAAAAAACCGTGAACAAAAAGCGCTGCCAACGGGAAGGGAACCGGAACATCGCAACCCAAAATAGCGCATATCCTCCGGCAGAGGCGAGCATTCCAAAGCCGGGGACCCAGGCGGGCTGCCCAAATGCAACGAGAAAAAAACTTCCGATCGCACAAAGCCAAAAAAGAGGAAGATTGCAAAAAGAACTTCTAAGGTCCCATTCGATCGAATTCTTCAATACCGCAGCCTCCGTCAGTTCCTTGAAGGGCCACAATCATCAACCCTCCCAAAATTGCCAAATCACGCAAAAAAAGAGTAAATTGCATCTCTTTCATATTTGCTTCAGAAAACCAAAAATGCTGAATCAGGATCATCGCAAACAACAAAACAATAGCCAAGAGGGTCGCTCCCAGCTTTTCTTTATACCCGGTGAGAAGCAAGATAGCCCCTCCAATTTCCAAAAGAGCGATGACCATCAGCAAAAAAGGAACAGAAACCGCCAACTCGGCAAAAAACGCCTGGAGCCATTCCGAGGAAACGGTATACGTTTGCCAATCAGCAATCACATTCATCAACCCTTTTTCCTCATCCTTCCAGTAAAACATTTTGTTCACCCCGGACACAAGAAAAGGCACGCTCAAAAAAACTCTACCGACAATCGCCGCAGCTGCCCGAAGGACGCTCATAAATACCTCCAATTTTTCAGAATGTCAGAGGAACTGATATTTTTCTAGTGGAAGGAACTCTAAATTCGGCTAAACTGCTTTCCATGAAAGTTCCTTTTTGCGACATGCACATTCAAGCGTTTTTTTCACTCTATGAAAAAACGCACATCCCTCTCGACCTGGCGCTCAGCGATTACTTTAAAGCGCACAAGAGCCTAGGTTCCAATGACAGAAAATGCATCGGAGATACCGTATACGGCATGGTCAGATGGAAATCCTTAATTGATTGGGCGTGCCCGCCTTCCCTTCCATTTCTTTACCGGCTCGGCTGGTATAGAAGCTCTGCATTTGCCGCTGCCTTGGAAAATCCTTCAGCGCCGGAGTCTGCACGGTGGGGGCTTTCCGAGTTTCTGTTCAAAAAAATCCATACCGATTTCGGAAAAGAAAAAGCGGAAGATATCGCCAAAATTCTCAATACGGCAGCTCCAATGACAATCCGGGCCAATCTGCTGAAGACCACTAGAGACTTTCTGCTATCGCTTTGGAAGGATGTCTATCCAATGCGGCCCTGCACCCATGCTGCCAACGGGATTCAATTTGATAAACGGCTCCCCCTTTTCTCTCTTCCCGAGTTCAAGCAAGGACTTTTTGAAGTCCAGGATGAAGGCAGCCAGCTCGTCTCTGCGCTAGTTCAACCATCTCCCGGAGAAGTGATTTTAGATTTTTGCAGTGGATCCGGAGGGAAAACACTCGCCTTCGCTCCCTCTACGCAAGGACGCGGACAAATCTATCTGCACGACATACGCCCTTCCGCTCTGTTGCAAGCTAAAAAACGGCTTCACCGCGCAGGAATTCAAAATGCTCAATGCTTAAATACAAACCATCCGCAACTGGCCCGATTAAAAAACAGGTGCGATTGGGTCTTAATTGACGTTCCTTGCAGCGGGACCGGGACATTGCGCAGAAATCCCGACCAAAAATGGAAATTAGACGCTCCGATGATCGAGAGACTTGTTGCCGAGCAGCGCCTTATTATGGAGCAGGCGATCGGTTATTTAAAACCAAAGGGCCGTCTTGTTTACGCAACCTGCAGCATTTTGTCGGAAGAAAACGAAAACCAGGTGCAGCATTTTTTACAATCCTATCCTATACAGCTCGAAGCGCCCCCGCTATCTTTGCTCCCTCAAGCAGGGGGAATGGATGGTTTTTTTGCAGCAGTGTTTAGTAAAAAATGAATCTTATGGTACACTTTCCCGATATGACAAAACGAACCCTGTTTTTTTGTTTGCCAATTGCCGCGGCGTTGATTGCAGCGCAAATGCCTCCAGTGACTTTTCCGGACGGTCAAAAAATCGCCGTGCAAAATTCGATCCTTGCAAAGGTCAATAATGCAACGATTTCGATGATCGATGTAAAAAAACAGATGGACCTCGTGTTCCACCAGCATTACAGCCATTTAAGCGATTCCAGCCAAGCCCGCTATCAATTTTATGAAACAAGCTGGCGCCGGGTTCTCATGGAACTCGTTGACAACGAACTCATCCTGTCTGACGCTGCCGACAAAGAAATTTCCCTTACTGATGGAGAAATTCGGGAAGAAATGGAAAATCGGTTCGGCCCCAGCGTTCTTTCTACCCTTGAAAAAATTGGCCTCACCTATGATGAGGCGTGGAAGTTGCTAAAAAATGAATTGCTTGTGCGAAGAATGAGCTGGTGGTTTGTCCACTCCAAAGCCGTCCAAAGCGTAACTCCTCAAGAGATTCGGAACGCCTACCGCAATTATCTAAAAGAACACCCCCCTTATCTCGAGCTCCAATACCAAACGATCACAATTCGAGGCTCCTCGCCCGAAGCAGAGGCCGCAAAGGTCTATGAAATCGTCAAAAATACAAATAGCTGTCCGGAAGTGATCGCGCAGAAGATTCAAGAAGTCTGCTCTACTGCCAATATCTCCCCTGTCTATACTGCATCCGATCTTGAAATCTCAGAGGCCCATAAAGCCGCGCTGATCCCGCTGGAAGAAAAAACATATAGCGCGCCTGTTCTTCAAAAAAGCCGCACCGATCGTCAAACCGTTGCCCGGATTTTTTATCTCGTAGAAAAGATAGACCATCCAGCGCCTGCCTTCCAAGATCTTTCCGGACAACTCCGAGATGAGTTGATTCAAAAAGCTGTCGCTACCCATTCTAAAAACTATGTTTCCAAACTGCGGAAACACTATGGGTTTGATGATGCTTACCTCAAAGATAGCTTTCCGGAAGACATGCATCCTTTCTCGATTCAGTAGACCTCTTTCGAAATTAACGAGATCTAATGAACCTAGCCGATCTTCTGACCTTTTTGCAACGCATCGATAGACGTCCTAACAAGGGACTGTCTCAAAATTTTCTCATCGATCAAAATATCGTAAAAAAAATTATCCGCACCTCTGAGCTCGCAGCTGATGATCCTGTTTTAGAAATTGGCCCCGGAGCAGGAGCTCTAACATCGCTCCTTTTAGAGGCAGGCGCCCATGTCTATGCAATCGAAAAAGACGCAGTCCTTGCCAGAGAACTGCAACGCTTTCAAACTTCCGATCAAAGGCTGCATGTTTTTACGTCCGACATTCTCGATTTCAACCTACCCAACATAAAACAGCGATGTCGCAAGATCAAAGTGATCGCAAATCTGCCGTATCACATCACAACGCCTATTTTAGAAAAATTACTCGAGTCAAGAGACTTATTCTCTTCCCTTACAATCATGATCCAAAGCGAAGTGGCAGATAGAATTCTTGCAAAGCCGGGATCTAAAGCCTTTAGTTCTCTTGCCCTATTTTTGCAATTCCACACCCGTTGCAGCGCGTCATTCAAAGTTCCATCTGCCTGCTTCTATCCGCGCCCAAAAGTCGACTCCACCGTATTACGGCTAGATCTGCACACCCCTCCTTCTATTGATGAAAAAATGTTGTTTTCCGTCATCAGACGCGCCTTTCAACAAAGACGCAAAATGATTGCTTCTTCGCTAAAGTCTTTATACCCTCAAGACCTCGTACAAAAGGCTCTTTGCGAAGCATCAGCCAGACCTGATGCAAGACCGGAAGAACTATCTTTAGATCAGTGGATTGCTTTCTATCAAAAATTAACGAGTCAATAAACAAATATTTGACTAATTCCCCGTTTTATTCGGGAAAAAAGAGTTTCTTGCACTTCTTCTAGAGCAAAAAGATCTCCGCTTTTGAGAATCGAGCCATTTTGATCTACAATACGTACCTCTCCTACAAGATCTCCCTTCTGAATCGGAAAATTCGGAGAGATCCAATGGATAAATGCGCGGCACTCAGGCTCTTCGCTAGGATAGTAGGCAATCGACAGATCTGAAGGAAGAGCGGCTCTCAAAAGGGTCTTGGCGCCGGGAAGCTCTCTAGAAAACACATGCTGCCTTCCGAAAAAAAATCGCAGTTCTTCTTTTTCTGCAAAAGCTGCCTCAAACAACCGGATCGCATCAAAATATCGATCCTCTCTTTGCGCATTTCCGGCAAGAGCCACAATCAAAGTTCTCCCTTGATCTGTCGCTGCCGCCACCAATGTATTTTGAGCTGCGGAATGAAATCCGGTCTTGATCCCGATTGCCTTGGGATAATAGAACCGCCCACCCGGCATTAATAAGTGGTTGCCCTGCTTTAACTCTGAAGGCCCTTGCTTGTTTGTCTTCGATTTTTTGTAGGAAAGGGCCGATACGATTTCTCTAAATTTTGGGATTTGCAGCGCCTTTTTTGCAATGATGCACAAATCATATACCGTTGTGTAATGTTCGGGATGATGATTTCCATGAGGATTGAGAAATTTCGTATTACAACATCCGATCTTTTTTAAATATTGATTGATCTCTTCCGAAAATGAAGGAAGAGATCCGCACATTCCTTCTGCAATCACATTGGCAGCATCATTTCCGGAAACAAGCATCATCCCATGCATGAGGGCGTCTACAGATAGGTTTTCTCCGGGGCAAAGCCACATCCTGGTCCCTTCCGCATCCCACCAATGAGGAGGAAACGGCCCCTCTTTATTGGGAGGCTTCATCCGCAAACTCTCTTCTGACACCGTAAGCAATTGGTCTGGAGAGAGCTGCTTCTCATCTAATGCAAAAAGAGCGGTTGCAATTTTCGTAGTGCTTGCAGGGAAAACAGGAGTGTGTCCTTGTTTTTCATAAAGGATCGCGCCTGTCTCTGCATTCATAAGCATGGCTGCTGCCGCTTTCACCTCTAACTGAAGAGGCTGCGCAGCAATAGAAAAACACCAAAAGATCGGAAGAAAACACCGCATACTGAAACCCTTAGAGACTGTCTGCGAATTTTCTTTCTATCGATTTTCCGGTTCTTTTGCACCGATTTTTGAACAAAATTTTGGGAGTAATATCAACTGGCGTATATGACTCCCAAAATTTTATTCGAAAATTGGCCAAAATAATCCAAAAACTCGATGAAACGAAAGTTCTCAGACAGTCTCTTACAGCAGTGTAGCGGATTGCAGCGCCTCTGTCAAAACCTGTTCGAACCAATCGTTAACAGAGCACGTACAAGATGGGGCAATATGATGCCTACTAACGCGGGAAGAATAGTCGCAGGCAGACTAGATGCTAATTCCTGCACTCGTCCTGCTTCATTGGATAAAGCTTGTGCAGAAAGCTCCAAGGCTTCAACTCGCTCCAATAATGCAGTATGGTCCTGCGAGTTGATTGCCATGTAATTTGCTTCTGCAAACGAGTTCATTAATTCTATTTTTAATAACGATCGCATAGGACCAGGCCCGTAAGCCCTTTCTGCCGCTGCCCCTGCCGCATCCGGCAGCAACAAGCGATCGTTTTCAATGGAGTCAATTACATCAAATAAAAATGGGTGCAACTTCTGGTTCAAACCTTCAAGGACTTCTCGCGCAGCTTTGATTCTATTGGATCTAAACAATTGGAATCGTTCTTTATCTAAAGCCATTGCTTGAGCAGCTTTAGTAGCTCTTTCAGCACTTAGACGCGCTGCCCTGCTGTTCAAAAACAGACGGGAGATCACCGGAAGAGCAAGTGCTAAAGCAACACTGAAAACAGATGCTGTTGGATCCAAATCAATGATGGATTGCAAAATACCACCAACACTTGTATGCGAATGACCTGAAGAATTAGGAATGAGAGCAAGAGGCTGGTCCTCCAAATGAGCGCCTCTCGTATCCTGGTCTATTTGCGGAGCATCGTCAATTAAAGAGATTTCTACTGATTGGTGCTCCGGGAATGCAGCGAGGGTCATTATCCGTTGCAAATTGGGAACTTGGCAAGTCGGCTCTTGAAGAACTCCTTCTTGCACAGGCAACTTAAGGCTGCCCCCGTTCTTTAGGAAAGGAATAAGCGAGTTTTCTATCTGGTTTCGGCAAGGAACTTGACACCCCTTACCGGAGCGGAGAATCTCCTTTGTTTCTGGAATAAGTTCTTCATGGACTGGACCAGAACCTTCTCGTCGCTCTTGTTTTAAGAACAACAAGCTAAAAATAGCCATTCCCAATACCATCCCAACACACGCTGCCCGCCCCATTCCCCACTGGGAAGGTTCAGCTTTCTTTCTTAAAGCAATATCTTTTTTTATTACGGCAGAGGCCCTGTCTACTCTTTTCTTCAAACCTTCAACCATCCCCTCTAATTTTTTATGCATCTTTCGCACTTGAGGGTCGATGCGTCCCTGAGCACTTGCCGTTGCAATTGCGTCAGAAAGATTTTTAAATGCCTTCTCGTAAAGAGAAAAATTCTTTACTACCCGCCCTTCCTCTATTAAAGAAACGGTCTTGCCAATTTCACGAGCGCGTCCAATAGCAAAACAATAACTATCTGAAGAACGAAGGCTTTTAATGTAACAAAAAGGCATACAACCGACCTATTAATATTTGATCAATTATACCAAAAATCAGCATTCATATAAAGAAAACATTAAGAAATCCTGTCGCAACAAATAAACATAAATTAAACCATTCAATTTAAATGACATTTTTTTATAAATAATTACGTTTATTGACAACTTTTAAAAAAAAAGCTACATTAAGGTTACGGCGTATTTTCCCAAGAAGGAGGAAGGCATGTTAAACCCGGTACAGATCGAAGAAGCTTATAAACAGTTCGTCAATGACCTTCCAAGCTGGGTGCATGATGGCATTCTTTCCATTGATTTACAGTTTCTTCACGAACAAGGCCTGGTTAACAGTCTTCATGACAGCGATGACTCCACAGATGACCTGACACAATATTTTCATGTCATTGAAAGCGTTGAAAAAGTCACTCTATTCAATGACCAGTTTATTGTCTGGATTATTCCAAAAATGGAATGCGAACAGCCAACTACTTATGTATTAATCGCTTTGAATCATCCGGAAAAAGCAAATCTTGAAATCGTTTTCACAACCCGCGGAGTATATAATACACCGCGCCATGTTCTTAAGGTCCTGCAGCATTTCCTTCTCGACATGCTCGAAACGGAAGC
>DALYFE010000071.1:2679-9577 GCA_031972195.1 Chlamydiales bacterium | reverse complement strand
TATTAAAAGTTATGGTTCCATTTGAGGGTAAACTTGCCCTGTTCTTGTCTCTGATCGCTTTCGAGCTGTAAGATCAGGCCGTGCTTCATTTCGATTTCGATGCTGATGTTGCCGGAAGCATCTTCCGCGCCTTGGGTGAAGGAGACCAAAATCCCTTCGCTTACATATTTTCCGACTTGGACCGCAAGTGTTTCCGCTAGCGCCTCATCATCGCCGGGCACGGAAACAATTTGAAGTCGATCGACTCCGAGCGTTTTTCTGGTAGTTTCCATCACGTCAGGTCCTTCTCCTGCAATAGATGCTAAAGAATTGGCCAGCTGGAGCGCTTGAAAACTATTGATTTCGCTCAGATCTTGTCCAAAGAGGATGTAGGCCATAATCGTTCCCATGGGAAGCGGAGGGACCGATTGCAGAGTGATTTGAGGATTATTGAGAGGACCTTTGAGACGGGCAGTGATCACAACCTCTTTGATTTGCATGGCGGCAGCCAGATTGATGTAAGGCATTTCCTGTTCATGGCCGCGAAATGTAAGAGATCCATCGATGAGTTTGAACGACCTTCCGGAAAAAACAAACTGTCCTTTAATCAGTTCGAGTTTGCCTTGCGCAGTCATTGCGGTATAGTCTCCTCCGAGATGAAAATTGCCCTTCCATTCAGAGTCCAACCCTCTTCCTTCAATGAAGATTCTTTCGGGGGCGTTCACGTCGAGATTGAGGAGCAGCGGATAGGTTTTTGTCTCCGAGAGCTCAATTGGTTTTGTGGGGAAATTCGGATTTTTGTAGACGACAACCAAATTGGGAAGAGATCTGGGAAGATGGCTTGGAACGTGAAAATCGCTTTGGATCACTTCGATTTTCCCTTTTGCAACAGCCTCGTTTAAATTCCCTTCAATTTGAATTTGCCCTTGGGCCTCGGCGGTTACCAGATCGATTTGGACCGCTTCCAAATGATTGAATGCGGCATTGAATTGAAATGGGAAATTTTGCGCCGGGCGCAGATCGATGAATCCGGATGCCGTGACATCTCCTTTTCGATGGCGGTCCAATGCTTTGATCTCGATTCGGAAACGATCGCCTTTTGCATTGCCTTTCGCTTCGATATCTACCAGCTGCATACCGGTGATATAGTTTTCATAAAAGCCATGGTCTAAATGGAAGGACCCTTCTGCTACAGGGTGGAGCAAGGTATTGCTAACCCTGCAATCAAAAAGGCAATTTCCTTCAATTCGATGCATGCCAAGATCGAAAAAATCGAGGATTTCTTCGATGCGTCCATGAATAAAGAGGCGCCCTTGTACTTTTTTATCATAGATCAACTCTGCCTTGGGCGGCCAAATCGTCAAAGCAACCGGAACAGAGAGATCGGTCTGAAGAAGCTGGCTTCCTTCCGTGTCGAGTCCGCCTTCGAGCGTCAGTCTTTGTTTTTGGAACTTGGCTGTGAAGTTTCCTTTTACAGGCTTTGGAACTTCTTCTCCGGGAGAAGATGCACTCATGCCGGTAATGGCTGCATTGAGGGTTCCGGATAGATCAGAACCCGATCCTTTTAAATTCAAAGTGCAATCTGTTTTTCCCAAAATATTGACGTCGAGCGGATTTAATGAAAGGACATCGAGAGGAAAGCGGACGAGCGCAATATCGATGATTTGATTTTCTTGGGTATGCTCCATCTTCAAATGCATTTCTGCATCGCCAAGGGAGATATTGAAATCTGATAGTTGCAAATGGTCGGATGCGTACTCAAAGGCGGCCGGTGTTGAGAATCGCAAGGGATGGTTGTAGAAAGATCCCGATCCATTTTGCACGGAGCATTGGAATTTGCCTTGCCCATAGTTCCAAGTTCCCATCAGATTTAGCGCAAGAGGGTGTTTCCATTGTCCTCCGGTTGAAATCTCAAAGGGCCATTGATTTCCCAAGCTGTTTGTTTCGAGTGTGAGCGATTCGAGAAACAGCTGCTGCCATTTGATTTTACCGGCATTGATCTGTAACGTGCCCTGCGGATACTGGAAAGGATTGGTTAAGTCGGAGGTATACTTTAATTGTTCGCAAAATAAATCGTTCCAATAGATGCCGGCTCCACTGCCTTCCAAATGGACGCCCTGGGTTCCATTTTCGGTGGAGAGCCAATTGGATGTCAATTGCAAGCTTCCGTAAATGCCGTCATGGAGAAGTTCATTGAGGTTGCCAATCGATACATTTACCTGTCCGTTCCAAACCGGCTTGAAAGTCAAATGCCCATTTAAGCGGGTCGATCGATATTGAAAATCGGCATTTTCAATTTGGAGTTGCGGCGTCCATGACATGTCTGCAACGCCGTGCCAATCGCTGCCGTGTATTTTAAACCGGTAGCTCTCCCTCTCTATTGCATTGATTTTAAGGAGTGCATTGATCTTCTTGGACTGTATTTGGATGTTGGCTTGCGAGAGCTTTCCATCGGCGCCTCCCTGGCCGCTTCCTGTGATGGAAGCCTCTTTTGCAGAGACGCTCAATCGAGAAAGGGTCCATGTGCCATTTTCTAGCCATTGAAACCTTGCAGACCCTTTCCATGGTTGATTGAATTCAAAATCAGTTAAATTCGGGGGCAATGATTCAATCGTTGGGGTAATCGATCCAAATATTTTCCCATGGATTGTTCCTTTCCAAGGTCCTCGGGCAAACAATTGGAGGTGGGTTTTTCCATCAAAGGGCAAGTTGAACGGCGGTTTTGCAAGCGCTGAGGTATTCAAAGATCCTTTGCCCCGCAGCAATCCGGTTTTGTCAATTTGCGCAGTGATGCGGCTTTTGCTTGTTGGACTCTCCGGAGTCGTTGCTGTGACATCCAGGTAGAGTTTTTTATTTCTTTTGCCAATTTTTAAAGCGCCTTCGAAATTGGTGGAAAAATATCCGGGAATATTTACATCCTTCAATGAAAAATGATCGATCTCCAATGCAATGCCAACCCCGCTTGAAACCCCAACAGGTGGTGCGGCTGATTCCTTGGCTTGCCATGAGATTCCTTGCGCCTGGATTTCTGTAAAAATAATTTCCTTTTTCAAAAGGCCAAATAAAGAAAGCCTGGTTTCGATCGAATCGACAAAAATATCGAGCGCATTAGATCGGACTGCCACTTTTTTGAGATGGATTGCATGGGGGATTGTCCCTTCAATGGATCCGATATCGATCGTAAATCCCGATTCTTCGAGGGCCTCTGAAATGTAGTCTTGCGCAATTCTTTTTGCAAAGTTGCTTTGCAAAAGGGCCACGCACAAACCTGTTAGGAAAAGAGCTGCGGTAAAAATTAAGATCGATTTTTTCATCTTATTGACGGGATGGAAACCCTGGCGTTCACGCCTGGGAGGAAATCCCGCTCCTGTGTTAAACTGTTACAAAGTCTGCTTAGCCCACGACAAGACTTACGTTGAGAAGACGTTAAAAGCACATCGGGGCATGCGGTATTATGCATACCTGCATCTGGCGTAGATCGACCAATACTCTTAAGAGTTGAGATCGAGGTAAACCGTCGGGATGTTGACCGCTTCGTCGGTACAATAAATGGTTGCTTTAGCTTACTGTCGCGAGACACTAATTGCATAAGTTGTTCCTCAAAAGCTTTCGCATTTAGGCGAGAGTCGTTTACTAGAATGTTTGTCCTACCGATGCATAAATTTGGAAATTTGAATCGACTCCTTCCCGCTTGTCTAAAGGAAATCCGATGTCAAAGCGAAGCGGGCCGAAGAATGTAAAATAACGAAGTCCCAATCCTACTGATTTAAACCATTTTGCAGTGAAGTCAGGCCATTGGGAAAAAGTGACCGTTCCGAAATCGGCAAAGGGCACGATTCCAATGGTCTTTGTGATCTTGGCCCTGGCTTCAATGGTCGCAAAAATAGCAGATCTTCCTCCAAAAGGTTCGTTATTGGCATTGAGCGGGCTGACGGTTTTATAGCGATAGCCTCTTAAGTCATCTTCAGATCCGCCGAGAAATAACTTCGTTAGCGGAATGTCTTTTTGTTCAGCTCCTGCAATCGACCCGAACTGCGCTCTAAGGGCCAGGATAAAGCGTTTTGATGAGGAAAAAGGAATGTAAAAATTGCCGGTAATGCGCTGCTTTGCGAATTGTTGATTTCCGTGGAAAAGCGATTGATAGGGAGTAATGGAATAGACAATTGAAAATCCCTGGGAGGGATCTAAAAATTGGTCTGCATTGTCATAGCGAACAAAGACGGGCAGCCCTGCAAGGAGATACGTTCCATCATTGGCTGAATGGGTGACATTGATGTGTTCCAATTTCATGCCTGCGGAAAACTGTGTTTTGGGGTTGATGTTCCAGTCGATATAGTTGGCAAACCGATAGACGAAAGAGAGATAGGCATGGATATTTTCCCGGGAGAGTTCTCCAAAGGCTCGATACGTTTGTTTAAGCAATGGGAAATTGGGTTTTTTATAGGTGATATTGCCTGCTATGAAACGCTTTGACATATCTCCCTTGCCGCTTAACACATCGCCCATTCCGCCGATGTTTCTATGCGTCCATGCAAAGGTAAATCCGGGTCCGTCGACAGTTCCGTAAAAGGCTCCGAGACTGATTTTTTGATGTTTTGATTCCGAAAAGCGCATTTTGATCGGCAGCTCTCCATGTTCATCGAGCTCATCGCCGTGCGTAATGTAGACAGAAGAAAATAGTTCGGTTTTTAGCAGACGCTCTTGAGCTGCTTCAATTTCATCGGAGTTGTAGATGTCTCCCTCTTTCCATCCAATCTTGGATTCGATGAGGCGAGGTTTGATTCCTTTGAGTCCAAAAAAAGTCGATGGGCCGAACTTTGCCAAAGGTCCTTCTTGGACGCAAGAGGCGGCGCTGACTGTTTTGTCTGCCATGTCCACTTCTACGCGCCGTTTGTCGATATAGGCAAGGGGATGGCCGCATTTGGCAAGTTCTGTTAAGAGTTTGAGCTCCGCATTGACAATGTCGATGGAAAGGGCGCTTTGTCCCGGAGTTAACCCAAGTCTCTGCGGTGTGAATGGAGCGCAATGAAGAATGTCTGCAATCTGTTTGCAATCTTTGTTATAGACTTCATAATTGGACAGTTTGTACTGCACTCCGGGCTGAATGAATAAGTAGACCTGGTACGGTTCTTTTCCTATTTGAAGATCGGTTGTAATGGAAGCATCGTAATAAGCAAACGCTCTCAATACGCGCAATAGTTCGGGAACATCTGCGGCAATTCGATAGCGAAGGCCGTTGACCGAGGCCGGAGGGCGGTTTTGCAAAGACAGCAACTGCGAGGCGTCGCGTAGAGATCTAAGTGTGGCGCGATCCTGGATTCCTTCAAAATGCACTTCGTAAGAGAGTCCAATAACTAAAGAAGGAGTCAATAGCAGAGTGTGCCGAATGTATTTGAAAAACCGGACTTTCGCTTTGCCAAAAACCAATTTTTGAGCCATGTCCGGTCCAATCTTCATAATTTTTGGATTGTGCAGAAAGAAGAAGATGTGGTCAAATATGTTTTACTAATTTTCCAAGGTTTTTTCATGACACGCCCTTGTTCGACATCCATTTATGAGGAAGCGTGCGGGTTGATTCCCGCCGGAGTCAATTCTCCTGTCCGCGCCTGCAAAGGACTGATCAACCCTCCCATGATCGCAGCGTCGGGATCCGGCGCGCTGCTTTATGATGCAGACGGGCGCGAGTACATTGATTATTGCATGAGCTGGGGATCGTTGATTTTAGGGCACGCGCATCCGGTTGTAGTCGACGCTGCTTGCAAGCAGATGCATCGAGGGTCTTCGTTTGGGATTGCAACAAAAATGGAAGTAGACATGGCGCGTATGATTGCGTCATTGATTCCATCTGTTGAAAAGTTGCGGCTTGTTTCTTCCGGAACGGAAGCTTCAATGACTGCTATGCGTCTTGCCCGTGGATATACGGAACGCTCGAAGATTGTAAAATTTTCCGGTCATTATCATGGGCACAGCGATGCTTTGCTAATCGCTGCAGGATCGGGGGTTGCAGGCCTCAACCCAATGGCGACCTCTAAAGGCATTAGTAAAGGGACCATCGCTGATACGCTTTGTTTTTCTTTCAATGATTTTGCATCGGTACGCTCTTTTTTCCGAACAGATCCGCGCGCTTATGAAACAGCGGCCGTTATCCTCGAGCCAATTACCGGCAATATGGGCGTTATCCTGCCGGAGCCTGGGTTTTTAGAAATGCTTCGAGAAGAGACTGAGCGTGTAGGCGCCTTATTGATTTTTGATGAGGTGATCACCGGATTTCGCATTGGGCTGAGCGGCGTTCAGGGCTTATACGGCATCGATCCGGATCTTTCTTGTTTTGGCAAAATCATCGGCGGCGGATTTCCTGCAGCAGCAGTTGGCGGCAAACAGAAGATCCTCGATTGCTTGGCTCCCTTAGGACAGGTTTATCAAGCCGGCACTCTATCAGGCAATCCCGTTGCAGTTTCCGCAGGACTTGCGACATTGTCTTTGCTCCAAGAAGAGGGGTTTTATCAGGACCTTGAGCAAAAAACCCGCAGGCTGACTTTGCCTATCCAAGAGGCAATTGTCCGCAAAAACCTCAATGCATGTCTTCACCAGGCAGGCTCCATGTTCTCCCTCTTTTTTGGGATAAGGGACGCTAGATCCAAAGAAGATCTGAAAAATCTCGATGAGCAGACCTTTGCTCAGTTTTTCCGCGCCCTGTTTGATCAAGGGGTCTATATCCCGCCGTCCCCCCTAGAGGCATGGTTTGTCTCTAAGGCTCATACGGATGCGCAGCTCGATGCGACCGCAGAAAAGATCTTGGCTTTCTTATCTGGGATAAGCTAATTTTTTAATCTACTTATCGCTATCTTGTTAATTATTTATTTATTTTGTGTTATAATTTGTATTAAATATTGATACAAATTATTGGTTTGTTATGTCT
>DALYFE010000071.1:0-2669 GCA_031972195.1 Chlamydiales bacterium | reverse complement strand
ACCTCTCTATAAAGCTCTTGTCAATTAAGCTTGCCAAAAAACTTATTTTTAAAGTTGAAAAATACTTCAATTAAAGCTATCTATATAATAGGATAATCTATAATAAAAATATTAAATATTGATACAAATTATTGGTTTGTTATGTCTAGTGAATATGGTGAATTATCTATTCTGAATCCTCTATTGTACTCTCATGAGATCACATATCCGCATGGAGATCGAAAGAATGAAGTTACTCCCTCTCAAGGGCAGCCAGTAACCCTTCAAGAAGGTCTTGGCAGGGCAAAAACTCGCGCTGTTTGGAAGCAATTTTTGGTCTATCCGGCAATGGTGGGCGTAGCATTATGGGCCGCTGTTAACGCAGTCTGGGCCATGCCAGTGCGGGCTTATTCTTATTATCAGAACAAAGAATTTTATCATGACGTTGAACAAGCTCAGATTAAAGCATTAGGCGAAAGTCTAAATGTCGATCTTTCTTCTAGTCGATTGGGAGAGAAAGAATCAAACTTCGGAACTGGACTCACATTACATTCCCTTGAATGTGAACTATTCTTAGATAATCCTGACCTTCCAACTACTAGAAAAAGAAAAAAAATTGCGAAAAAAGCCATCGAGATTCGAGATAAAATCGCAAAACTACAGAATGGCGAATTTGTTTTTGGCGGCATAGAAGGGATCAAAAAAGATCTTGCTGAAGTCATGGCCATGTCAGAATATCAGAAGCTTGAAGATAGAAAAGACTGCCAAGCGATTAATTTTCTGCAAGTCGCAGCTTATATGCTTACTGATGCAGACTGTTCTCAGATTTATGAAGATTATGGAAGGAAATGTTTAGAGGAGCAATTCGCAGACAGAGATGACATCACTCCAAAAGAAGTTCATCAGGCAATCGACGATTTTTTAAAAAAATCCCCAATTAATGCAGATCATGGGCGTCTTAAATATGCAGCGATCTTTCCTGATCGCACTGCAGTAGTTTCTATTACATCGAACTTAGATCCTGAGGGTTTTGATGGAACTCAAAGAAATTCCAATATGAGAGCATCTAAGACAGGCGCTCCCGTTCGCGATTATGATGGTCCAAACCCTGTAGGAAATGCAGTTTATAGCCATGGTTATTTACCTCTTTGTAAAAAATTAGGTCTAAAAGAGCTGCGTATTGACCACTTAGATGCAACGAAGACATCTGAGGATATTTGGGTTCAAAAGCTGGAACGCATCGCCGGAGAATATCGAGGTACGCTCTGCTATGCACGACTAGGATTTCCGCCAAAAATTGCTTTAAAAGATGCGCCAACAACAGTGGATATAGAGAAATGTTGCCGAGATTGGGCAGATGGCATTCATATTGACATTTCAAAGGATGTGTTAGATTTGACAGCACGAAAAGAAGCAGTAGATGCTGCGATAGCGTTTTGTAAACAGAGTTATCTAAATCCTGATGAGCTGAACTCTAAACAACGTATTGAAATGGTCAGAGAAATTCAGGGAATTACCAACGCATTTCTGATTAATGCAATCCGCGCTAAGTATCGACGAGATATTGAATTTGCAGTTGTTGAGAATCGTCACGAAGCTTTTAAAAATAGCATGACCAAAGCTTGTAAGGAATGCGTGGATCGGGCGCCTGCTCAAGAGGCGATTACACAGCAAATCGATGCTTTTGTCTCGGGGGATGCTAAAAAGACAACGTATTCAGCGGAAGAGGCATATGCTTATGCGGGACGCATTCTTTTTCGGTGTCAGTATGTGAATGGCCGCACTCTGTTGGAACGCCGTTATGCTCTCGCAGGCGGGGTGTCTCACAGAATCCAGAAACCAATATTGCCAGGGGAAGCTCAATTTCCAGGTGCGGCAGGACCTGAGTTATAGATCTCTTCAGTAGGTCGTTCTGCAGGAAAATTGCCAAGCGCCTTAATCTCCAGATGAGATTCTGCACATAGGATCTTCTTCCCTTCCACTTCGATCAAATAGAGCATTGTTTTCGAGCTCAGCATCCGTTTTTCGAGAATGGAAATTGCGGGATCTCCGACTCCTTTTTGGAGTCGATTCTGGATGAGCTTTTTCAAAAACCAATAGGTTGCAAAGAGGAGGGCTGCAAGCGCTGCCATGCAGATCAGCATCTTCATCAAAGTGGCTGCGATGTCTGTGGGAGGCAATGGAGCTGTAGCTTCGGCAATAGGGGAGACGAGAGAGATTAGCTCCCCCTGATCATTTGGGATAAAAACAGCATCTGCAAAGAACATAGAATGACTATGAAACAGCGGCGATTTCTTTACAAGTTGAACCAATTCGGCATCGATTGGGTTCTATGGGCGCCGATGGTAGCTCTTCCTTTTAATCGTTCCATGGAAGCTGCCTGAGCAGGCGGCATAGCGCGAACTCTTACTTCTTGTGTTCTATCTTGTGCTTCGTTGTTGTTGGTTAGGGAAAGTTTTTCAACTCTTCGCTCCGGTCTTTCCAAAGAGTGCGCTTCATTCCAAGTGCTTAAGCTTTGTGCAGTTGAGTCAAGGGGATTGGTGTACATAAGATACCTCCGTTAAATGAAAGAAATTTTTATATATTTTTTGGCCAATTAACACAAGACGTCTGACAATATTTGTGTGATCTTGAACTTTAGAGACAATCTCTGATTTAACGTTTCGTCGAGTTTTTGGATTATTTTGGCC
>DALYFE010000070.1:0-9589 GCA_031972195.1 Chlamydiales bacterium | reverse complement strand
CTCATTTCTTAAAAAACACCTCCATTCATGGGGGAGATTCTTCAATCCAATCAAGGAACGATTCCCGCAAGCCGCCTGCCAAAAAAATTTATTGGCAGCATAAAAAAAAGACAAGAGGCAAAAACCCCTTGTCTATCTATATTAAAAATCTATCTAAAGACCCCTCTTCTAAAAGAAGAGAGGCTCTCCGTCCCGGTTACAACAATTGAGTCGAATTACCCGTCAATAACCACTGAGGATTCATTATAACCCCTACATGGACTTTACTGTCCTCAAGACCTTCTTCAACTCGCTTACGCTGCTCCTCTTCTCTCGACAGGAATGCCTCCAGGCCTTCAAGAAATTCCTTCGCATCGATTGGCCTTTTCTCCTCAATGCTCACACCGGAGCTTCCTGTTGTGCAATTCAGAGGTCTCCAGGTCTTACGTCCATCTGAATGGGTTGTCGATGAAATTTCACAAAGGCGCTGATCCCCCTGCAAAACCACTGTATCCGGGTTCTTTACGGATTTGCACCCTTGCAGCCGCGAAGTCTCTGGGCTGACACCCTGACACAATTTATAGCGCTTAGCTGCTGGGGGGAGGGGATCCGCTTGCAACAACGGCTGAGGATTGATTATATTATTGTTTACACGATTCGAGCTGTTCTCAAGATCATCTCGAGACTGGCTAACCAGTCCCTTTTCTATTTCCAGGAACGACTCCGTTTCTGCAACAAAGTCTGCTGCAACCAGCTCTTCTTCCTGCATAACGCTCAGAGCAGGACTAGTGCCGAGGAATTGATTCCAGAAAAGAGCATGATTGGAAGGAAGGTACTTAATAAAATTTTTCGCTGCTGCAGATCCTGCAAGTTTTTCCTGTAAAAATGGATCGTCAATACCAGAGTTAGACAACAGCGGGCGCTCAAAAGGAGCTGGGGGGATCAAGCCTTTGCGGGTCCAAGGACACATACCTTCCTGATCGGCCAACTGACCATAAGCTAAAACAGAAATCCCGGCCAGGGCCATTGCGCCTGCAGCCGCTCCTGCAACCTTTTTTCCATCTTTATACCAGACTAGATCAACTACGGGAGGTGTAGAAATATTTTCAGTCTCGCCTGCCTGATGATCTAAAGGAATTGATTGCGCCTCTACCGCCTGATTTGCATTTTCCGGAACGTCCACTCGATTGACAAGAGGAGAACTGACCCATCTTGCGACCGCTAAAGCAGCAAACCCGAGCATAATTACTCCAGAAATAATTTTAGAATAAATTGCACTGGCCGTAGCAAATACGGAACCTGCTAAAACAGATCCACAAACAAGAGCTGTTTTAGTTAATATTTCTACAGAACGGCCTTTCCAACCGGAAACTACTACAGGCTCATCCCTCTGCAAAGAAGTATTCTCTTTTAATTTATAATCAGAAATAGCCAAAGAATTCATAAAACCACCTTTTTTGTGCATTCATTTTAACAATCAGGTGATTTTATATCGAGATATATGAAATAATATAAAATTATTTAATTAATGCGAAAAAGAAATTGAAAAAACAAATGCTCGACTAACCATTTTCTTGGAAGCCGCCTCAAAAATCGACAGGGAGAAAATTCACGCACAGGTTCTTGTTCTTATTTTTTCAAAGCTTCTTTACGGCGCTTCTTCTCTGCTTTTTCCGCCTTTTCGCGAAGCTCTTCCTCTGCTTTTTCCATCTCCTTGCGGAGCTTTTTCTCTTCTTTGAGACGTTTCTTCTCTGCTTTTTCCGCCTTTTCGCGAAGCTCCTTCCGAGAATTCGATTCTTTTTTCAGGTTACCTGCAACGCTTTTCTCTTGGGGACCAATGAGGACTCTTTGACCAAGGTCTGCGCTGGGAGCGCCGGGATTTGGCAGATGTAAATCTACCGGCTCATTTTTCTCCTTTTCGGATAAATCCGGCGCGTGAACTGCCGCCAAAGACAAAACGGGGGCTAAATCAATCGCTGCATTACCATTAGGAAACTCGGAAGCAGGCATTGCCAAGCATGTGCCGACATCCACCTCTTGCTGCTCCATCGTAAATGCCGAACTGCCGGAAGTAGTTCCTAAGAATTGATTCCAGAAGAGAGCATTATTAAAAGGAAGGAATTTAAGAAAATTTTTACACGCCTCAGCACGAGAAATACCCCCATGAGACAGCTGATCATCGAGATTTGTATTGGAAAGCAGAGGAAGCTCCCAACGAAGAGGCGCGATCAAACGCTTGTGGACCCAAGGACATATCCCCTCGGAATCCTTCGTACGGAGGGCCAAAAAAGCACCCCCAACCAAACCAATCATGCCGGCAGCGGCGACAGCCACCTTCTTTCCGTTTTTATACCACGGCAAACTCGACAAAGACGGGAGGACGGGGTCTTTAGAGACGAAGCTGTCGGCTTGTGTTTTTCCTTCAAAAACCTTCACCGGATTTATGACAATGCCTTTCCCATTAGCCCTTACCTGTCTATAAATGAGTACGGCAGGTCGATTATAATCCATCTGCCTGGAAATCATCGGATTTGACAAAGCGCTCAATAGTGAAAGGATTGACAAAGGCGATGGAGAGCGAGAATAGGATCGATGCGCCGCAACAATTCCAGCGCGATTTTTCAAAGAAACTTTAGACAAATCCTGGCCGGATTGCCTACGTGAGTCGTTCGCTTCAAGCCTATAACCCGAAATCCCTAAAATACACATAAAAAATAACCTTCATTAAATTAACAGACAGTTTAACAAAACATGAATTTACGATACAAAACAAATCAATCTAACAAAACAATATCACTAAAAACTATTTTAGTGTTTTTAATACAAGAGCATTTCTAAGATTGGCGCCGTAAAATCGCTTTCTCTCAAGAACCCGGAGGTTTTCGAGGAGATTTAAAATCGTCCTCCTGAGTCTAATATCGGGACGAATATACAGACGAGGGCAGCGATTTTAAAAGTTCCGAAAAGATCTAGCACCCCGACTTAAAAGCTGGAGTTAGATCTCTTTCGAAATTAAGAGATAGTCGTTGAAACAAGCTCCTGTTGATTTTGCGGATTATTGCAGCCGAGTTTTTCAACGACAGCCGCTAAGAAGCTATCCCGTATTCTATTGCCGACAGAAAAAACCCTCACAATTCCCTTCCTTTTTTTTCCGCAACTGAGAATAATAAGGCGGAGGTGCTGAGCATATGGTCCAAGAATTCCTGGAAAAACTCTGCGCCGAATTGTCAATTGAAACTGTTCCCAAATTAAATGAAGGAAACATCTTTCGCTTTGCTCCTGATATCCATGTCGCACTTACCGATCTTGATCCGGGAGTTGGCATGCAATCGGTCATTGCCGCATGCCCTGCATCGAGAAGAGAAGATCTTTTTATTTATCTAATGAAAGCTAACTTACTGGGACAGGGAACCGGAAATGCGCGAATTGGATTAGATCGAAACGATAAGAACTTGACACTGTCGCTTGGATTGCCGTATGAGATAAATTATCAAGTCTTCAAAGAAGCGTTCGAAGAATTTGTCAACCATGTGATCTATTGGCGAAATGCTATAGCGAAGTTTGAAAACGAAAAACCAATGTACTAATCGATGCCAGCGCATTTGATCGCAGAAGAAGGTCCTCAAAGAGGGCTCATCTTAAATCTAGAACAAGGGGACGAATGGATCATTGGGCGAGATCCTGACGAAGCTTCCTTTGTTCTTAACGACACCACCGTTTCTAGAAGACATGCCCGATTAGTCCGCTCTGCAGAAGGCATCTATCTAGAAAATCTAAGCACGGTTACTCCTACGCACGTCAACCATCATCTGGTCGATGAGCCTCTTTTATTAAAAGAGGGAGACAAAGTCCAAATCGGACAAACAGTGTTCCTGTTTTCCGAACAAGAGGTCCAGCCGGCAAGACCTATTCCGAAAAAAGACAAAACCGATGGCTATGATGATATTTTCGGATCATTGGAAGAACCCTCCGACGATTTGCCCATTTTTGGAGAAAAAGAAGACGAACGGGAAACCGCATCGCAATCCAGCGCCTATGATACGATTTTTGAGGATGCCGAAGAAGAAGAACAATTTCCGTTCCAACTCCTTTCAGACACTCCGCTACTGCTGAAAGTCATTTCCGGACCGAATGCGGGAGCGGAAATCGGATTGGAAAAAGATCGCAGCTATACGATTGGAAAAGATCCGATTTCATGCGACATCGTCTTTCAGGATTTAAGCGTTTCCAGAAATCACGCTCGGCTGGAAATCGCAGCCGACGGAACTGCGTTCATTGAAGATCTCGGATCGCGAAACGGAACGGTGGTCAACGGAACTACGATAGACAAGAAAACGCCGATCTTGGCAGAAGATCTCGTAGCTTTGGGAACGACTGTATTCCTGGTGGTCGATCGGGAAGAGCCTCAAGAAACGATCTACTCCCCGGCAATGTCTGCGTATGAACACGCAAAAGCGTCGGAACTTCCGGCAGAAATGCCTGCCGAATCAGAACCGATCGAAGAGAGAGTTGATTGGAAACAGGAACCGATCCCTCGCAAACACTTGGTAGCGGCAGGTTCGTTTGCAGCAATCTTTCTAATCATATTCATCTCCTTTTTTTCTTTATTTAAGTCAAAACAAGTAGAAGTGGCCCACAAAGAACCAAAAGGACAGATAGAAAAATCCCTTGCGAAATTCCCTGCCGTGCAGTTTTCGTTCAATCCGGCAAGCGGAAAGCTGTTTTTAGTGGGCCATGTACTCACAGCGGTCGATGCGCAGGAATTGCAATACCGCGTAGGAACCATGGATTTTGTCACAAGCGTCGAGGACAATGTCATCATCGATGAGATGGTTGCAAAAATGATGAACGATGTCCTAAGCGCCAACCCCGATTTGCGCGGCGCCTCTATTCAGACGCAAAAACCGGGAGCATTTATTGCGGTCGGATATGTAGACACGAATGCTGAAGCGGCGGAGCTGTCGGAATATCTGAATCTCAACTTCCCCTATCTCGACCGTTTGGAAAATCAAGTCGTTGTCGGAGAAAACCTCAATGCGCAAATTCAGGCGCTGCTTCAAATGAAAGGATTCAGCGCTCTTACATTTCAATACGGAAACGGCATCGTCATCCTTTCCGGAAATTACAGCGATAAAATGAAAGATGCGCTGGGACAGCTCGTTAAAGACATCGACTCGATAAGAGGAGTCTCCCAGGTAAAAAACTTTGCAACTGCCGCCAGTTTGGCAGCGATCGATATTTCCCAACAATTTCAAGTATCGGGAACAGCACTGCATGATCACTCAGGCTATGGAGCTGTCCTGAACGGAAAAATCTATGTTTTAGGCGATGCAATCAACGGAATGACCATCACTGAAATTGATCCAAGTACGATTCTACTTGAAAAAGATGGGATAAAATATAAAATCAATTACAATCGATGAAACTGGACTTTGTCCATTGAACGGAGTAAAATATGTTTGGATTGGAAAAAAGAAATAAGAGAGAACGGTTTGTTTTCGATCTAGAAAAAAAGATCCACGAACAGCCAGGCTACAAAAAAGAGCTTTTGCAAAAAGCAGAGAAAAACATTAGCGAACTTAAAAAGCTGCTCAGAGAAGGGGCAAATGAGAAAGATTTCGACCGTTTAGGAGTTCTTCTGCACGGTTATACAGCCTTACAAAAAGTATTAAAGAAAACCGCGAATTCAGGAGAATAAAGCATGAGCGACAAGTGCAGTTTATCGTTTAGCTCTTTAATTAAAAGCTACTCAGCTCTTCAATCAAGCCTCGCAGTCCAGGTCAATGCCTTGGCGAGTAATATTAGTACAGCCACTCCGGGCTCGTTCATTTTGCTCCAGTTTGAAATGAGCCAGATTACTCAGATCGGCGACTCGATCTCAAACCTGATTGCTCAGGTCAACACGGTGATCAACAAAGCCGTATCTAACCAACGCACACAATAACCTTAAATGAGGCATAGCGTATGACAACACCATGGAAACACTATCAAGAAGACTGGCTTTTATTTACGGAAGCGGGCTTTATCGCTGTCAATCAGGCAGATGAAGACACTGCCGTAAAACTATTCAAAGCAGGAGAATTGTTAAATCCGGATAACGTACTGCCTCAAATTGGGTTTGGATATCTTCACCTCCACAAACTGGAATTGAAGCAAGCGGTCCATATATTCGAAAAAGTCGTTGAAAAAGAACCTCACAATGACATGGCAAAAGCATTTTTGGGACTTTGCATGGGACTTATGCCGAATATGGTGGGAAAGAGCGAGAAAATCCTCGAAAAAACAGCGCACTCGGCAGAGGATCCTCTCGTTAAAAATCTTGCAGAGACCTCTTTGGAGTTCATCGAAAAATATGTTAAAAAAACACCAGGGCCTGCAGGAAAATGACCACGCCAGAAACCCCTCCTCCCGACCAAAGTCCGGGCGCTATTTCCGGCGCAAAATCGCTTGAGCCGGATCGCGCCATTGGACAACCTCCGTCGGGATCGAACAGCTTTGAATCCTACATGCAAAAGGGAACGGCTCCTCAGGGAACCCAAGGAACCGGGGGCGCTCCAAGTCCCATGGATATCGCCCGTCCAACCAATATGCAAACGACCGGCCCTACGCTCACAACATTGCAGGACCAGGCAAGAACTGCGCAAGATACCTTAGGAACCGTCAAACAGCAGCTCGACACGCCCAATCTCAAACTAAAGCGCTCTCAAGCGCATTTACTAAAAAATAAATTAACCGATTCCCAAACCTACGCAAGAGCCGCTGCGGATAAAATTGGTGTTGAAACGCCGAAAACACAGGTGCCTTCGCAAGGGGGGCCCTTAGAAAGATTTATTTATTACGTAAATGATGGCGAAAACCAATTTGATGCGATTCATGCAAAACTGCAGGAAATGTCGGCATCGGGAAAGCAGCTTAACGCAGGAGACATGATGTTCATGCAGGTCAAAATGAATTTGGCTCAGCAGGAAATTGAATACTCCTCGACCCTTTTAAGCAAAGTGATTAGTTCCATTACTACGATCATGAACATCCAGTTGTAAAAGTGATTCATGGAATTGCCTCCTTCTTTCGATCAGTTAATCAGCCACCTCGAAGAGGTTGAACTAACAACTGTGCACGGCCGAATTACGGAAGTAATCGGAATGCTCGTTCGGGCGATCATCCCTCAAGTGAAAATGGGAGAAGTGTGCCTCATCAAAAGGCAGGGAGAACCTCTGGCTGCCGAAGTCGTCGGATTCACTAAAGATGAAGTTCTCCTCTCCCCCTTGGGAGATATGAAAGGAATCGGGCCTTCCTCGGAGGTCATCCCCTTGCGCATTCCGATGCAGATCAAAGTAGGGCCTCAGCTTTTAGGCAGAGTTTTAAATGGACTGGGACAACCGCTTGATGAAGAGACTCATGGACCCCTTGAACTCACTGATAGCTATCCCGTTATCAACGCCCCTCCGGACCCTCTCAAACGAAGTCTCATCGAAGAACCTATTTCTGTCGGAGTCCGCTGTATCGATAGCGTACTGACCTGCGGAAAGGGCCAGCGCATCGGCATCTTTTCTGCTGCAGGCGTTGGAAAATCGACCCTGCTTGGCATGATTGCCCGCAATGCAGTAGCTGATGTGAACGTTATCTCTTTAATTGGAGAGAGAGGTCGGGAAGTGCGCGAATTTTTGCAAAACGACCTCGGAGAAGAAGGGATGAAACGCTCCGTGATCATTGTCTCTACCTCCGATCAGGCTGCGCAGATGCGGCTCAATGCAGCCTATGTAGGAACCGCTATTGCCGAATACTTCCGCGATCAAGGCAAATCGGTCATCCTGATGATGGATTCCGTCACTCGTTTTGCCAGAGCGTTACGAGAAATCGGACTGGCCGCAGGAGAGCCTCCTGCCAGGGCCGGATACACCCCTTCCGTATTCGCCACACTTCCGAAACTGCTTGAGCGTTCCGGAAATTCAGATAAAGGATCGATCACGGCATTCTATACGGTGCTCGTTGCAGGAGACGATATGAATGAGCCTGTGGCAGACGAGGTGCGTTCCATTCTCGACGGCCATATTATTCTCTCTTCAGAATTGGCTAGACAATATCATTTCCCCGCAATCGACGTACTGGCTTCCGTTAGCCGGGTTCTCTCCCAAATTGTCGATCGGCAACATCTCGATCTCGTTGGAAAAATCAGAGAAGTTTTAGCAAATTACAAAAAAAATGAATTGTTGATCCGGATCGGAGAATATAAGCCCGGATCGGACAAAAACGCCGATTTTGCTCTAAAATACATAGACAAGGTCAACCGGTTCTTAAAGCAGCAAGTAGAAGAAAAAGTTACTATGGCTGACACAATTAAGGCGCTAAAATCCCTCTTCGCATAAGTAATATAATTTCGAGGGAGGTCCAATAGACCTCTTGCGTAACTAGAGGTTCATCGAGTTTTTGGATTATTTTGGCCGATTTTCGATCAAAAATTGAATGGCTGTATCGACATCAAGTATACAGCCTTTCAATTTTTGATCGAAAATCGGTTCAAAAGAACCGAAAAATCGACAGAACTTTAGTTATGCAAGAGGTCTAATGAACAAGCCCCTGGTCTATCCGCTAGAACAAATGATCTCTATTAAAAAGAATCGTTTTGATGCGGCTGTGAAGATTCTGGAAGAAAAAAAACAGATCTTGGAAAAGGCTTACGAAAAACTGTTCGACTTGACTCAAGAAAGGGACAAGGTGCTCGAACATAAAACGGCCAAACTCGAGCAGCTGCGCCAAGAACTCGATGAAGAGCCCACCCCAAAAAAAATCCTCGACGCCAAAAACTATTTAAAAACAGTACAGGAAAATCTCGCGGAAAAAGAAAAAAAAGTTGCAGAACAGCAAAAAGTCGTTGATGCTGCGCAAAAACAAGTCGACCTTGCAACAGACGATCTTTTTCAAAAGAAAAAAGATCTAGAAAAACTTGAAATTCATAAAAAAGAATGGGAAAAAGAAACCAAATATTGGATAGAGCAAAAAGAAGGCGTGGAACAAGACGACCAAGGATCATCGACACACCTGATTCACAAACGAGATAAAGAATTGCGAAAAAAAGAACGGGAAAAAAACGAAAACGGATAATATCTAGAATGTGCCCACAAGGAGAACCCATGGCAGACGGTCCCGTCCCCTCGATCCCACCGAGAAATCTTCAACCCAATAAACCAAATATTACTGCCAATAACCAAACAGATGTAGAAAGACGCATTGAAAAAACTTCTGAAATCGATCCGGATGAGCAAAGACGCCGTTTTAGAGAGATGGTCGAAAAGCCCAAACCATCTCCCATAGAAGAGCCGAAGACTCCTTTCGAATTATTCAAATCTTCGAACCACACCTCGAATCACACCTCGAAAAAAGTGTCCGCAGCGCCGCCTCCCTCTCCTATGGCGCAACCTACCCCCGATGCATCGCTGCAAACCTCGCTGAACCAGACTGCAGTCCCAAATGTTTCCTATTCTCCGGCGCCCTCGACCTCTCTTGCAGGGACGTCGAGTCCCGATAATTACAACACCTCTCCGCTCCCCCAATCCCAAACGATTTGGAGCAATTTGGACGAACCTCCTGCCATGCCTTTGCAAGCTCCGGT
>DALYFE010000069.1:8278-9627 GCA_031972195.1 Chlamydiales bacterium | reverse complement strand
AGAGCGTCATATGCAAGGTTTTGTAATGCAAGCCGTTTCTCATCCCAAGATTGGAAAGAATTTATGATTTTTTGAACTTCTTCCGAAACCATTTGATACTTTTCTGAAGAAGCAAGTAATGGATTAGAATTGGTTTTCTGCAAATCTAAAATAGCATTTGCAAAGTTTCCAGAAGAGAAAGAAACAGCAGACATATAAAACCACACTCACGTAATTTATTTTTTAATTCTTAGAAATTGTAATATTAAAATTAATTAAAAACAAGAAATTTATATTTTTTAAAACGTAGAATGAGAACGGTTCGGTCTCCAAAAATAAAAACCAAATCCAAGCAAAATGACCGGAAGGCTAAGCAATTGGCCCATCGTAAGATAGGAAGACGTCAATAAATGACTCTGTTCGATTTTAAAAAATTCCATTGCAAAACGAAAAGAAAAAATAAGAATCAAAGAAAGACCTATCAACTTGCCCTGAGAGGCCAAAATCGATGCTTTCCTGCTTAAGTGCCAAAGAAGACAAAATATTGCAAAATACCCAATCGCCTCATAGAGCTGCACCGGATGGCGGGGAGATGGGAAACTGTGGTCTGCCGGATGGCCAAACACAACTGCCCAAGGCATGTCGGAAAACGTGCCTAAAATTTCTTGATTAAAAAAATTTCCAATACGAATGAAGGATCCGGCCAAAGCCGCAGGAGCCGCAAGAAAATCCAAGATGCGAATCCAAGTGAGCTGAGGAAATTCTTTTCGAACTCGATAACGGAATAAAAGAGTGGCAAGAAGAATGCCTATTACAGCTCCATGGCTTGCCAATCCTCCGTTGCGAATGCGAAAAATCTCTAAAGGGTCTGCAAAATATTCAGAGGGCTCCTCATAAAAAAAGAAATGTCCAAGACGCGCTCCTACCAATGTCGCAATCACAATATAGACCGTCAGACGATCCGCAATCTTTTGCACTTTTGCTTTAAGTTCTGCATCTTTCAGTTGCCGATAAGAAGGAAGATGCCGAAAATAGGAGAGAAGTATCCGAACAAATACGAGAAATCCTAGCCAAAACCCTGCTGCAAAAAAAATGCCATACCAAAATACAGGGACGTTAATCCAAGGGATATTGAACAGCTCTGCTTTCGGATCCCAATACAGGTAAGAAAAGATCATAAAACCATTGTTAGGAGCCGCATGTTTAAAGTCAAAATAATCGCTCAAGGCAGATGTAAGGAACCTTGGCTGACAGCCGCTCTGGCCGAATATGAAAAACGCCTGAAAGGCAGACTGCAAATCGAATGGATTCTTGCAGAATTCAAAAAGGAAAGCGGCGTCGATTTGAGCCAGGACAAAATCGCAATCCAG
>DALYFE010000069.1:345-8268 GCA_031972195.1 Chlamydiales bacterium | reverse complement strand
ATCTGATCGCCCTTGATATCCAGGGAGAAGCTCTTTCCAGTGAAGCGTTTAGCGAAAAATGGATCCAACGGGGGATTCGATCTGCGTTTGCAATCGGAGGGCCTGAAGGGCTGCCGAAAACAGTATTAAAACAAGCCCGGTGGCGATGGAGCCTCTCTCCTCTTACGTTCACAAATCAAATGGTGCGGATTATATTAGTGGAGCAGCTCTACCGGGCAATGGAAATTGCAAAAGGCAGCCCTTACCACAAATAACCTGGCTAATTAACGCGCAAAGAGCCGCGGGCTGCGCGGAAATAAAGCATAGCTCCATTGATGAGCGCCGAGCCTATTGCGACATCGATAAATCCGCGAATATCCGTTGGCATAGGAATAAAACGGATCAAAAAACCAAGCCCCATCATCGATCCCAGAAGGATCAAATAAGATGGCGTGTAAAGAGATGTTATTTTAATCGGCAACGGAAGAGACTGAATCCGAAAAGAAACTCTGCGAACCGTCTTTGCCAAAACAAAGCGGCCTTTGATAAACCCAATCAATAAGGCAACTGCAATGAGAGCAGTCCCTGCGGCCTGAACAGAACCAAACCGCTCTTGAAAACGAACGCAAAATGCGTCAGGAAAATAGCGGGCGTCCGCAACAAATTTTAATCCCTTATGCATGAGGGAAATTCCTGCTGCAAGCCAAATCAAACCGGAAAAAGCAATCCATCCACGATGTTTCATCCCAAGTGATTATATCTGAATACGAAAAAAAAACAAACATATTAAGATTTTTTTAAATCCTGTCGACAAAAATATACCTCCAGTCTAAAATGCACTCAATTCCACTTAAGGAGTTTCTTCTATGAATGTCGCGCTTGCATTTACCCGAATTCTCTTCATGGCCCTGTGTGTATTTTTTCTAACCTTCTATATGGTTTCCGGGCCTAATGGCTTTTCTTTTGCGAAACTAAGCGTAGGGGTTCTCCTTGGATGTGGCTTTGGCCTTTTGCTCATTGGATTCGATACCATTTTCAAACGATTCAATCTCCGCTCATTCAACATTGTCGTGATCGGATTGTTTTTCGGCTATTTGATGGGACAAGCCTTAGTGCTTATTTTTTCCGCAATCCTACAAATCAGCGCAGGATCCATCCAGCTTTCGATTCCCGCCTTGGAGATCATTGAAATCCTACTGTTCCTGTTTGGGATTTATACCGGAACCCTCATGACGCTAAGAGCGTCGGATGAACTATATATCAGCATTCCATTCGTAAAATTCAGCGCAATGGCCCGCAAGAAAAAGGACTTCCTGGTCGATGCTTCTATTCTTTCGGATGCCCGCATTATCGACCTCTCTACTTCAGGACTCTTAGATTCCCACCTCATACTCCCTCGTTTCGTCATTAAAGATCTCTATGCCCAAGCCGAAACATTGGATGAACAAACCCGTCTTAAAGCAAAACGAGCCCTCGAAGCGGCAAAGAAACTGGAAGAAATCCAAGGTCTCGAACTTCGCTATAACGACACCGATTTTCCGGAAGTCAAAGATCCTTTAAGTAAAATGATCCGACTTGCCCGCCTCCTTGACGCCAATATTTTAACGGCCGATGCGAGCCAAGTTCAGATGCCTCCAATCGAAGGCCTTCGCTTCGTTAACATTCATGAGTTGTCCAAAGCCCTAAAGCCGCTCATGCAAACAGGCGAACATATCAAAGTGAAAATCCAACGATATGGGAAAGAGCCTCGCCAGGGAGTAGGCTATCTGGATGACGGAACCATGGTTGTTGTGAACGGCGGCGGAGACTTCATTGGAGAGATCATTGAAGCCCAAGTATTGTCCGTAAAACATACCGCTTCCGGGCGTATGATTTTTTGCAATGCCCTCGCTGAAAAAGACAGCCATTTCGATTATGACGATGATGAAGATGATAGGCCATGACTAAAGGCATTGGCAGCGACATCATTGAAATCGAGAGAATGCAGCTGAGTGTAGATCGCCATGGATTGCATTTTCTCAATCGCCTCTTTACCCAAAAAGAACAGGATTACTGCTATAAATACAAGAATCCAACTCCCCATTTTGCCGGAAGATTCGCAGCGAAAGAGGCCGTTGCAAAAGCATTAGGAACAGGCTTCGGAGCCCATCTCGCCTGGCATGACTTTGAAATCCTCAATGACGAGAAGGGAAAACCTGTTGTTCATTTTAGTATAGAAGCGAACAAGCGCTTTGGGAATCCAATCATTCTTCTCTCCATCAGCCATTGCACAAACTATGCAATGGCCGTGGCCATCTGGTCCAGCCATTAATAATATCTTTAGCAATAACTTTAATAAAATTAATTATTATTAATTTACAAAACAGAACATTCATTGTATCCTGCTGACATAATTTCAGAACAAAGAAATGGAGTTACAATGTCAGCAAAAATATCAGAGTATAAAGATTCTATTTACATCAGAGATTATACGCATGATGTGAATCCACAAACAGATCTTTTGAAAAGAGTTTCTGTAGCTGCATTGCCATTTTTTAGCTTGAATCCGTGGTTGCGATATCCCATGTCCCTCATCATGGGCTCTCTACGTGCCTGGAATATCGACACTAGCACAAATGAAGCCTTGATGCATAAAGCCATTGCCGTTGCAGCTTTAGTTGGAAGTATTTTCCAACACCGGGCAGGCATAGCTCTTTCTACAGCTCAAGATATCCTCCTTGAAATAAAAACTATGCAAAACCAAACAAGCTGGGAAGAAACCTCAAAATCTGCAATAAAAATATTGAACCACCTGGTTTACCTGGCATTGATCTCCCGAGGCGGACTTGAGCTTTCCGTGATTTCCTTTGGAATACAGACTTTCATGAACCTCATCCAATCCAGAGATGAATTCAAACAAGACCGATGGATAGAAGGGTCAGCTTCTCTGCTTATGGCCGCAATTCGAGGCAAACAAACGCATACTCAATACCAGCTTCTGCAAAGAAATTGGGAGATTTCCGAAGCCATCAAAAAAATCCACGTTGGAGAACTCCATGAAAAATGGAGGTTCCCATCCGACCACCTCCCTATCGGCGTTGAAGTTAACGGCACACGCATCATCAGTTGGAATGTGTTAAATAACATTTATATGGACTGGGTCACAAATCAAGATTCCCAAGGACTCAAAGGTTCTCTCATTTCCGACTTGGATATTGTCATCGATGAAAAAAGCGGATTGACTAAACGGGATACGGTAGTTGCCGAAATGGTTCAAAATATGATGGAAAAAGGCCATATCGTTTCCCTGCAGGAATGCGGACTGCCCTTTCTGCAATACCTTGAAGAGAGAATGCCCTCGAACTGGAAAATGATCCGAAGCTTTGATTTCGCAAGAAAAGACCAAGACGTAGTTCTCTATAACGAATCAAAACTGAACTATTGTCCTGATCGCTCAGAAACAACTACATCTGCATATCCGAGCGTTCCGAACCGTCCTTTACAAAATGTATCATTTACGAATGAACAAGGACAGTCACTAAGAATCATCAATGCCCATATCCCGGGAGATCCGGCCCTGCCTGCTAAAGAAGAATTTGCCGACTACGTTCGCAAACAGCATCAGCCGGGAGATACCACCATTGCTGTGGGAGATAATAATTTCGAACGAGACGAAATGATTGCAGCCTACCGAAAAGCCGGCTTTTCAGACTTCAGTCTCCACTCTCCCTGGAAAACAAATATTGATCCGTACACAAAAGAATCGAAAGGAATCGATCATGTTTTTGTTGTTGGAGGAGAAAATTCAAGAGATTTGCAATCACAAGAAATTTTATCCGGATGGCATCTGCAGCAAACAATTGACCTGTTAAACGGGGAAACATCCAAATTTTATACACAAGATGGATTCGCACAGGCCTAAAGAGAAAACGGCAAGAGCCAACTCAACATGAATGTGTTGACATTTTGGGGAGCTGATTTCGCCAAGACCCGATGTAAGTAGTCAAGGCGCAACGTTCCCCAAACTCCAACACGATATCCATAGCGCAGACCTAGATCAATCGCTTTTTCCCGAATCCGGGCATATCCATAGAAATGATCGACATCAATGTGAGTATGGCGTCCATAGCCATTCACTCCGCTGGCATAAATGGCCCACTTATGGAGATCTGAGACATTCATTTCAAAAGAAGCGATTGCGCGCACCCAGGGAGATCCTCGATTTGCATGACCGACTGCGCCAAATACCCAAGCGCGATAACGCCAGGTATCGGAAACATCAAACTCTTTCCCTAACGAAAAATTGACCTCAAAATCAACATTTCCGTGAGAAGGGCAGCTTACATCTTTGAGGCTGCTGCTTCCGGTTGCCCGAATACTTCCTCCGGTTGCCAAACTAATCGGATCTCCGATGATGTCATCGAGCCACAAGTAACGAACCTGCACGGCAGCCGTCCGGAAATTAAAGGACATAGCGCTTGTATCGGCAAACTGCAAGTCCGTATCAATGTTCCATACCGGAGAGGGAGAAAAATCAAGACCGAAATAAGCAAGGTTCGATTGAAAAAACTGATGGAAAGGAGGTTTGGCATTTTGAACGGAATGAAACCAACTATAGGAATAAGACCCAAGAAAATGGAATTCGAAAACATCGCCAAACCACGGGAGCGACTCTACGGCGGATCCGGATGCCGAACACAAAAAAGAAGCGATCCCTAACAACCACCGTCTCATTCAATTCCCATTTCTGTGAGCCAACGCTCTGCATCCAATGCCGCCATACAGCCGCTTCCTGCAGCAGTCACTGCCTGCCGATATGTAGGATCCTGCACATCTCCCGCGGCAAAAACGCCTTCGCAAGAAGTACGGGTGGAACCCGGCTCTACTACAATGTATCCCACTTCATTTGTCTTCAATTGACCTTTTAGAAACCCCGTATTCGGCTGATGTCCAATTGCAAAGAAGAGTCCCCCTGCATCCATTTCTATTATCTTGCCGCTTTTTAAATCTTTCAATAAAACCTTTCGAACAATTTGATCTCCCAAGACTTTGTCAATTGCACTATTCCATAACACTTCAATCTTCGGATGATTCAGCGCTCGATCTGCCATGATTTTTGATGCCCGCAATTGATCGCGGCGATGAACAAGGTAAACACGGCTGGCATATTTTGTTAAAAAAATCGCCTCTTCTACCGCGCTATCTCCTCCTCCAATCACAAAGAGGGGTCTATTGCGAAAAATGGGAGCTGCCCCATCGCAAACAGCGCAAGCGCTTACTCCCTTCTGCCAAAATTCTCCATCTCCGGCGCCTTCGATATCAAGTCTTTTTGCCGTAGCGCCTGTTGCAATAATAATTGATTCAGCCAAAACCTGCGTTGATGCGCCTCGAACCGTGAAAGGGCGCTTTGACAAATCAACCGATTCAACATCCTCCGTTAGGATTGCCGTGTTAAATCTTTCTGCCTGCGCTTTGAAAAAACCCATCAGCTCAGGACCTAAAACTCCTGTTGGAAAACCAGGATAATTTTCAACCTCGGTCGTCGTCATGAGCTGACCTCCGGAAGGACCTGACATAAATCCTTCGAATAGAAGAGGATTTAAATTTGCGCGAGCGGCATAAATTGCTGCTGTGTAACCTGCCGGCCCCGAACCGATAATGACTAGTTTTTTTGTATCCATAGACCTAAAAAGTGTGAGAGATTCCTCCCTTTCTACACTGAATGGCAAGTTTTTCTCAATGCTTTAGTTGAAAAAAATGACAATGGATCTCTTTTGAACTAAGGTTCGGTCGATTTTTCAGTTGTAAGAGACTGTTAACGGATTTTCTTTCTGTTGATTTTTCGGTTCTTTTGAACCGATTTTTAAACAAAATTTTGGGGGCAATATCAACTTGCGTATATGACCCTCAAAATTTTCTTCGAAAATCGGCCAAAATAATCCAAAAACTCGACGAAACGAAAATCCGTTAATAGTCTCTAATGAGAGGATTCCGAGATCTCTTTGGAACGCAAAGAGGCGGCATTTAAAACTGCCGCGAAGCGCTTTGCTACCTCCGATTCTTTCAACACCTTCATACCGGCTTCTGTAGTTCCATTCGGCACGATAATTGTTTGAATCAGATGAGAAACATCAACCCCGTCTTGTAAAAGCACTTTCGCAGAACCAAAAAACATTTGAGCTGCAATTTTCAATGCCTTTTCATAAGGAATCCCGCCGGCCTCTCCAAGGCGGGCAGCCGCCTCGATCAATGAAAAGACGAAAGCAGGTCCGCTGCCCGCTATCCCTGTGGCCAAGTCCATATGCTGTTCAGCCAGATCAACGACCAGCCCCATATTTTGAAAAAAAAGTTTCACTAAGCTGCAAAATTCAAGATCTGCCCGAGCCCCATAGGACAGGATCGTCACCCCCTCCCCTAATTCGGCAGGCAAGTTAGGCATTGCGCGGATCACGGCGGCGCCAGGGAGCCTTTGTTCAAAATAAGCAATTTTAAGACCGGCCAAAATCGAAACAATCCGCTTACCCGAAACCCCGATTTTAGCAAGATGCTCTAAAACCTGATCTGCCTGCTGAGGGCGTATGCAAAGGAAGATTAAATCGCTCCTTTCCACTAAGGTCTCGAGGCTGGCGGAGGTAATTCCAAATTCCTGCTCATTTTGTCTCATTTTCCCTTGGTCGCGGCGTGTAAAGAGAATTTGAGAGCGCGGAATCAGCTTGGATAGATCAATCGATCGAAACAGGATCTGCGCCATATGGCCAAATCCTACAAATCCAACCCGGGAAGCACTAATTTTCATGAACTGTACTATAGAAAAAATCCCCCTTGCTTTACAATAGCAATCGTTATTAAGCGGTTCAGTTCGAGCTTGGTTTTTCTTCAGGAAAACAAACTGAACGGACATTTTTTAACCAACGCATCCATCTCTTAATAAAGAGGTTGCGAACAACAAGTTGAGCGACGAATTGGTAGGAAAATTTTTAACTTCAGCAGGTACAAAAAATCGAGCATAGAATACAGCGGTTTTTTAGAAAGGCATTTGGAATCTATGCAGGCGAGGGCGTCCACGCATTCCGTTTTGCCCGCCTCGCTATGTTTTGGGCATTCGGCAGTTCTTGCTTAGACACACTTTCAGACAGCTTGTTCCTCGAAAGGGTCGGAGCCGCTTCGCTCCCCATCACCTACCTTTGCATCGCCTCCGGAATGATCGGCGTCTCTTCTTTAGTGCTCTATACCCTGAGAATGACCAGTCCTTACCGGATCCTCACGATTGCCATGGGGATCGGCGCCGCGATTTGCATTGGATCCTCATTTTTTGTCGAAGGGACGCCCCCGGATATTTTCTGGTATGGGCTCAAGATCGCTTCAAGAATGTTTTTTGCAGTCATGATCGCAATTTCCTGGACATTCACAGACCAATATCACGACTTGCAAGACGCTAAACGAGTCTACTCAATCTACAGCGCAGCTTACTTTTTTGGGACGATTTTGGCGGGAACTGCAATCAATCTTCTGCTTGATTCCATTGGATTTTCAGGGCTTCTTATCTGCTCCGCGCTCTCTATTTGCGGAGGAATCCTGGAAGCAAGAAGGATCGCTTGCAAATCAAAAGCCGTTCACGACGATAGCGCCGAAGGGGTTTTCTCCGGAAACCGGGATTCCTTTGCCTCTGTCGTAAAGCTAATTTCCCGATCGAAGTTTACGATCATTCTGCTTCTGTTAAGCCTATTCATGCAGCTTCTTCTAACGGTTACAGAATTTAACTACATGGAATCGTTTGACCGAACCTTCAGCGCAGGAGGAGAAAAAGAAATTGCCGCATTTTTAGGAAAATGCCGCGCCTTGATTTCCATGTGCAATATCATTATTGGATTCTTCATATATAGCCGATTTGTGAGAAGGGCCGGATTGAACAATGCAATCCTTGTAACCCCTCTATTTTTCTTATCGGTCTACATGGGGTGGGTC
>DALYFE010000069.1:0-289 GCA_031972195.1 Chlamydiales bacterium | reverse complement strand
ACTGATTGCCGTCGATGGGATTTTGTTTACCGTAGAGGACAATTGCTTCAACCTTCTTTCCAATGCGGTACCGACAAAAATCAAATCGAAAGTACGGATTATCAACGATTCCTTTTTTGAAGCAACCGGAATGCTTTTGAGCGGTTTGCTTCTTTTTGCTCTGCACTCCGGAAGCCACTGGCTAGGATTTTCCCTCACATTGATCGCTTTGAGCTTAGCAATTGCAATCCGCGCCATCTATTCAAAAGCCATCTTGATCAATCTGAAAGACAATGCAATCCATTTCGAG
>DALYFE010000068.1:8877-9717 GCA_031972195.1 Chlamydiales bacterium | reverse complement strand
AAACGATTTGGAGCAATTTGGACGAACCTCCTGCCATGCCTTTGCAAGCTCCGGTGTTTGAAGAAACAGCGGCATCTTCATCCCGCTCTTACAATGAATCTACAGACCAACAGGATGATCAGGACAGCACCCAAGCCGCTCCCAGCGAAAATCCAAATGCGCCTGTAAAGAAAAAACCAACCGCTTCTTTTGTCGCAGCAAAAGGGCAAAAGGGCCAAGCACCGTACAAAACAGGCACTGTTGCAGACAGCAAGCCGGAATTAGAGTCTCAGGCGGCAGCCACTGCGCCTTCTTCTCAAACTATCCCCGCAGGCTCAAAATCTACAGCAAAAGGCGGAGATACCTCATCGCAGTATAAAAAACAGAGCGCAGATCAAACAACCGCTGTAAACGCAGCCCTGCCTCCGGCCCCTGCAACTGCAGAAACCGGAACCTCCCAACAAAATAACAGTGGGAAACAATCCCAAACATCCGCTCAGGCCCGCTCAACGAAAGACATGTCCGGAGCGCCTGCGCCGATCGCTGAAGAGAACGAAACAGCTTCCGACGCCGCGCCTTTATTCCCTGAAGAAGAGTCAGAGGAAAAAGATGACAATAAAAAATCCTCGCAAGGCAGCAATGCTTCAGCGCAGATGACATCTCCAACCAACTCTACATTTCCTCCGGAGGCAATGCCGGTAGCTCAAACGGCCACCGCAGCGGCAGCGCCCTATATTGCGCCGGAGACTCTTTCCATGTATTTCCACATGGTCGGAACGATCGTCGGAATGGCCACTCCATCAGGAGACAGCAAAACGGAATTTATCTTGAATGCCAGCTCATTTTCTAATTCCATATTCT
>DALYFE010000068.1:0-8867 GCA_031972195.1 Chlamydiales bacterium | reverse complement strand
GAAAAATTCGCTAGCGCACCTTATTCCTTTAATATTATGCTGACCGGTTCGAAGGAGGCCGTTGACGCATTCAATCAGTACATTCCAAACCTGCGCGCCGCTTTTGAAAAGGGAAATTTCGCCTTCGAGATCAATCGAATCGACACAGCATATGAACGACCTTTGTTCCGCAGAAAGGACTCCTCTAAAGACAAAGACTCTTCTAAGGAAAAAGGATCCGACAAAGATCGGCAGAAAGGAAATTAGTCAATATGAGCGCTTCCCCTTGGCCATGGGTCCAAAAACTCTCTGAATTGATCCCGGAAATGACTGCAGTCCCGCTTTTTGGGAACGCTCCCTCTTTCGATTGGAACCTTTTCTCTTCCACTTTAGCCTCTCGATTGGAACTGCCCGATTTTACGCTTAAGGCAGCAGATCAAGACTGGAAGGAAGCAGACCTGCTGGAGCTAGAGCTGGGGACCAATCCCTTTGTTGCATCTGTTTTTCTCAATCCCATTGGAGCTTCCCTTTATTTTTCAATGTCCAAAACAGACCTGGAACAATTCCTCTCCTGGATGATGAAAACAAAATCAAAGCTGCCCTTATCCGAACCGATCAAAGAGGGTTTTAGCCGGTTCCTCCTTCTTGAAATCCTCGATGCTGCGCATAAAATGCCTCCTCTGCAGAAACTCACCCCCCATCTGACGGCAATCGGAATTATTCCCAAAGAAAGGGCCTTCTGCATCGATATTGCTCTGTCAAACGGAGAGAGCACCTGTTGGGGGCGCATCATCCTGACCGAACCTTTTCGAAAAAAATGGGTAGAGCACTTTTCTTCAATGCCTCCCGAATATTTAACCAGCCCTGCCGCAAAAAGCGCTGAATTACTCGCCTCGGTCCAGACAGGATCTGTCCAGATCTCTCAAGAGGAATGGAATTCTCTTGAACCCGGAGATTTTGTATTGCTTGATCGCAATAGCTATAACCCAAAAAAGAAAACAGGGATCGCAACGCTTTGGGTCGGATCCATCCCCCTATTCCAAGTCCAAATCAAAAAAGATAAAATTGAAATTCTCGATCATTTCGCAATTCAAGAGGAAACTATGGAAGAAGACCACCAAGAACATCACGAAGAACACAAGCAAGAGGGTGAAGAATTTTCCGAAGAGGCCCCTGCTGCAGAGGAAAAAGAGCTCCTCTCTGTTAGAGAAATCCCTCTCAATGTCTCTATCGAACTTGCCAAGCTTCGAATCCCTTTGCAAGAGCTAATGCAATTGAATGCAGGCAATGTCTTAACGGTTCCGGTCCATCCGGATCAAGGCGTGTCTCTTGTCCTTAATGGAAAAAAAATAGGACGGGGAGAGCTTCTTCATTTGGGAGAAACATTTGGCATCCGCATTTTGGAAATCGGAACTTAATCCGATTTCCGGTAGACATTTTTTTAATCCGTTTTTTTTCTCGGCAAACGTTGCATAAATATCCTCGGTATCTTACGATTCAATAGAGGTCGAGCGCTGATATTTCTATGAGTATTTTCAAAATTTTTTGTCTCGCCCTTTCCTTAGGCTGCGCAGCATTCGTGCATGCGCAAGAACTTGCGCCCGCGGAAAGTTTTGACTTTCCGGAAGAAATCGCGATGGCATCTCCGTTAAAAACAACGGAGGAACCTGCGAACATTCCGGCCCCGCATGAAAACGTCCAAACGGAAAACACTCCGGAAAAAGCATCTCCTGAAACTCCCGCGGATGCCGGCTACACGATCAACTACAACACCGTTTCCATCGTAGAATACATCCGGTTTGCAAGCAAAATCTGCAATACCAATTTCATGTTCAATGAATCAGACCTCGATTTTACGATCACCGTCGTATCCGATGAGCCGATCACACAGCAGAATGTAATGGCAACGCTGCTTCAAACACTGCGGATCCATGGTCTGGAATTGCTGGAACAAGATAACAGCCTGGTCATCCACAAGGCCGTAGACGTAAGGCAAATCCCAACTGTCGTAACAGATAAAGATCCTGCAAAAAATGCCCCGATTGTAACGCGCATTTTCCGTATCACCTACGTAAAGCCCGATACAATTGCGGGAATCATTCGTCCGATGATCTCAACTGCAGCGCTCCTTGAGGTTTCTGCAGAAACAAGACAGCTCATTTTAAGCGATATCACCGCGAATGTCGAAAAGGTAGCCGAGCTCATTGAAATTCTAGACTCCCCTCATAATCCCCTCGAAATGAGGACGTACCAACCTCTTCATAATTCCCCTGAGGCCTTGGTTGATCTGGCAAGCCAGATCATGAGCCCGCTTACACAGGGCCACCCCTTCACGATCGTTGCGCAGCCTTTAGCCAATTCCATTTTCATTGTTTCGACACCGGAGATCGCAGATCAAGCAGTCGCAGCCTTAAAAAATTTGGACGTCCCCGCTAAAGCCGAAATCGTGTCGCAGCGCAAACTCAAAGGGGAAAATATCTTCGTTTATAAAGCAATGAACCGCTCAAGCGACGATATTTTAAACAATCTCAATGAAATTGCCAAAAATCTGCAAAATACAGGGATCCCGGAGGGCGATTTAATTCAAACGATCAGCACCGCCCGTTCCGTCAAAGAAACCAATTCGATTTTATTTGTCGGATCCAAAGATTCGATTGCCAAAGTGAAAGAATTCCTGACAAGCATCGATGTCGCAGGAAAAGAAGCGCCTTCAGTAAGAAATTCTTTCTTCGTGTACAAACCGCAAAACCGAAGCGCCCCCGAAGTCGAACAGGCGCTGCGGGAAATGGCAGCCAATCTGAAAGATGCTAAAGGGGTCGATCCGGCGCTCCTTGACATGCTGATGTCGGCAAAAATCAATCTCGCAACAAACACGATCGTCTTTTCAGGGGAAGAATCCCAGTTCAATCAAATCAAAAGCTTGCTGGCCAACATCGATACTCCCAGCGGAAAGCCCATCACGTTAAAAAACAATTTTTTTCTCTATAAAATCCAACATGCCAGTTTCCAAGAACTTCAAGCCTCTTTAAATGACTTTGCAAAAAATCTTAGCAAATCCAGCGTGAATGACGAGGGCTTGGTTCAAACGATCCACGACATGAAATATATCTCGGAAACCAATTCGATCCTCTTTTCAGGTCCGGATCCCGCGCTCAAACAACTTCGAGATTTGGCCCCTGTTTTTGATTCAGGCATTCAGAGCCTCCCGGTCAGCAATCAGTTTTTTACTTATAAGACCCGTTATATACGAACCGATCAGTTCATCAATTCGATCAAAGAAATGACGGCCAATCTCAAAGCCGATGCGCTCGCAGATCCCGCCTTTATCAGAACCCTTGAAAGCATGAAGCCTGTGAAAGCGACCAATTCAATCCTTTTCACGGGAGATGCCGCTTCCCTCAAACGCTTGGACGACCTGATCAAAACAATCGACATCCCGACTACGCCTACCGCTGAAAAAGCATTTTTCCTCTATGCCCCGCAGTATGCATCAAAAGATAAAACGGAAAATTACCTCAATCAATTGGCCAACAATTTGGACCGGAAAAATGAAGCGGCTCTCATCGAGACCATCCGCTCGATGAAATGGATCGACACCTCCAATTCCTTCATGTTCCAGGGTAATGACAATACCATTGCCCGCTTAAAAGACATTCTGAAAACATTTGACACTCCCGGGACGCAAACAGCCAAATCTGAATATTTTATGTACAAGCTGAAAGAGGCGCCCGGAGATTTGGTGGAAGAGCACTTAGCGCAGCTTGCAAAAACCTTCAAGGCAGCCGGGGTAAAAGACCAAAACCTCTTTAATGTCATCGACAATATCCGCTATGTGAAGGAAACAAACTCCCTGCTCTTAACAGGGGATCCGACAGCAGTCGAGGAAGTAAAAAAACTGATCGGACAATACGATCCGATTATGGGAAACAAAAATACAAATAGCGATTTTTTCATGTACAAACCGGTACATCGGCCTGCTGCTGAAATTGAAAAATCGCTTCAGGACGTAGCGACGAACTTAAAAAAAGCGAACCTTGCAGACGCTTCTCTGTTAACAACAATTAGCACTGCAAAATATGTCCCGACAACAAATTCACTCATCTTTACCGGAAGCTCTGATTCAATTAAAAAAATTCAATCGTTAATCAAAGATATCGATGTCCCCTCTCAGGCGCAAGCCGGCATCCAACACGTCGGAAAAACGACGTTCCTTCTTTATAAGCTCAAATATGCCGGAGGCCCTCAAATCATCGACTCTCTTAAAACGATGGAAAACAATCTCAAAAAATCAGGAGGGGCGGACAAACTCTTTCTTAGCACGCTCGACTCCGTAAAATATGTCAAAGAAACCAATTCCCTTCTCTTTACAGGAGATGATGCCACTCTTTCTAAAGTAGAACAGCTCCTTGAAAAATTCGATATTCCCTCGCTTGCTACACCGACTCCTCCGGTCAAACCGGCGTCTACAGCCACGTCTCCCAACTTCTTTCTTTACAAACCGCAAACGCTCTCCGGGCCTGAATTGGAAAAAGTGCTCGATGAATTTGCAAATCACCTCAAACTCAGCGGCCTGAGCGACCCCGAACTTTTTAATGCCATCACCTCGATGCGGTGGGTGGACAAGACGCAGTCTCTGATCTTTACAGGAACGCCTAAAGCATTAGACCAAGTCAAAGAATTGCTCAAGGAGTTCGATATCGCCGCAAATTTACCGGGAGGAAAATTACCGGCCAGCGAAACCTCGATCCAGACCATTGATAATACAAGCTTCCTCGTCTACAAGCTCCAATTCCATAGAGGCGATGAAATTCAAGGAGCGCTAAAGCAAATTGCCAAGGACTTGACAAAGAACAATGCGCCGATCAATCAAAATCTTCTGAACTCCATTCAATCCATTCAATGGCTGGACGTAACAAATTCGCTTCTTTGTTCAGGAGACCAGGAAACGCTCTCCCGCCTCAAAGAATTGATTAAAAACCTCGACATTCCGTTGAAACAAGTATTTATTGAAATCCTGATCATTGAAACGAGCTTGACCAATGCGCTCAATTTCGGACTTGAGTGGGGAAGCAACTATAAATTCAACGACAAGTTCGGAATCAGTTCTTACAATACAGTTCCGCAAGTAAACACCCAAACCGTGTTCCCCGATACATTCATTTCCAATCTGTCCAATTTAACGCCGCCGGCCGTTCCAACGCCGATTGGAAATATCCCGCCAAGCTCCGGATTTGATCTTGGAGTCATTGGAGAGGTCATTAAACACAACGGCCAAACATTCTTAACATTGGGATCGCTCTTAACCGCCCTGCAAAATGATACGGAAACGACCATCGTCAACACTCCAAAAATCTTGGCGCAAGATGGCCGGACATCGACCTTCTTCGCAGGGGCCAACGTTCCTTTCACCGGATCCTTTGTGAATAACACCCAATCGGGCGCTACGGTACAAACTTCCAACTTGGAATACCGGGACATCGGGCTGAATTTGACCATCACCCCTGTTCTCGGCAATTCGGATATTGTGACGTTGGACATCAACCTGGACAGGGAACAGACAGCGACGGACATTACGCAAACCCAGCTAAACTTCAATGCCCAGACGGCAAACGGGATCGTGACCAGCAAAACAACTATGCAGACCACTGTCCATGTTCCGGATCGTAATTTCCTTGTTTTGAGCGGTTTTGTGAACAACTCGAATACAAAACAAAAAGCAGGCATCCCTTGTCTTGGGGGCCTACCTCTCATCGGCGCCGCATTTTCGCAGTCCAATGATACGATCTCGAACCAAAACATCGTGATCTTCCTCCGCCCTTATATCCTCAATTCGATCGATGATATGCGCCGCATGACCAGCGAACAGGAAGACTTCTTCCGCGATCAGGCGAACACTCCGTTCCTCGAACATTATTACGACGAATCGCTTGAATTGTTAAAAAACATCGAAGATGATTAAAAAAAATACGCTTCTATTGTCTCTTTTATTGATAGCTGCATGCTATCGCGTCCCCGATCGGATCGACCCTCGGGTGAGCTATCAGCTGCAGGAAAAACATTTCCAAGGCCTCAATAGCGCTTTTGACCCGCTTGCCCTGGAAGAGCGCTCCTCCGATTGGGGACGGGAAATGATCATCGGCAGAGCTTTTGCAGATCAACTCGATCTTTACCGAGCGGTATCCACTTTCAAACGGGCAGAAATCCTTGTTCCCTCTACAGAACATGCCCGGAAACTCGAGATCGAATACGATATTATCTTTTGCTACTTTCTCGGAAAAAAATATGATGAGGCGATTGAAGCTTTTGAAAAAAGCGATCTGGGAAATGTAGACAAAACCTTCCCTGCCTATCGGGATCTGCTCCTGGTTCTCTATGAATGCTACGGAGAATTGGAAAATTGCGAAAAGCAGCAGCGGATTTTCGAACTGATGGAAAAGTCATTTCCGGAGACTGCCGAAACGCTCAAACTCTCTCGAGCATTGCGATCGGGCGATCTTTGTCAAATCAATGAATTTGCCGAAGGATTCAACGGCCCTTCTTATCTCAGCCGCCTTCAAGACACCTATTACTCGCGGAAGAAATCGGTCGCCGGCGCCCAGCTCCTCAATGCCTTTCTTCCGGGAGCCGGATACCTCTATATCGGCCAGAAAAAATCTGCCCTGACCGCTTTTTTTTTGAACGGGCTCTTCATTGCAGCCGCCTGTCAATTCTTCCTGCATGATCACATAGCCGCAGGCATCATCACAACCGGATTTGAAACAGGCTGGTATTTCGGAGGCATTTATGGGGCCGGAGAAGAAGCGAAATATTTCAATGAACGCCTCTATGAAAGACATGCAAGCGCGGTACTCAATGATTCGAAGCTATTTCCCGTTTTGATGTTGGAGCACTCCTTTTGAAACCATTTTTGTTTCTGCTGCCAATCATTCTTTACGCTTATCCCGGCTATTTTGAACCTTGGGGGGAAGACTGCGACCTTAAAGTCCCCTCTGTTAAAGAACTTCCTCCCAAACGCTCGCTTGCCACCCGCGTTGCGGATCAAGTGATTCGCTTTCACCAAGAAGTGATTTCTCCGGTCGATGGGCCTCGCAGCCATTACCGCCCCACCTCTTCGCGCTATATGCAACTGGCCATGTACCGATATGGATTTTTAAAAGGGTTCATTATGGGATGCGATCGCCTTCTTCGAGAAAATGATGAAGAATGGGTGTATCGCACCATTGAAATCGATGGCCAGATCTTCAAATACGACCCGGCCATAGAGAACAAGTACAATCAATAATGCTTTGGAGAAGAATACGGCGACGTGTTCCGGACCGGTTGAGAAGGCTCCAAAATAGACGCAAGCAGGTAGATAAAATATTCAAGGCGGTGTTGCGAAATATAGCTATTTTGAAGCCGGCTGTCCTCATCTCCGCCGCGGCTATATGAAGAATACGCTTCAATCTCTTGTTGAAAAGTGTTTGGATTTTGCTCTTTTTCAACGAGACCGCCTCCAAATAGACGTCGGTTTACCCGGTATGCGGGAGAACGAAGCAAAGCCCCTTGGCCGCTCAGCCGGCTCAAGGACTGAGTGGGCTTCAGCATTGCAGGAATCAACTGGGTAATTTCATTAGGAGGAGCGCCATAGGTCTTGAAATCATCAGGAAGCTTTATAGGCGAGCAACGTTCCCGATTCTTCTGATAAAAATCAACAATCGTTGTCTCGGGATTGTTGAGATGGAATTCCACTAAATTTTTCAAATCGAGAATCGTATACATAGAACATTCTACTTGACCGTTTTGCCGTTTCTCTTTGTAAGAATATACTTCTATGTTCTCTCTGTTAAACATTTTCACCAACTTATCCAAACTCCGACACATTCTTGGCTCTAATCCGGAACAAAACTGATGTCCTTGGGAATCAAAAACAAAAACGTGGATTTTACCACCCTGACAAATAGCAAATACCGGGGAAAAATGTTTATCTTCTTCAAAGTCGTCATTATAGACAGCCCATCCTTGGATGCTTTTTTCCTTAATATACCCATCTCGATAGTCTTGCTCCATTTCGTCCAGCAAAGGAATCAGCGCCGACAAAGGCTGGCAAGAGAGCGCCCCCTTAGGAAATTCATAATACTGCTCATAAAAATTCAATATCTTCTCAACTCCTTGAGGGGTCAACACCGGGCCGAATGACGCCATATCAGGCACTGTTGCCATATACTCGCCAATTTCAGGATTCGCTTCTCGAAGAGAGCTTAAGATCTCGTGGAAAATGTCTTCAATTCCAAAAAAGAAATGCTCTGAAAGCAGCTTTAAAAGGAGCAGCTTCTCTCTTAGATTTTCTATATTTTTGCTCGCAATCAAATCCTTAAGCGCTGCGATTTCTCCATCTCTAATGCCTCTGTTTTTGCTTTCTTTCTGTAAATGGATCAAAGTCCTTTTGACCTCTCTAAATCCATCAAACTGAAAGTAGCTTTCAGGCGTCCGATCTAAAGGACAAATCAGCAATCCCTTTGTATTCGGAGTTAACAATTTGGAAGGAGGATAAGAGCTGCTGGGAGTTTCCAAACTACGGGGAGGAGAATCGATCATCATCTCTTCTTCTTTTTCTTTTTTTTCGGCAGGAACCGGAAATGGAGTCGAGCTTGAAGAACTGAACGAGCTGGAATAACTGGAAGAATTCGAGGGGAATCCTATATTTCTACCTCTAAAAGGAGAATCGATCATCATCTTATCTTCTTCAATAGGAATTGGGCGCGGAGTCGAGCTTGAAGAAGTGGAATCATTCGAAGAATCTGATGCCAATGTGATTTTTCTACTCTTAAAAGGGGAACTGGCCATCATCTCCATTTCTCCCTCAGCAGGGGCTCGACTGGAACTCGAAGAGCCGGAAGAGCTCGAAC
>DALYFE010000067.1:0-9962 GCA_031972195.1 Chlamydiales bacterium | reverse complement strand
CGCATCCAGTCTTGGACTTCCTCACCTCATTATCGGAGGCAACGGCCTCCAAATGCCCTTATGGAGAACAGGTTGGCATCCGGGCACTCTGGTCGCACCCCCACGCTGCCTCATGCGCCTAAAAATGCTCAGAAAACACTGGAAAAGCTTTATTTCAATTAAAAAAGTAATTAATAATTTTACAAGCAACGTTTTAAGAAATTAACTGATATTAAATAGAGAATTTAATAAAATCGAGACAGGAGAGATACTATGAAAGACCTGCCTCATCATATGAAAAAGCTGAATCGGCGTGTTATCCGGTCAGCTCACCGAGAAGAGATGGAAGAAGGATCAGAAGCTTTTCTGTCCTTAATTCCTCCACGTAAACAAACTGTGATCGAACAAAAAAAGATCGCAAAAAGAAAAGCGTTAAAAGAGAGGCAGGAAAGAACTCCTATCCATATGACTGCGGAAGAGCGCAATCGAAAAATGAAGGCCAGGGTTCCCATTTTCGATCGCAATTCTGCAAAGCCTAAAGTAACAAAGCCCACAAAAAAGAAAACACCGAGAATATGAGAATTGCCCAAATTTCCGATTTTCACTACACCCATATCACTTGGAATCCTTTGCGTCTTTTTTCCAAGCGCATTTTGGGGAATTTTAATTGGCTGTTGACCCGTAGGTCTGTTTTTTTTCCAAAACAGTTGGATCCCCTGCCCGATTTGTTTAAGGAATTGGGCGTGGATTTGATCCTTTTAGGCGGCGATTTCACAACAACAGCCCTTACGGAAGAATACGATAAGGCGGCTGATTTTGTAGATAAGCTGGATCAAAATTGGATTGCCATTCCGGGAAACCACGATCATTACACCTATTCAAGTTTTCGAAATAAGCGTTTCTACGATTATTTTTCGAACAAAAAAGAAAGCGCTTCTTCCCCTATAGATTCGTTCACTTTAAAGGATCATGGAGTCGAGGCGCATTGCATCGCTCCAAATTGGTGGCTGGTTGCTTTGGATACGGCGCGCGCAACCAGTTTTTACTCATCCAAGGGATTATTTACAGAAAACCATGAAACACACTTAAAAGAACTTTTGAAACTGATTCCTCCGGGAGATTCAATTATCTGTTTTAATCACTACCCATTTTTTCAACAAGACGCCGCGAGCCGCAATCTAGTCCGGGGAGATGCTTTACAGGATGTTCTCCAAAGCGATCCAAGGATCCGTCTCTATCTGCATGGGCACACCCATCGGCATGCCATTGCGGACCTACAGCCAAATAACCTGCCCGTTCTTCTAGACAGCGGTTGTTGCGTGCAAGGCAAAGAAGGAACCTGGAATTTAATTGACCTAATGCCCGATCATTGTTCCGTATCAGCCTACCGCTGGAACAATGAATGGGAACCATTTCGAACGGAAAAAATACTATGGAACAGAAGTTAACTTGGTTTAAAGAGGGTCTGCGCTTTCAGTGTACGGGGTGCGGGAAGTGTTGTACAGGATCTCCCGGGTATGTATTTCTCAGCCCAAGCGATTTAGAACGCCTGGCCATACAGTCCTCTCTATCAATACAAGAATTCGCCGACCGGTATACACAGCAAGTCGATGACCGGATCGCGCTCATTGATCGGCCAAATTCCGATCATTGCATCTTTTTAGTAAACAACCAGTGTTCCGTCTATGGGGCCCGCCCCGAGCAGTGTCGGACATTTCCTTGGTGGACGCAATTTTTACGGGACCAAAAATCCTGGGAAGAGGCGGCAAAGCGTTGCGAAGGGATCAATCATCCCGATGCGCCTGTTGTCCCCTTTGTTAAAATTGAAGAGCAGCATCTCTCCTATTTAGATAATCTTCTCGAGCAGAACTTTTCCTGAAATGAATCTTTTGTGTTATCGTTTCTAGAAATTTTTTACATCTAAGGAACTGCTCTATATGGCTTCAAGGATTTCTATAGACACTCCAAAACCCATGGCTGTTATTTTTTTGGATATTGAAGGAGTTTTGGTCGATTCCTCTAACCCAAAAATACAAGCTGCAGCCCATCAATTAATCGACGAATGGAAGACTCCGCCTCATAGCTATTCAATCCATCTCAAGCGCGCCATAACGCATTCTTTTTCTGAGACTGCTTTAGATAATTTAATGGAACTGATCGAAAAAATAGAGAAAGTAGCCAAGGTAGGCATTGTCATCTCTTCTTCGTGGAGAGAGGAGCTTCCTGTGGATGGTTTAATCCGCGAAATTTTCGTTGATATGCCTTTTGCCGACCGTATTATCGATAAAATTCCTGATTCTCATTCCACGTATCTCTTCGCCCAATTCGATGGCAAGATCAGCCTGCAAAAAAAGCTTCCGTCGGATATCTCCACGGAAAAATATGGGTTTTCTTTAACTGACGATGACAGAAGCAAAGAAATTGATTTTTGGCTTAGAGAAAATAAGAAACGGTTTCAAATCGATCGTTTTGTCATCATCAACAACTATGATCAAAACATTATAGACCGTTATCCAGATCATGCCGTTCAAGTAAATCCTGCAAAACTATTGACAGACATCGAAGCTACCGAAGCTTATCATATCTTGCTTAAAAGCACTCCTTCCTCAGAGCTCGACGAGAGCATTGATTCTACGGAATTCAATGAAAGAACCGGCCCCTCAGAGTTCGATGAAAGCACTCACTCCTCAGAGCTCAAAGAAAAATCACCCACCAAAACCTTTGGCTGCTGTGTAGTTTCCTAAAAGCTGTCTTAAAGATCTGTTGAATTGAATAAATTCCTTACATACACTGGTGCGGAATTTTTGATTTGGGAGTACGAATATGGCTTCAGGAATTTCTGCAAAATCACAAGATCCTATGTTCCTTATTTTTTTAGAAATCGATGGTGTATTGATCAAGAGAGACTATGAAACGAATATGAAAGTGGATGATCAAATCCGGGAACTGAGAAAGTCTTGCCTTGAATACCCGGACAACCTTTTAGTCAAACGCGCCGCAACTCACTGTTTTTCAAAAACAGCCGTAGATAATCTAATGACCTTAATTGAAAAAGTATCCAAAGTAGCTCAGGTGGGCATTGTCATCTCTTCCTCATGGAGAGAAGAGACCGGCCTCGAAGACATGCAAAATCATATGTTTGCCGACACCCCCTTTGGCCACCTTATCATTGGCAAAACCCCCGATTCCGACTTTACCTATCAAATGGCCAAATCCGAAGGAATTGCAAACCCGGAAGAGGAAACCCCTTCGCAAGTCTCTTCCAGGAAATATGGATTTTCGCTTGCCGAAAATGGAGTGGGAGATATCAAAGATCGAGAAATCGATTTTTGGTTAAGAGAAAACCATGAAAATCTTCCGATCAAAAACTTTGTTATCATCGATAGCGAAGACTCGGACATTTCCGCGCGCTACCCCAGTAATTTTGTCTATGCCGATCAAGAAACGCTGCTTTCCGAATCGAATGCCGAACAAGCCGAGCACATTTTAACGAAAGGGCATTTTTCACCAAGCCTATTCCCCTCGGAAGAGGATGTTGAAGCAAGACGTAAACAAGCCCAAACATTTAAAACGGAAAACGATTTCCAGTTTTTGGAAGATGAACTGTGACTGCTCCCTCGCCTAAAGGCCAAGGCTTCTAGGGATTACTCCCAGGCCATCCAATCCGAGGGCCAATATGTTTTGCGCCGCATTGAAATCCCTGTGTGCCGTATATCCACATTGGGAGCACTTGTGCTCTCTATTTGTAAGCTTTTTAGGCTCCAAGTGTCCACATTGCGAACATATTTGACTTGTGTAAGCGGGGTTCACCACTCCTAATTTCCTACCAGCTTCTACCGCTTTGTAGGCAAGGAATTGACGAAACTGTTTCCAACTTGCGTCTGCTATGCTTTTTGCAAAATGAGAACCTTCAATCATGTCTTTGATGTCTAAATCCTCAATGCAAATGTATTGATACTGGTCGATGATCTTTTTTGTTTCTTTATGACAAAAATCCTTCCTTTGATTTTTGATCCGCTCATGAATTTTGGCTACTGTCTTTCCTGCTTTGCGGCGTTCTTTAGTCCCTTTTTCTAATTTGCTTAATTTACGCTGAGCTTTTGTCAGAGCCTTTTCTCTTTTTTTAAAAAATCGGGGATTTTCAATCTTCTTACCATCCGAAAATGTAGCAAATGATTCTATGCCAACATCTATTGCTACAGCCTCAGTCTTTGGTTCCAACGGCACGGATTTCACTTCACACGAGAAAGAAATATCCCAAGCCCCCGCTGCTGTTTTTTTGATCGTGCAAGTTTTGATTTCTCCCTTTATAGGTCGATGCATTTTAATGCGAATACGACCAATTTTAGAAAGACAAATTTCTTGACCCAGCAAAGAAAAACCGCTCTGAGGATAGCAAAAACTATCGTATCGATGAACTCCGCGAAATCTCGGAAAGCCTGGTTTTTCTTGTCCTTTACATCTACGGAAAAAAGATTGAAACGCTTTGTCCAAGCGATCGACTATATTTTGAAGCACTTGTGAATGCACAATTTTGAGAGAAGATCTTTCCTCTTTTAGTAGAGGTAGAAACATGAGTTGCTGATATTTCGAAAGTGAGATGTCTAATTCCTCATGCGCTAGTTTTCTTTGCGATAGTAATTCGTTGTACATCCACCGACACTCATCCAGCTGGCTTTGTAGCAATTTCGCTTGAGCTTTTGTAGGACGCAATCTGAATTGAAATGACTTTCGAACAAACATCCAGCGATGTTAAGATTTGGTCTATGAATTTGTCAACCGATTTAAGAAGAGGCAGAAACTGTGTTTTTCTGATGCACGTACACTTGGTCTTTGTGACCAAATATCGGCGCGATGTATTTACAACAACCATCTTGGAAGAGCTACGTACAATCTTTCAAAATGTATGCAAGGATTTTTCTGCAGAATTAGCTGAATTTGAAGGAGAAAAAGATCATGTGCATCTACTCGTGAATTATCCACCGAAAGTTTCTGTATCTAAGCTTGTGAATAGTTTGAAGGGAGTTTCTTCACGGCTAGTAAGAAAAAATGACTATCCGACCATTCGACAAGCCTTATGGGGAGACAGTCTTTGGTCGCCAAGTTACTTTGCTGGCGCATGCGGCGGAGCTCCTCTGGAAATTATTCGACAATACATCGAACAACAAGATTTCCCTTCTATCTAATCCAATCAGCGCGATTCATCTCGGACCTGAAGGACCGAGTTTTTTCGCGTCCTCCGGATAAATTTTTCTTTGTCTCCTTGATGACCGCCCTGTTATAGTGTGTGAATATGCCTGCAAAACTCCACCCCGATATACAACAGCGGATTGAAAAATGGATGGAAGATCCATTTGATTTAGAGACAAAAGCAGAAGTCCGAAGGCTTCTTTCTGAAGATATCAGCCAATTGCAAGAAGCTTTTTTCCAGGATCTTTCTTTTGGAACCGGCGGAATGCGTGGGATCATGGGGATCGGCACGAACCGAATGAATATATACACGGTTCGCGCAGCCACTCAAGGATTGGCCAATTATCTCAAAAAACAACCTCAAAAAAGACACTCCGTTTTCATTGGATACGACGTAAGACATCATTCCCGGGAATTTGCGGAAGAGACGGCTAAAGTGTTTGCCGGCAATGGAATCGGAGTCTATCTCTCCAAGGAGATTTGCCCTACCCCTCTTGTTTCATTTGCCTGCAGGCATTTCCACTGCAGCGCTGCAATCATGATCACGGCCTCTCACAATCCGCCTCAATATAATGGATACAAAGTCTATTGGAACGATGGAGGACAGATTGTCCCTCCTCAAGATCATGAAATCATTGAAGAGGTGCGTCTTGTAAAAGAAGTAGTTGTGGGGCTGCCGACATCCCCGCTTATTCAATCCGTTGGAAGAGAAATCGATGCAGCCTACTTTAAAGAACTGAAAAAATTACAGCTGCTTCCGGAAATTGCCGCCCGTGAGTTGAAAATTGTCTACACCAATCTTCATGGAACCGGCATTCGAATGATTCCCGACGCCCTAAAACAATGGGGCTATGGAACGCTTGAATTGGTGAAGCAGCAAACAGCTTTGGACGGAAACTTCCAAAACGCCCCCTCTCCAAACCCCGAAGATACGAAAGCGCTCCAGCTAGGAATGGATCTTCTCCTTGCAGAACAAGCCGATCTTTTGATTGCAACCGATCCGGATGCCGACCGGATGGGCATTGCAGTAAGGCATCAAGGAAAAGCAATTCCTCTCACCGGCAATCAAATCGCTTGCTTATGCCTCCACCACATCTGCACTTCTTTAACGAAAAAAAATACATTTCCTTCGCACGCGGGATTTATCAAGACCATCGTCACCACCGAACTATTCAAAACAATTGCAAAGGCGTTTGGAGGCACTTGCATCGATGTGTTGACCGGATTCAAATACATCGCGGAAAAAATCCGCATTTGGGAAACAGGCGCGGAAAACCTTCAATATGTCTTCGGCGCTGAAGAGTCCTATGGATATTTGTTCGGAACCTTCGTACGAGATAAAGACGCCATTTCCTCATCCTGTTTGATTGCAGAGGCAGCAGCTGCTGCAAAAGCAAACAATCAAACGCTTATTGATAAGCTCCATGAGATCTACAAAACTTATGGAATTCATCGAGAAGGGCTTGCGAATTTGGTATTTCCGGATACGCAGCAAGGAATGGAAACGGTCTCAACGATCATGAAAACTCTTCGATCCAAGCTCCCCTCGCATATCGGAAACCTGGCCGTAGTAAAAGTAGAAGATTATTCAACAGGAGCGATCAAGCTGCCGAAATCGGACGTTCTTCGATTTTGGCTCTCCGACGGCTCTAAACTGGTGATCCGTCCTTCGGGGACAGAGTCGAAAATCAAAATCTACGCGGAAGTGGTCCGGCCTGCGCAAGATCCCATCCTATCATCGATTGCCGCAGCCGATCTGCATCTAGGCGAACTGATGGATGCGTTTAAAAAAACTATCTCTTAGGATATTTGATTCGGACGTGATGGCTTAGAACGAGGGTTTTCACGAGCACTTTTTTCACTCGGCTCAGCTCTTCAAAGGTTAATTGGCACTCGCTAAATTGACCATCTTCGGCTTTTTCCCTCACCACGCGATCTACCATTTCCGAAATTGCCGATTCGCCAACATCATCTAAAGAACGGGAAGTGGCTTCAATGCTATCGCAAATCATAATGATTGCAGATTCCTTTGTCCTGGGCTTTGGCCCCGGATAACGGAATTGGGATGCATCCACCTCTTCTACCTTGCCTCCCTTTAATTCAAGCTGCTTGCGGTAGAAGTAATAGACGAGCGTTGTCCCGTGATGTTCTCGGATGATATTGATGAACGGCTCGGGAAGCCGATATTTTTTAGCGATCATGATCCCATCAGTCACGTGGGAAATGATGACTTGCGCTGACTCTACAGGCGTTAAAAGCTGATGGATATTGACGGCGCCTTGTTGATTTTCCGTGTAAAATTGAGGATTGTTCATTTTGCCAATATCATGATAAAGGGTAGCCGCCCTGCAAAAAAGACCATTGGCTCCAATTGCCTGGGCGCTTGTTTCCGCCAAATGCCCCAGGACAAGCGAATGCTGATAAGTACCCGGCACTTCCATCGAAAAGCGGCGCAGCAATTCATTGCTCGGGTCCATGTATTCCATAAGGGTCATATCAGTCAGCACGCCGAATACAGATTCCAGGACCGGCAGAAGCCCTACCACAATCACGGCAGTGGCTAAAAGAAATGCAAGAGATCCTGCAACATCGATGAAGAAAAGAGAGCTGCCAAAATGATTTTCACTCAATACATACGCATATAGGACAGGAATGGAACTAAGCCAAGATTTTGCGCAGACGGAAAACACTTCTTTTCTTTTGCGAATATTTCGAGAAGTGATGATCACAACGATTGCCGTCACCAAGTTCAAAACAAGAAATCGGCTATGATCAATCGCTAAGCTTACGGAAAGAATAATCGACAAAAACGTTGCGGCGAAAAGAGCTATTCTTGGAGATAAAAGAATGCAGATCAAAAGCGTTGCAAAAGGAGCCACAATGGGATAGCGGATTGCGGCAATGACGCTCGATGTGCTCTTAATTAAGACATATTCCGTAAATTTTGCAAAAAGCAGAGTCAAAATCACAATGCAGACAAACAGCGCCACCTGCTGCAAAGATCGAATAAATTCAGGCTGGCTGATCCGAAAATATAGCGCGCTGATGGTCACAAAAATCAACGAGAGAAGGCAGCTTGCAATGATCGTTAAAGGATCCCAAAGACGGCGGCTATCGGAAATCGCCTGCTTCATCGCTTGCATCATGGTCAGATGCCTGGAGGTCACTCTTTCTCCCGGATCCAAAATCCGGGTTCCCCCATAGACCTTAGTCATTTTATCGGGGATTGTGCGGCTCACCTGGGTCCGGAGCGACTGGCGCAGGGCCTCATCCGGGGAAAGGTTCCAAATATTTTGCTCGAATGCACTGACCACATACTGCACCGTTTCCGGATGGAATGCGCCTCTTTCTCCAACTTGCTGCCCCAACCGGTTCCAAAAATCCGAAGGCAGTATGATCGCCTGAACTCCGGCCTCAGGGACATACTCATAATACGAAGCATCGGAAAGCTGCATTCCCCTGACAATTTGAATGGTCCTGGGGTCCGTAAAACGGGCCTCCAGCAAGAGCGTCTCGATCTCATCTGCAGTTTTATATATTTCTTCAAACGTGCTCGAGGGAAGCTCCGTCCGCCAATTTTTGCTATGGATCAGGTGCTCTTCAAGATGGGCCCTGGCCTCTCGAATTTGTTTATCGTCAATTTGGTAGACGGCGCCGACACCCTGCATGGCCTGCTGCTTCAAAACAATGGTCGTTTCATAATCGGGGAATTCAAAGTCTACTTGAGCGACAACATAACGGCCGGCTAACGCGTTCAACTCAAAAATATCGAGCCGGACCTCTCGAAAATGAAGAAAGAGTGCAAGCCCTAAAGCGCAAACAGCTCCGACGATAAGCCGCCATCCTCTGTGATTCGAGGCCAGCCATTCCCGCCACCCTTGCCATGCCAAATGTTCTCTCATAACTCTACTTTACCATAACTGGAGTTTTGGGAAAGAAGCGATCTTGCGTAGAAGCTGGCTGCAAAGTGAAGTTCTGTCGATTTCCGGTCTATTTATAGCCGAAAAGAAGTGAAACAGGTATAATTAACACAACCTACACTAAGTAACTGAATGTCAACGCCAATCAATAATTTGTGTAAATATCAAGTATTAGCCAGACGCTACCGACCCCAGGCATTTCGCGATGTCATTGGCCAAGACCCTGCTGTCACCACCCTAAAAAATGCGCTTCGCTTCGATAGAGCAGCCCATGCATACCTCTTCTGCGGCTCGCGGGGGGTCGGAAAAACGACTCTGGCCCGCTTGTTTGCAAAAGCGTTAAACTGCCAGGCGAGAAGCGCCGATTTAGAACCTTGCAACCAATGCCCCTCTTGTTTGGAAATTGGAGCTGGACAATCTCTCGATGTCATAGAAATCGACGGCGCATCCCACCGAGGAATCGACGACGTCCGGCAAATCACCGAAACTGCCTGCTATTCACCTGCCCAAGGCCGCTACAAGATCTATATCATCGACGAAGTCCACATGCTTACTAAAGAAGCATTCAACGCTCTTCTCAAAACTCTTGAAGAGCCTCCGGAAAAAGCCAAATTTCTCTTTGCTACGACCGAACCCCATAAAGTACTTCCCACTATCATTAGCCGCTGCCAACGATTCGATCTTGGCCGCATCCAGCTATCCGAGATCACTGCCAAGCTCGAGCAGATTGCAGCGGATCTTGGACGGAGCGCTGAACCGGAAGCCCTCCATCTGATCGCCTCTTTTTCCGATGGAAGCCTCCGAGACGCCGAATCGCTTTTCGATCAAATCCTTTGTTTTTCCGAAATCGTCACAGCCGATACCGTACGTAAA
>DALYFE010000066.1:7934-10316 GCA_031972195.1 Chlamydiales bacterium | reverse complement strand
GCAAAGCCTCGACGTTTGGCTCTCATACAAAAATCGGTCTCTTCCCAAAACAGGAAAAATTTGGGTTCCAATAGACCAATTGTTTCGAAAACGCTTCGATGCACGAATAAAGCAGCCCCGCAGACGTAGTCGACCTCTTCCATTGTTTCATAGGACTCATGGTCATCGATTTTTCCTTGTGCGGGAGAATAGAACTCTGCAAGTTTTGGATTCCAATAGCCGCCTAAGTGATCAATGGTATTGGGCGCATCGTAGCGATAGATCTTGGCGCCTAAGATTTTGGCCTGCGGCTTTTCCAGAGAGGCTTTCAGAAAAGCGTCTAAAATATTTGGCGCTGCAGTTGTATCGTTATTGAGAAGAAAAATCCAATCAGCCCCCTTGGAAAGAGCCCATTGAATGCCTTGATTGTTTCCTTCGGCAAAGCCGAGATTTTCATGAGTTTCAAGAATTGGAATGTCCGGATAATTGGCGCGGATGGTTTGTACGGAATCATCTTTGGAGCCATTATCGACAACCAGAATTTGGAATGAGGGGGAGGGAATTTTTGCAAGGGAACGGAGGCACTCTATTGTGTCTTTAGCTCCATTCCAATTTAAAAGAATGATGAAAATTTTTGATTCTTGCATGATGTGCTTCAAGTTATGCCGCTCGTGATTGAAAAATCAGTATCTGATTTTAACCTCTTCCGGTATACAAAAAGCAGTCGTTTTCCGCTATGGTTTTTGTTCGACTTTTGCTGCTCTGCGCTTTGTTTTTGTGGTTTCCAAGTGCCTGGAAGCGATGGACTCACGCATTTCGTTTAGCAAAATGCGCCGTTGAGTGGCCATACCGCTTGGACTGGGAGGCTCCGGAGCCCGATGACGCCATTTGCGCAATTTTGCAAGAGCCGTTCACGTATCTGGACAAAGGGGCGCAATCCTACGTATTTTTAAGCGCAGACCAAAAATATGTGCTGAAATTATTTCGTTTCGACTCTTGCCGCATTCCATTCGGCCAACGTCTTGTACGGCTTGCCAGAAAATGGGCGCACCTGCGAGAGAAACATTTTCTTCCATTCGATGTGAAAGTTCCCAAGACATTTGAATCTTGCAGCCTATCTTATCATTTGGCGCCGGATCTCACAGGCGTTGTCTGGGTTCATTTGAATCCACGTCCTATAAAAGTACCTTTCATCCGCGTCATAGACCGCTTAAAAGTTTCCCATCGTATAGATCCTGCAATCTATCGATTTGTGATTCAAAAAAAAGCCAAGCCATTTTTGCAAGTGCTGCGCGACGCCCCCGATCCTTTGCCATATGTCCGTTCCTACTTCTCTTTGTTGTCGAAACTGTCCAAGCTCGGTCTTGCCAATTTGGATCCAAATATGGGGAAGAATTTTGGATTCATTGATGGAGAGGCCATCGAAATTGATTTTGGGAATTTCGCGTTCAATCACACGCTTGCAGCGCAAGATCCTGAGCAATTTTCCAACAGACTGATCCGATGGTTAAAGCAGCATCGTCCTGATTGTCCCATTGCAGACAGTCTCCAACATTTGAATGAAAAGCCGTCGTTCTGATAGTCTCTGCCGACTTCTTTCATTTTATATGGTGCGACCATGTCATTTTATAGTCTATCTCTCCCTTCACAGAAATTGGCTCTTTGTATTTGTTACAAGGACGATGAAGATGAGACATTTCAGGAAAAGGTGCGATCTAAAGAAAGTTTGGGTTATCAGACCCACATTTTGAAATTGCACACGAGATTCAACCCCGGAAAGCAAATCGATGCTTATCTCGATCTAGAGGGTCTGAGTAGATTCAATTATGTCTATTTCAAAGAACCTTCCCGCCGGTTTACTGTCGCAGAAAATATCCAAGGTTTTGCAAGAGAAACCATGATTAAGGTTTGTCAGGCAGTGATAGCACAGGGACTATTGGAGATCGATTCCCAGGGCCAAGAAATGTGGGAGGCGGGGCCTGAGGAGTTTTGCCTGCCCGGAGTGACCGTCAAGAGGCCTTTTCGGGACGATCAAGAAATACGGGGGGGGGTGGGATATCCTGAAGAGCTCTGCGAGCAAGTGGTATGTGCGGTCCAGTCCAAAGACATAGAGCAAATTAAGCATTTTTGCGAAACAGGCAATCTATTTGAAACAGTCTTATGCACCGGCGTTATTTCAGAACAGGCGCTTGGCGATCTGTTTATCGCAGTCATGCACGAGTACAAAAAGAATGATGAAGAAGACTGGGGAGGATTTGTAGATCCCGATTTCGATAAAGATCCCAAGCTCGACGCGATTGTTTATCGGATGCTGGAATATGCTCAGATCCCTGATCGTGCTTTGGATATGGCTCTTCAAGAGTCTACAAAACATGGCAGAGTGCGAATAGTATGCAGAATTTT
>DALYFE010000066.1:3918-7924 GCA_031972195.1 Chlamydiales bacterium | reverse complement strand
TCCACCGAGCAGGTGCTTCCTGATGCGTTGGGCCGTGCATTAACTCTTGCTGCTGAAGAAGGATGGGCAGACGTTGTGGAGTCCTTGCTGCAAGCTCCCAATGCAAGCATGATTCCGGAAAGATATCTCATAAAAGCGTTGGCTAGTGCCATTGCTTGGCTGCCATCGGGTGGGTTGGCCGCTCAAGACATCTGTGGTTTATTGGTAAAGACCGGAATGATTTCTAAAAAGAGTCTGGAAGACCTTCAAAAACAAATGGCAGAGCGTGAGGATTGTGCTTTAGCAGTTGACTTCTTAGAAAGAGCAATCCAGCGAGCAGAAAGTGTTCCGGCAGTCCATGAGCATCGGGCTTTGTCCAGTTCAAACCAGTTCTAAGAGGGTTGGAAGTGCGAATGCAGCCGGATGCGACTGAGTAATCAGTGCGAGACTTGATAGTAAGATGGCTCACAATGCTTTTAATGTACGGGCTAAATAGGTAGAATATTTGGATTGGTTTTTATACGTATTGAGTTTTAAGAATGCCTAAAATTTGTCAGTTTTTTGGAATCGTGATTTATATGTATTTTCGAGATCATGCTCCCCCTCATTTCCATGCTAAATATGGAGGACAGGAGGGCATGATTGGGTTAGATCCAGTAACTTTGATACAAGGCAATCTCCCACCCCGAGTTTTAGGGCTTGTGATAGAATGGGCAACGATGTATTCAAAAGAGTTGAGGAATGCTTGGCAGCAAGCTGCAAAGGGGGAAACTCCTCCGAAGGTGCCGCCATTAGCTTAGAGACTGATGCCATGGACTTTAAACCAGTCAGAATTGTTGCTTGCGAAGCAAGACCGAATTATATCCTCTGGGTTCGCTTCGATGACGGTATCGAAGGAGAGGTAGACTTGTCCAATCTTGTAGAGCAAGGTGTTTTTAAAGCCTGGAAAAACCTAGATTTCTGGAAGTCCGTTAAGGTTGATCCCGAAAGTGAAACTGTGTGTTGGGGAGAAGAGATTGATCTTGATCCCTATGTTTTGAAAGAAGATATCCTCAAATCGAAAAAGTCAAGACATCCATTTTCTCCTGAGAAAGACTAGCTTTCCACGGGACACTGGTGAGACAGTGAGTGCCAAAATTGTCCAAAATCTCTCAACACAAAACAAGGCGCAGCTCAAATGCAGAGTTATTTTTGATGATTGGTATTAGGTGCCCGTTCTTCAGGGTCTAGCGAGCTATCTGTCCGGTCGTGGCAAGAAACCCAGCCTTCCCTTGCTGGACCAGAGGATCTCTCCTCTTTCAGGGGAGAATTTCTCTGCCTCAGCACCTCCCTCTTTTCGCAAGAGTATTGCCAGGTTCTTGCGCCGATTGGATTAAAAATATTTTTTTGGTAGCCTCTCTCCACTTCTTTGATTTTTTACGGAGCGGTTATGTCATTTTATAGTTTATCTTTTCCTCCCAAGACAGCTCTTTGTATTTGTTATAAAGATGATGAAAACGAGACGTTTCAAGAAAAAGTGCAGTCTTGGGAACATCTTGGGTATCGAACCGACGTTTTGAAATTGCATACGAGGTTCAACCCGGCTGAGCAAATAAAGACCTATGTTCATAGGGAATACCACAGGAAAGGAGTGGATTATCTTTATTTCAAAGAGCCATCCCATCAGTTTGCTAGATCAGAAAATATCGAAGGTTTTGCAAGAGAGGTCATGATACGGACCTGCGAGGCAGTGAAAGACCGAGGAATATTGGAAATTGATAGAAGCGAGCAGGGAATGCGGATACGCGATCTTGTCCAAATTTGTGCGCCTCGCCAAGTGACCATCAAGATGATCAGTCGTTATGATCAAGAGCTCCAGGCACAGGTGGTGCATGCAATTGAAACCAGGGATATAGAGAAGATTCAGTGTTTTTGCCAGAAGGAGAAACTATTTGAAAGCGTTCTCTCAAGCGGCGCTGTTTCAGAACCGATGCTTTGCAGTTTATTTTTAGCGGTCGTTCAAGCCAATCAAAAGAATAAAGAAGAAGTGTGGGAAGGATTGTTAGATTCGGATTTCAATGAAGATCTTTGGTTAGATGACATCTTGGAGCGAATATTAACGCATTGTCATATTCCTGTTGATGTTTTGGATGAAGCTCTTCAAGATCCTGCCAAAAATGGCTGCATCGGAATCGTATCTCAGATTTTATCGACAGGGAGAGTCTCTCCGGATGCTCTAGGCCGTGCATTGATTCTTGCTGTCGAAAATGAATGCTTGGAAGTGATGCAATTGTTGCTGAAAGCTCCCCATGCGGAAACAATTGCGGAGCAATATGTAAAAAAAGCGCTTGCCGATGCAGTTGTCAGGTTGCCTTCAGGGGGTTTTGTGGTCCATGCTATCTGCGAGGCATTGCTAAAGACCGGAATTGTTTCTCAAAAGGGGCTTCAAGAAATTCAGAAAGAAATGGAAGAGCAGGCCAATTATATGGCAGTTGATTTTTTAGCGCAGGAGATCGGAACAGAGGATAGAGAGCTGTCTAAAGCGCGTTATCGCCGATCGTTGACATGCTCAAGTCCTTAAGAAAAAGACTGCCCAAGAAGCTGCAAAGCGCTTTGAACGACTGGGTCGGGGCCGATTTGCAACAAGCAAAACGGCTCTTTGCATTTTCTTTTTAAGCATGGAGTGCACGATTTTTTTTTGGCAATGGCTTGGCTTAAAAGTGCTTTGTGCGGGCCGCATAAATTCGGATCTGTAGCTGAGTAGATGCCAAGGGCTGGAGTATTTAAAGCGCAGGCCAAATGAAACGGCCCTGTATCGTTGCAGATGAGAAGCTGCATCTGTTTAAGAAGCGCTGCAAAGCCTCTTAAAGATAAGTTAGGATCGCTTAGCACAGCTCCCTCAATTCCTTCTGCAACTTCTTTCATGAGGTTTGTTTCAGAATTGGTTCCCGTAACGAGAATGTTGCAGGATAGGTGTTTTTTTAACGCATTTCCTACGGCTATGAAATTTTTCGTCGGCCATCGTTTGAACCCGTCTTTAGATCCGGGATGGATCGCGATCCATGTTCCGGATCTTGGAGGTAATTTTTCTTCGGGCTGCAGAAAAAATGAGAGAGTTTCCGATGTAATCGTTCCTCCGATTTTTTCCACCATGCGCAAGCGGCGGACAATTTCATGTTCGTATGTTTGAATAAGCGGTTCTGTGAGGAGGTCGTCGAACCCCTTGTTGAGTTTTTCTGTTCCTATGATTCTTTTTGCACCCAAAAGAGAGCAAAGAGGCAAGATCAGTCTTTGCGATGCATGAAAGATAAGAACCGTGTCGAATTGTTCATTAGACAGGATTTTTTTTAACTTCATGAACTGAGGCAGCATGGGCTCTTTGAGTATGAAGAGGCGGTCGATGCAGGGGTTATGTTTTAAGATTTGGATTCCGATTGGAGAGGTCAGTACGCCGATATAGGCTTTCGGGAAGGATGCTCTCAAAGACCCCAAGGCAGGGGTGGCCCATAAGGTGTCTCCAAGGGCGGTTGTCGAGACGACTAGAATTCGCTGAGGCGCATCCAAAGGGCGGCTTGCTTGGTTTGATTTTGGAAGCAGGGAAAGGGTTGTTCGAATGAGGCAGTTTTTGAAGTCCATAAAGTAAAAGATTGTAGTGCTTTAAAATTCTGTCAATAGAATTTTAAAGCACTATATACCTCCTGCGTGGCTGGTTCAAGTGTCAAAAACTATTTGACTGAAGAATGGGTAGATCCCTGACGTTTTTTGGTAGATTAGAAAAAATTGAACAGGCGCTTGGAATCAATGCAAATTTTAAGCGCTATAAAATCGACTGAAATGCAGGTTGTGGCCGGTTCCTCGTATGAAGAACTTTATTAGAGAATAGCTTCTGAGCAATACCCTTGCAGGAGCGTCTTGTGTGAGTAAAATTTACATGTGCATTGCAAAGGTCTGGCAAAGGTTTCTTTACGCAAATGTTTGTTCTTGGTAAAATATCCGCAAAAATATGAGGTTTTATGACGCCAAATAGTTCTGTTTATACATTAAATTC
>DALYFE010000066.1:0-3908 GCA_031972195.1 Chlamydiales bacterium | reverse complement strand
CAAGTGTCAAAAACTATTTGACTTGAGATGAGTTAGATGTCTGATGGTTTTCGGTAGATTAGAAAAAAATTTAACGGGTGCTCGTTCAAAATTTGGAAGCAATACAGATTTTTGTATCTGGCGCCTTAGAAAAGCGACTGAGACGCAGTTTGTGGCCGGTTCCTCATATCAAGAACTTTATTGCGGCTCAGCTCCTGAGCGATGTCTATGCAGGAGCTTCATGTGTCAGTAAAATTTACAGGTGCATTACAAAGGTTTGGCAAAGGTTTCTTTACGCAAATGTTTATTCTTGGTAAAATACTCGCAAAAATATGAGGTTTTATGACGCCAAATAGTTCTGTTTATACATTAAATTCTATTAGTGAATATTCTCGTGCATTAGAATCTGTTCGAGTAGTTTCTAGGGCTGTTTCTTTAGTTGAACAGGGGAAAGTAGTAGATAATTTTTCTGTTTACGAAGAGGCGTTTCAAAATCTCAGTCAAAGTCTAGCCGCTGCGAAGGCCAGAGGCAGCATGACTCCCCAGCTGCAGCAGGCGAGTGTGAAGTTAGAGGGACTGCTTGAAAAGCTATCGAAGCGAGTGGAAGCGGCGTCAGCCAGGGTAAAAGAGGCGTCTTCCGCATCTTTTGGAGCCAGGGTCATCGGTTGGGTATCCGCTCCGAAAGAGCAAATTTTGGGAGCAGCAAAAACGGCAGGAAATGCCGGGCAGTGGGCTTGGAGCCATAAAAAAACTGTTGCCGGAGGAGTGATTCTCGGCTCTGCAATTTACAATGACGCGTTTGGATCTTTCCGCACAGCAGTAGCTGCATGCAAGACCTTTTGGACTGTTATCACAGAAATCCCTGCATTTGTGAATAAGTTTACCTCTCAAAGCGAGGATGCTGCAAACAACCTCAAGGATGCAGCGAAAAATGTAAAGCAGGCCGCTGAAGATGTGGTGTTCCCTGTTGGCGTAGGTCAAGAGCGAGTTCGGCAGATCGTAGAAACATGCCGTAATGCTGAATCGGGAGCAGAATGCCTTGATTTTGTGAGTGCTAATTTTGAAGCCATGAAAGAGTGTTTGCCGAGCGAGAATGATCCTTTGGATTTACAGCGTTGGTTTTGGTGTGTTGATAACAAAATTTCAGGAGGAAGCAAGCCTTTCGAACAGTTCAAAGATGAAAGGACAAGCGATGTAGCTAGTACGGCGCTTAATGCTTTTCTTCATATTTCAGCTGCGCGCTTTTTGGGGCTCAAAATCCCTGGAGGGGATTTCTTCAATAAATACATCTCCCCTTGGATTTTGCCAAATGTCATACTCTCATCCGTTTACCCCCAGTATATCGAAGATATTAAAACCTACTGCGCAAGCCACCCATTGCTGTGTACTGCGGTAGGGACTACTGCAGTTTTAAAGGGAGGACCTATTGGAGGAGGGGTTTTTGCTGGAGGAATGTCTCTGAACTATATCGATCAAGAATTCTTGGACGGAGGGATCAATAATGCAACGCAGCACCTGTTATCTCATCCTGATGAGGTTCTCGGTAACTTAACAGAGGCCGGAAAGCAGGTTCGCGATGAGCTGCTAGAGGATTCGGGCCTGAGTTTCCCTCTTGCCGCTACGCTGCCTACTGCGTGGTCAGTTGGTTCGCAGGTTTTGGGAATCAAGGCAGTCAAGAATGCGGAAAGAGCACGTGGAGTCCTCGCGCCGCAATTGGATGCAGCAAGACTTCAATTAGCTATATTAACCGAACGGAAAGATTTGATTCACGAAATGAGGCTTCCGCATCTTGATGATCTTGCCGACGTGATGGCAGCGCGACAAAACATACGGACGGCATGGAATGCCCAAGATGTGATGGTAAAAAATCTCGAAAATGCTCTTCCAGCAGAAACTTCGAGGTACAACCCTTCATATGTAACGCTTATCGCATTGACAATTCTTGGATTTTCCTTACCTAAGATCCCTAAGGTTCTGAATGCGATCTCTTCTACCGCAAGCGAAAGCAATATGACTATCTCTGATGTCCCGGGATTTGTCTGGGAGAAGACTCCGACTCTCATAGTTCCTCAATCAATGATTGACAATCAGGGGACCATCATTACTACAGTGGCCATTGGGATATTGCCGCAATTAGCAATGTTTTTTGTGCGGCGGTTTGTATAAAGAAGGCAAGCGTTGATTTTGCGGGGTAACGTCCCCGCAAAGTCTCTCTCCCTTTCTTTTTTTCCAGTTGCCTTGTAGAATGCCTATCTATGAGTAGGCTTTTACAGGCAGCTTCTTTCCGATTTCTCTTTGTATGCTTCGCCCTTTTTCTGCTTTCTAGCTGCGGATCCCAATCTGCCAAAGATTCAAGGATTATCCGCATTGGCATTGATCCCGATTGGTATCCGGTCAATTTTGGTCCGCAAGGATCGTATGTGAATGGGTTTGTCGAGGAGCTGCTTTTAGATATTTCCAAGAGTACGGGCATCCCGTTCGAACGGATCGAGGCGAATTGGGATTCTTTATACGACGGATTGAAACGCAAGCAATATGATGCAGTATTCAGCTCGTTGCCCCAGTATAATTTTACTTTGGCAGAATACGACTTTTCTCCGAATTTCCTCAATTTGGGCCCTGTTTTGATTGTGCCATTGGCGAGCTCATTATCGAGTCTTGATCAAGCAACAGGTGCGCGCATTGGGATCATTAATGGAGATGTTGCGATTTCTGTTCTTCTGGAATATCCCAATGTTTTGATTCGAGATTCCTATACATCCATCCCGGATTTGTTAGCAGCCGTTGCATCCGGAGAGATCCAAGGAGCTCTTTTAGAGGCAATTCCTGCAGTGAGTTATGTAACGGATCTTTTTTCCGGGGTCTTGCGCATTGCAACGCCTCCGCTCAATGATGCCGGGTTGCATCTTGTTGCATTGAAAGGAGAACAATCCCGTTTCGTTAAACAGTTTTCTCAAAGCATTGAAGCCATGCAAAAGAACAAATCGCTGCAAGCGCTTCTTCAAAAATGGCGGCTTGCTTCCTAATAGGAGTGCCCTATGTTAGTTTCCGAATATGCAGCAGCGCCTGAGGGCGCAATTTTTTTAGAAGAGGGAGAATCCCTGTATGCCGCTCCCGGAAAAATGCAGGCGGCAAAAAATGTATCGATGGCAACGGAATATACCGCAGGGATTTTTGAATCGATGAAGCGGTTTTTTGTTGGAGGCCCCGACTATTTTAACAATAAATTTGAAGCGAACCGAGGCGGCGGATGGGTCTTGCTGCAAGAGAGCGTTCCCGGACAGATGGCATCGATGGAAATTACAGCCGGCCATGGGATGAAAATTCGGACGGATCGATGGGCGGCGTCTACTTCGAATGTGGATTTGGAAACGGTATATGAGGGAACTTCCGGAATTGTTCGAGGAACCGGGGTTGCGATGCTTCAAGCTTCCGTAAAGGCGAATAATCAAAGGGGAAAGATCTTTTTTTGCGCAGATGAAGGAGTGGTCAAAAAAATTGAGGTTTCTTCCATAGGGGGTCCTGTCATGGTGGATAACGATTCGATCATTGGGTACTCCGATCGTTTGACTTGTTCATTTCGGACAAGCGGCAACGGGCTGCAATCTTTGATGTTCGGCAAGGAAGGGATTGTGTGCGATTTTTATGGAGAAGGAACTGTGTATATCGCCTCGACGCCACAAGATACGCGTATCAATCCGTGTTCCGGATCGGAAAAGCCATAAGAGACAATCTCTGAATTAAATTTCAGTCGATGAAGAAATGTCGGTAGAGGTTTTGTTGGCGACTTTTTCGAGTTATTTTGTAAGAAAAATATATCAGTATTTCTTACATAAGTGCATTTTCGAGCGCTTAACAGGATATGCATGATCACAAGTGGCATGATAAACAAGATAAGTCATCTTGCATATCATGCCGCCAGAGGCGAT
>DALYFE010000065.1:5406-10414 GCA_031972195.1 Chlamydiales bacterium | reverse complement strand
GATCGAGTTCAGAAAATGTGATGGAATTAAAGGCAAAATCTGAGGAGGAGGCTATTTTTAGCGGACACGAGATTGTATTTATTGGATTTAGTTCAGCGTTCACAAGCAGGTTTTAAATGAGGTCATCATAGATAGGCAAAATAGAATCGTATAAATCAAAAGCAGCATGGAGGTTCCCTGCAGAACGGCGATCAATTCTCCATTTTTTTGGAATCGAAAGGTTTTACTGATTAAAGGGAGAGATGCAAAAAGGGAGAGCGCTGCGAGTTTTGAAAAAGGGAGGGCGGAAAATACGGCGCCCACAAAGCATAGAGCATAAACACAGCTTCCAAATTGGCGGCCAAATCGGACGACGATGGTTTTTTTCCCTGCGGGCCTGTCTGTTATTTCATCTCGAAGATTATTGGCGATGAGAATCGCCGCTGCAATAAGGCCCGGAGAAAAGCTTGCAATCAGTGGATCGAACCCAACGGCGCCCCTCTGTAAAAAATACGTGCCTAAAACTGCTACAGGGCCGAAAAAAGAAAAAACCAAGACTTCCCCTAATCCCAAATATCCTAAGGGCCTAGGCCCTCCGGTGTAAAGAATTCCGAAAAGAACGCAAAGAAGGGCGGCTCCCAGACTCCAAAGGCCAACAGATAGCATCAGAGGAATGGCTGCCACTAGGGCTAAGGCAAATGTAAACAATGCGGTAAGCAGCATTGTTTTTGGGGCAATCCATCCTTGCTGGACGGCCCGCTTGGGTCCAATCCGATCGTCTGTATCTGCATTTTTGACAAAATCGAAATAGTCGTTGGCATAGTTTGTGCCGATTTGAATGAAGAGAGAAAATAGCAGCGTCAGCAAAAAAATATCTTTTTTGATTGGCGCTTCCTGCGCAGCGATGACTGTTCCTATGAGAACGGGACATAGGCTTGCGCTCCAGGTCCTGGGTCTTGCCGCTAAAAAAAGGCTCTTAAGGGCGCTTGGGGAAGCGGGCGAAATCCGGTTTTCTTTTTTGGTTAAAGGCATTGCGTCCTTCCTGTCCTTCTTCAGTCATGTAAAAAAGCATTGTTGCATTGCCGGCAAGTTCCTGCAATCCCGCCTGTCCGTCGCAATCGGCATTCAGTCCTGCCTTAAGGCAGCGGAGTGCGATTGGAGAGTGCTGCAGGATAAGGAACTACGCAGTTGACCAATCCCATTTCCAGTGCTTGCTGCGCACTGTATTGTCTGCAGAGAAACCAAATTTCCCGCGCTTTCTTTTGTCCTACAATGCGGGCAAGATAGCTTGTTCCGTAGCCGCCGTCGAAAGATCCAACTTTGGGTCCCGTTTGGCCGAAGATTGCGTTGTCGGCAGCAATGCTCAAATCGCATAGAACGTGCAGTACATGTCCGCCGCCGACGGCAAATCCGGCAATCATTGCGATGAGAGGCTTTGGACACGAGCGCATTTGTCTTTGGAAGTCGAGGACATTGAGCCGATGCACTCCCAAGTCATCAGCATAGCCTGCATCGCCTCGGATTTTTTGATCGCCTCCTGAGCAAAAAGCCTCTTTTCCTTGGCCGGTTAAGATAATGACGCCGATACTCGGGTCATTCCTGGCATCTTCAAGGGCATGGCTCATTTCGTTCACGGTGAGCGGACGAAATGCATTGCGCACTTGCGGGCGATTGATCGTGATCTTTGCAATCCCATCCCATTTGTGATAGAGAATGTCTTTGTAGTCGCCGGAGAGCACCCAATCCATAAAGAGCCTTCTTTGTTTACTTTTTCGTAGAGCATAAATATCGCAAGAGTTCTGCATGCAGAAGGATCATGCGAGTAGTTCGAGTGGAGAATCTAACAAAAATCTTTTTGGTGTGCCAGAGGTTTTTTAAGAGGGTACAGGGCCCGGATTGGACCCTGTAATGCGATAGATTACTTAATTACTTCTAATATATTATTGTTTTGTGCGAGCTTCTCGTTCTGTTTTTCATCGAATTTGTTGCTTAAATCGATGAGTATAGTTTCGTCGATTTCCTCTTCTTTATTGTTTTCTTGAACGAACTTTTTGAACGTTTCCGTAACCATCTTCTTTTCTACTTTTTTGAGATCGTCTACGATTTGCGTTTCTTTTTGAGCTGTTTCTTTATGTTCTTTCATAGATTTTATAGGGGACCATCCTGTCAATGCAGAAAAACCAAATGGTAATGCGCTAAGTCCGGCGGTGGCGCCAATCCCGGCGAAGATCCAAGCAGGGAGTGTCATGCTTAAGCTAGGAGGAAATACAAAGAAGCTGACGGCTGCAAAGATAGAGAGGACTACGGCGCTAACACCAGCAACTACTCGTTGTTTTAAATAACTGCGAGACGCTTGCTTGGCTGACGCTTCATGCTCTGCAATAGCTGTTTTGAGTGTGTTCGGGTCGTTCAATGAAATTTTATGGACCGATTTCTCTCCTAAAGCGCCTGTTTCTAGTAAAGAAACTTCTGTAGCTTCTGTAGCGAAATCTTGCATTTCAAAAGTATTAACTGGTAATGACATAAATGTCTCCTGGATTTTTTAATTTGTTTTTATTATTTCTTTTCTTTTTTGTTTGTTGGTTTGTGTGTATTTTACATTGAAATTTTCGCTATTTCAATAAAATTATGATTAATTGGATAGTTAAAACTCTTTATATATCAACTGATTAATTTTATTTATGCAGTTGTTCTGGTGAGGACTGACCATAAACTTCGTTTCAGTCGAAAGAATCCACGAAAATCGACTAACGCCTGGTTTTAAGACACTCTTAAGATCAGGCGTTGCAGGATCGATTAATGACTTCGGTAATTGGGTAAGGAATTTTTGCTTCGGAATTTTCTATTAATATATAAATTTTTAATAGTATGGCCTGTTTGACGGCCATGAATGCGTCATATCCGGTAGCAAAGGTATAGGCTTTGATTTCCAGGTTGATGGAAAAATTCCCAAACGCGGAGAGGTGCGTATAGATGGGCTGGTTTTTATCGATATCCGGATGGGTATTGAGAAGATGTCTGATGGATTCAATGATTTTCTCTATTTTTCCGATATCTTCAAAACGAAGCCCGATGGTTTCCTCTATTCTTCGATGGGTCATCCGAGACTGATTAATCAAATATTCAGTAGAAAATAGGGCATTGGGAATATAGATTGGTTTTGTTGCTTGGCTGCGAATGGTTGTAAAGTACCAGCCGATCTCCTCTACAGTGCCTAGAATGTCTTTTTGAGGCAGCTCGATGATGTCATTGATTGTAAAAGGGGAGGTTGTGTAAAGCATGAGCCCCCCATAAAAATTTGCAATGAGTTCTTTGCTGGCAAAGCCTAAAGCCGCAGCGCCAATACTTCCAAATGCAAGCAATGGGACGATATTGAGTCCAAAAACTTGTAAAATGAGAAGCAGCGATGTGAAGGAAATGACGATAGTCAGTGTTTTTCCTATGATCGCAAGAGATCCCGGCTTGACCGTCGCTTTTCCTATTGTATGGCGGGATGCCGCAGCGTGTAAAAATACTGTTTTCCAACGGAGAAAAAACCAGGTAAGGCATCCGATAATGCCAGCATTGCGGATGGGGATCAGATTTGGGATTTGGGCTTGCAAGTCGAGATGACGGGATAAGAGATCGAGGAGAAAAGCGGCAAAACAGAGCCATAAAAGGGTGCTGACCGGGCCGATTGTAGCATGTTCGATGCAGCACAGTAGGTCGGTCTCTTTTAGGTGATTTTGTTCTTTAATTTTGTTAAAAAATCTCTTAAGCAATCCTTGTACGATAAAGATTAGGATCAAAAATCCGGAAAGCTCGATTACCCAAATATATTTTTCAAGAATCATTTTAAAATCGACTGAAATGAAGTTTGAGAACAGTCTCTTATATACCAAAATGTTGATTTGTTTCAAATGAGGAAAAACTCGACGAAACGAAAATCAGTTAACAGTCTCTGAGATATGCATAACAAATTTTTCTTGTTGGTTTATTTTTTTTTCCTCAAAGTTCAATAATTTGAATCAGGTTGGTTGAACGGGCAGCTTAGGCTTATCCCTGCTCTTTAGGACAGGGGTAAGAGGGCTATCTAATAACCTGCGGCAAAGAATTTGCTGCTCATTACCGGAGCGGAGAATCTCTCCTCTTTGGAGGGGAGAGTTCTTCAAATTGCGGGTCGAATGTTTTGACAGAGTGATTTAAATCACTCTTATTCAACAAACCGAGTGAAAATAGGGATATTTTTTCAGATACTAAGTCTTTGAAAAATCAAATGAGTTGTGCATGGCGAAAGTTTTAGTTGCGGGAGCAAGTGGATTCATAGGGAAAAGACTTGTGTATCAATTATTGGAATTGGGACATGAAGTTTTTGCATTATCTAGGATTTTTGGAATGGGATCAGGGATTGCTTCTCATCCGAATTGTACAATTATTTGTAGAGATGTTCGAGATTTTAAAAATGAAGATCCTTTACCGAAAGAAATTGATGCTGCTTATTATTTGATTCATTCGATGGGAGGTGTTGTACAAAATTTGATTGAAGAGGAGGAGCTTGCGGCAAGACATTTTGTAAATTCCATTGAAAAAACAAACTGTAAACAAGTGATTTTTTTAGGGGGCATTATTGAGGATGCGGAGCATCTTTCTGTCCACTTGCTCTCGCGCCTTGCTGTTGAAAAAGTACTTCATAAGGGAAAAATTCCTGCAACGGTCCTTCGAGCCAGCATTATCATTGGATCCGGAAGCGCTTCCTTTGAGATTATTCGGGACCTGGTCGAAAAGCTACCTCTTATGATTGCGCCAAAATGGGTCAATAGCATGTGCCAGCCGATAGCAGTCCGAGACGTTCTTTTTTACTTAACCAATGTGTTATTAAACAAAGATTCTTTTGGCAATACCTATGATTTAGGGGGGCCTCAGGCAATGTCGTTCAGGGAAGTTTTGCTTCGATATGCTCGATTTCGCCATTTGCATCGTTGGATTATCGATGTCCCGGTATTAACGCCTAAGCTGTCAAGTTATTGGCTTGTATTGATTACCTCTGTTC
>DALYFE010000065.1:3967-5396 GCA_031972195.1 Chlamydiales bacterium | reverse complement strand
TGTGGAAAGTATGAAGCAAAATACTCGCAAACTAAACTGCGCAATTGATGAAATATTGCCTCATCAGTGCATTTCCTATGAGGAGGCCCTGGGACTGGCATTTCAGAAAATTGCTCAGAATGAGATTGTATCTACTTGGATGGATGCCTGGGATCAAAAAACGGTCCGAAAAGATATTCTGGAGATAGTAGAAGTTCCTAAGGAAGGATGCCTTCAGGATATTCAAGTGGTTCCTATAAAATGTTCGTTTGAAAAGGTTCTCAGCAAAATTTGGACGATCGGAGGGGAAAAAGGCTGGTATTCGATGGATTGGGCTTGGGATTTGCGTGGACTCATGGACCAGTTGATTGGAGGCATTGGAATGAATCGGGGCCGGCGCCACCCTTCTAAGATTGAGGTTGGAGATTCTATTGATTTTTGGCGCGTGTTGTTTGCCGACGAAGAAAAGGGGCATTTAATTTTATATGCTGAAATGAAGGTGCCCGGAGAGGCTTGGCTGGAGTTTGCGATTGATCGGAAGGCGTCTGTTTTGAAACAGACGGCAACATTCCGCCCCAAGGGATTCTTGGGGAGAATGTATTGGTATTCATTTTGGCCGTTTCATTGGGTGATTTTTAGAAACATGGCAAAAGCGATTGCCGGCGGGTAAGAGGGCGTCTTAGCTTAGCTTGCTATGCAGAGAGGCTTCCAATTTAAGGATATCTTTGGTGAAGCCTCGAATCCCTTCAGCCAGCTTTTCGGTGGCCATTGCATCCTCATTGAGAAGGAAACGGAAGGTTTTTTCATCCATTGCTATTTTTTCAATTGGCATAGTCTTTGCTTGGTGAGGATCGAGTTTTCTGCTGATTGTCTCAGAACTTGTCTTTAATGCTTCTAGTAAAGCGGGAGCGATTGTGAGCAAATCGCATCCTGCAAGCTCGAGAATTTCCTCTTTATTGCGGAAGGAGGCTCCCATGATCTGTGTTTTGTAGCCGAATTTTTTGTAATAATTGTAAATCTTTGTAACGGAGACCACTCCGGGGTCTTTTTCAGGAGGATACGAGGCGACGTTCTCGCTTTTTTTGTACCAATCCAAAATTCGGCCGACAAAAGGAGAGATTAAGGTGGCGTGGGCCTCTGCGCATGCGATGGCTTGAGGTAAACTAAATAAGAGGGTCATATTGCAATGAATCCCTTCCTTTTCGAGTGTTCGGGCGGCTAAAACTCCTTCCCAAGTTGAGGCGAGTTTAATGAGAATGCGTGTTCTGTCAATGCCGGCCGCTTCATAGAGGGAAATAAGGGTGCGGGCCTTTGCAATGCTTCCTTCAATATCGAAAGATAGCCGGGCATCGACCTCGGTAGAAACTCTTCCGGGAACGACTTTCAGGATTTCCAATCCGAAATTGACGAAAACTTTGTCAAGCGCATGGGTCATTTGATGGTTTGCTTT
>DALYFE010000065.1:0-3957 GCA_031972195.1 Chlamydiales bacterium | reverse complement strand
GTTTGCTTTGGATTTGCCATATCGGATTGCGTCTTCGAGTAAGTGTTGGTACTGGGGTTGCTGGCTGGCTGCATAAATCAGAGAGGGGTTGGTCGTGGAATCAGTCGGGCTATATTGGCGTAAACTTTCAAAATCACCGGTGTCGGCGACAACGGTGGTCATTTTTTTGAGTTGATCGAGTTGGTTCATTCAAATAGTCCTTTTAGTCGATTTGTCAATTGATCTGTTGGTTTGACCAATTTTGCATAAAGCTTTGGAAAACAATCAGGATTGAGCCTTTGTTGAAATCCGTCCAACAGGATATCGATTTTCTTGCCTTCTTGCAAGGCCAGGATCAACTTATCAGCTACTTCTTGGGGAAGACGAATGCGCATACGCCCTTCCAGAAGAGGGGCTGACTCGCAAAACTGTTGGTCGTCGATGGTAAATTCAATATTGATAGACTGAGGATGGTCCGGAGGGGGAGTTAGTTTGTGTTTGCTCAAGTAAAGAAATGCTTCAACAGCAGTGCCTTGGCAGATGATCTCAAAGTTGAGCGGAGCGCTTTTCGGGTCTATATAAACAAGCTTTGCGCAATTAAATGTCTGATCGCCTGCCTGAATTGCATCGAGCCTCCAGGATTGCGTACTGCTGCAGCTGGCAAGCAGTAAACAGAGCCAGTACTGATATTTACGAAACATCAGTGGCCAAAATTGCCGGTATTGGTGGATACGATCACAACTCCTATGGCGGCGGTAACTAGCGCGCTGCCGGCAAAGACCCAGTTTTGCCAGTTGCTTTTAGTGATTTCAGCAGAATCCACTGCTGCGGCGCCTGTTTCTTGAGCCTGCAGTCCAGACGCTGAACAAATGCATAAAATGATCAAGACGGGGAGTTTTTTCATGGATTCCTCTCTTGTTCGAGGTGTGCTGATTTATGATTATGATAAATTTTTTCGTATCCTTCGCTGAGCACTAGGAATTGCCAATATCTTCCTAGTTTAGGCGATTCTTTTAAAACAATCTCTTGCAGACGTTCCCATCGAGCAGCTTTTTGTTTTTCGATTAGATCGGGCACATCTTCTCCAACGGCAGAAAAAAGCGCTGCGATTTGTTCTGCATGATCAGTTGATGCGGGAGACAAGAGCGAGGGAATCAGTGAAAAGGATTTAAATGTTTTTGTAAGAAGGTCTTGAAGTTTTAAATAATCGGCTTTGATCGTGGCTCCGGTTAAAATATAGGCCTTTTTTTCTTTTACCAGGATCATTTGAAGCATTTTCACTTCTCCGATGGATGATCGGGTAGTGATCTCCGTGAGCCTGCCTTCTCCGGCCGAGGTGGAAATCTTCCCCAAATCCCTCCAAGTGGTTCCCGGATCTGCCGTATGGATTTCTTTCACTGCTTTAAGGTATTGCTGCGCAGAAATATCGATGTCTTCAATCGCCAGGTTGATTGAAGGGCGGAAGGCGGAAGAGCCTTTCCCAACGAATCCCACTTGAACAAAAGGCGAGTGGTTTTCCGGAAGCGCGCATTCCCAATCGGATGGGGGATGGAAAATGGGAATCGGATGCGCTACTAACAAGGTGTGGAAGAGTAAGAGAGTAATTACCTTAAGCATAAATTTATTTCAGTGGGATTGGGAATGGCTGCTTGTTGCGTTATTTGGAATCAGGGCGCATAGGGTTGCTATACCGGCAACCAGGCCGACACCCCATCCCATCATTGAGAGATTTGTTGCATCTCTGCTGCTATATCCGGCGCATTCTCCTGTACGGGAATGGCATCTTTTTTCAGGTTCTTGAGAAAATCCTGTAGAGACGGCCATCACAGCGCAAAGAATTAGCAATAATCTATGCTTCATGGATACCCCCCTCCTCAAGCCTCTTATCTCACATTATCGACTTTTGAGCAATCCGAAGACCGTGAAGGGGAGTTATCTCACTTAATGAGAAAATGTAGAGGGAGTATCTACTGCTGATGCTACAGTGATGCCCACTACTGTTCCGACTACGGCAAGGGTTCCAAGGCCAATGCCCCAAGCCATGCCGTTTGATCCTGCGTTGCTGCCTGCGTTTGCAGCTTGTCCGGCATTTTGCGCATGGGCGCAATTTCCGATCATGAATGTAAAGACTGCACAAAGAATTGCTAATTTTTTCATAAGTGTCCTCAAGGGTTAGACGGGTTGTACGATTCAGAAATATCGTTTCTCCATTTTTTTTTCAAAATATATTTTATGTTTTTGTGCTTTAGAGGGAGATTTCAAATAGAAAAAAAATAGAGGTGTGTGTAGAATCTCATCTTTTACGAGGGTGGTGAGGATGAAGGGATTAGAGACCGGCAAAGATAAAATACAAAAAATCTGCGACGCTCTTCGAAAAGAAACTCTGGAGCCTGCTTTGCAGGAGGCTCGGGAAATTGTAGAAAACGCCCACCTTCAGGCTGCCGAGATTGTGCAGGAGGCCAAACAACAGGCGTCTGCCATTGCGCATACTGCCGAGAAGGAGATTGAGGAAAGGAAGAGATTATTTCAGTCTTCTCTTCAATTGGCTTGCCGTCAAGGCATTGAACAGCTCAAGCAGAAAATTGAACAAGAACTCTTTGATAAAGAGCTGTTCGAGTTGGTGTCCAGAGAAATGGGAGATCCGAAAACGGTTGCTCATATTCTGAACGCCTTTTTTCAGCAGGTTGAGGAGAAGGGGATTGAGGACGAGTATATTGCAGCGATCCCTAAGTCGATTACTCCAAGGCAGATTAGTTCTCTTCTTGCATCTCAAGCCCTGGAGCGATTGAAGCATCATGGCATTGTTGTCGGAGATTTTTCCGGAGGAGTGCAGATTCGATTGAAAGGCCGTCAGATTTCCATTGATATCTCCGATCAGGTAGTCCGGGAGCTCATTGCCTTGTATATTCGGCGTGATTTTAGAGATCTTGTTTTTAATGTATAGTTAGCTGGGCTAATGTTGTATTATTTTGTTCTCCTGTCTCTTCCTCCATTGTCATTTAGAGAGAAGCCGGAAATATCATTTGCTGAGTTGAAGGATCGTCTTTATTTGAATTTGTCTTTGCGCGACCGAAACAAGTTCGCTGTTTTGATGCAACCGATTGATCTTTATAATGTCCGGGCATTTTGGTTGGGGCAGCCTCTGGATGACAGAGGGAATGTGAAGGCAAAGGAATTGGAAGAAGCGTTGCTTGTGGGCGACAACCTTCCTTTGTATCTCTCTGAGTATCTAGAGCGTTATGAGACGGTTGCGCAACGGCTTCGCCACTTTTCTTTTTTAGTAGCTTCGTTATATCGGGAGAAAATTGAGGAAGAGCGTGGTTTTTTGCGACGCTATTTTCAGTTTGAAAGAGAGTTGATGCTAGTGCTGGCCGCATTTCGTTCAAAGCGAACAGGTGTGGACATTGTCAAAGATTTGCAGTTCGAGGACCTAAGCGATCCGATCGTAGCCTATATTTTGTCTCAAAGAGACGCCGATGCGTTTACTCCCCCTAAGGAATTTGAAGGATTGACAATCTTGTTTGAAAATCATTGGGGAAGTCCGGAGAAGTTGAATCGTTCGATTTTGGAATATCGCTTAGATCGGATTGAGGAAATAGAGCAGGAGGATGCTCCTTTTTCAATTGACCAGGTTCTCAGTTATGTGGCCAAATTTCTCATCATCGATGGATGGTTTCGGCTTAATCAAACAAAAGGAAATTTAGCAGTGGAAGGATTGAGTCATTATGGATAAACAACACGCGACCGGCAAGGTGGTTCAGGCATTCGGAAATCTTTTACACGTTCGCTTCGATGGTGCAATTCGCCAGGGAGAAGTCGCTTATGTCAAGGTTGGAGATGCTTCTCTTTTGTCTGAGGTGATTGAGATTTCCGGCAGCGAGGCGAAGATCCAGGTATTTGAGGATACTCGCGGAATAAAATTAAATACCCCGGTTCATTTTGCAGGCCATTTGCTTGAAGCGGAATTGGGCCCCGGCT
>DALYFE010000064.1:1506-10463 GCA_031972195.1 Chlamydiales bacterium | reverse complement strand
GAGGAGAGATTCTTTGCCGCAGGTTATTAGCAGCGGGCCGGCCCCTGTCCTAAAGAACAGGGGCAAGCCTTAAGCTCCCCGTTCAAGAGCAAGTTTGGGCTCGATTCTCCGGTTCCGGCAAAAAATCAAACGTTGTGAGACTGATTCTCCCTTCGTTTCATTCTTTTCCTTGCATTTTTCCTTGCATGTTTTCCGGGAAGCGCAGGAATGGGAATGGCATCGGAAACAGTCCTTTCTTTAAAAGAGACCGGATCACTCTCTCCTTGAAGCGTTTCTTCCTCTGCATCGGATAGAGAACATTCCTCTAAAATTTCTTCTATAGACCGCCTTTCTGAACGCGGCGTTCTTTTTTTAACAAGCAGCTCATCGCTATTTGCAAACGATTCTGCGGACATCTCCGCCGGTTCTTTTTTTACATCCTCATGAAAGGAGTTTTTTCTTAGCAAGCCCTCATCAACAGAGCCTCTTCTTGTGTTCGGAGTTCTTCTTTCCAGAAACAGAGCACTATTTTCTGCAGCTCGCTCTTCAAGGGTCCCTACCTGCTCATCTCCTACCTCTTCGTTCTCCTCATCAAACTGCAAAGGCGATTTCCTGAAATTTCTTTCACTCTCTACTCCAATATTTTGTGAAAAGAGGTTGACATTGCCTGAGGAGAAACTTTTTTTCAGCAAATCTCCTTCGACCGAGGAATCAATCGGCTCGCTCGTTTTTCTTCTAGAAGAGACAGGCCTCCCCCTAAGATCAATTGTACTTTCATCAATTTCGCTACTGCCAGATAAATGAGCTTCACCATCCGGACCTCCTCGATAATCCGACAAGATCTGATCTGATTTCAATGAAGAGGGAGGAATATGATGCTCATATTTTTCCATTCCCTCATCTCCGGAAGAAAACCCGTCCGATTCAGAGTTCTGAGCTATTTTAGAATCAATCACATTGGAACTGCACCCAAGGGCATACCAAACAGAAGAGAACATAGAAGACTTTGTAGGTTCTACAAGCTGATAAAGCTTTTCTCCTTCTAATTTTGCAAGGTGGGAACGTCTCTGAATCTCTTCAAATAAAATCGAAATTGTTTTTAATTTTCCCTGCAAATCATCACGCCAAAGATCTAATTTTTGTACATCAGGCTGCATATAGAACACAGGGATAGGCCGAGCATTAAGAAAATTCGCTCCTTTGGAAAATGCTTCAAGTAACCGTTCTGTTTTCTTCGTTGCCGACTCCATCTTGAGAATATTGTCTTGAATCTCCTTACAAAGAGATTTTTTCTCATCTTCACTGAATGTAGTCTCGGCCTTCCATTCTCCACTCTTGCGCGACCAGCGCCCTTTGCAGACATTTGCTAATGCAGACTGTGCTTCAAGCGAGCCGAATTCCTGAACATATTGTTGACTCAACCCTGAATAAACAACTTCATATGCATTGAATGCGTTCCCAAGACCATATCGATCTGATCGAAATACCATAAAAAATCCTCCTCAGAAAAATTTTCACTACAAGGTAGTGAAAATTGGATATTTTCTAAAGAAAAATTTCTTAAAATCTAAAAGGATTCTTAACGGACGGAAATTCTCCAGCAGCGATGAATCTTCGGATCCGCGAAGTCAATCGGAATCGTCTTACTGGACACATCGAGGACAATAGCTGAGGGAAATGCAGTCTGATCGAATGAAAATTTACGAGAGTTTGTACTGAAATAAATAGCGCCTCCATCAGCGAGAAGCTCAAGGGCTTTGGAGATCAAAAATATATAATCTATCTGGACATCAAACATTTGATCCATTTTTTTCGATCGGGAAATCGTCGGCGGATCAATAATGATGAGGTCGTACTTCACTCCGGATCTAATTTCCTGATCAAAAAATTTCAAACAATCCGCTCGAACAATGGGATGATTTTTTGATCCGATCCCATTGAGGAAAAAATTTTCTCTGCCCCAATCAGTGTACGTATTGGATAAATCAACGCTTTTCGTAAAAATAGCTCCAGCAGCCGCTGCATGGACGCTAAAGGCGCATGTGTATGCAAAGAGGTTCAAAACTCGCTTGCCTGCGGCAATGGATGCGATATACTTTCTCGTCTCTCTATGATCCAGGAAAAGGCCCGTATCCAAATAGTCCACCAGATTGACTCGAAATTTGACCCCATACTCCAAAACAGTGAAAAACTCTTTTGCGCTTCCGATCTTTTCATATTGCTGGAATTTAGTACGTTTGATGCGGCTGTGCCAAAAAATCAACTTTGGATCTGCGCCAAAAATAGTTTGAAGCACTGATTCTGTTTCATTGACCAGTTCTGAGGGAGGCTCAGGATTTTCCCGATCTCGCGAAAAGTAATGAACACAATAGCGCCCGGCGTAAAAATCAATCGCTAAGGGATACTTGCCAATCTCTCGATCATAAATACGAAAGCAATTCGTCTGAGTCCGTTTTGCCCATTTTCTGACATGACGATAGTTTTTTCGGATCCGATTTCCTAAAAGAGAACTCTTATCTTCCCCGTCTAAAATAGAGGGCAGTTCCATCTTAGCGAGATCGGTTGCGAAAGGAAGAATTTCTTGGATGATGATGCGCTCGTCCTTGAGAAGATCGCCCTTGAGGACGGTTCCCTCCTCCCTTACGAATCGGCTCAGCCTTGATCAAGGGGTTCGGTTCGTAGCCGGGAAGAGTTGTTTTTGGAAGAGACGCTTTTAAAAGGCGTTCGATATCTCTAAGCAAGCCATGCTCATCAATGCAGACCAAAGAGATCGCCTCTCCCGGACTGCCGGCTCTTCCTGTGCGCCCGATTCGGTGAACATAGTCTTCCGGGACATTCGGCAGCTCAAAATTGACTACATGAGGCAGCTGATCGATATCTAAGCCGCGCGCAGCAATGTCGGTTGCAACCAATACCCTAACCAGCCCTTGCTTAAAATCAGCTAGCGCCTTTGTTCGCGCAGCCTGGCTTTTATTTCCATGAATGGCTGCTGAAGAAATCCCGTCATCTTCCAACTGCTGGGCTAAGCGATTCGCCCCGTGTTTTGTCCGGGTAAAAACCAGCACCTGCTGCCATTGATTGGACGTAATTAAAAAAGAAAGCAGTTCCCGTTTTCTCCTGTTGTCCACAGGATAAACGATCTGCGAAATGAGTTCGGCGGTGTTATGGGAGCGGGCAATTTCAACTACTTTTGGCGATTTCAACAGACGGTCGGCTAATTGCTTAATTTCATTAGAGAAGGTCGCGGAAAACAAAAGACTTTGACGTTCATTGGGCAAAAGGGAAAGAATTTTTCGAATGTCGTTGATGAACCCCATATCCAGCATCCGATCTGCTTCATCGAGGATCAAATGGGAAACCTGAGACAAGTTCACAGTCTTTTGAGAAACGTGATCCAATAAGCGGCCCGGGGTTGCGATGAGGATATCGACGCCCTCGCGCAATGTTTTGATTTGAGGGTTGATACTGACTCCCCCAAAGATAATCGTAGATTTGATGGGCAAATATTTGCCATAGATACGAACGCTCTCCCCTACTTGCGCTGCAAGTTCCCGGGTAGGCGTAAGAATTAAGGCTCGCACAAAGCCTGGCCGGCGAGCTTTAGGCCGGTGGCCCAAACAGTGAAGCAACGGAAGAGTAAACCCCGCCGTTTTGCCTGTTCCTGTTTGAGCGCCGACCAACATGTCATGACCTTTTAGAATCATTGGAATCGCTTGCTCTTGAACCGGAGTAGGGGTTTCATACCCCTCCTCGGAAATCGCTCGAAGCAACGGCTCTAAAAGATTTAATGATTTAAACGACATGTTACACTTGCAATTATAAAGGAGTTACGTCTGTAGCCTCAGGACCTTTGCGGCCTGCGCCTTCTACGTATTCTACTTTACGTCCTTCACGGAGCGATTCAGCATTGCCATTGACGTTGTTGACGTGGACGAATAGGTCCTTGCCGCCGTTGTCTGGAGCAATAAAGCCGAAGCCTTTTTGAGTATTGAAGAACTTAATTGTACCTTTAGATTTTGTCATTTTAACTTCCTAACTTTCTTCTGTTGTTCTAATAGCGAGACTCAATCTTCAGAGGATGTCTACGAAGTGACTTTCTATCGATTTTTCGATCCCTTTGAATGGAAAAATCGGAGAAACCTCACTCTGTAGACACCCCCTAGAAGTCTCGGCGGTAATAAGTGTATAGAGTCCGATGTTTTTTGACTTGCTTTTTCGATTATTTTTATTTTTTTCTGAGAAACTCAGAAGAGAGCCGGTTAGTAAATTTTTTTCTAAGCCTTCCGACTGAGCTCTTCCCAACGAAGATATAACTGTTCTACCTGAGTTTCAACAAGACTGATGGCCGTGCATGTTTCAGCAAGTCTTGCGCTATCTTCCGCAATTTCCGGCGTCTCAAGCAAATGAGAAAGCTCTCTCATCTCTTTTTCCAATAGCTCAATCTTCCCTGCAATCTGGTCATACTCCCTCTTTTCCATATAAGAAAGTTTTTGTTTTGCAGAAGAGGGCGCCTCTTTAATCTCCTTCGGACCTGCCAAACCTTCGGGTTCTTTTTTGCACGATGCCTGCCATTGCCCAAAATCAGCAAATAATTCTGTTTTGGAAGGATCCCCAAGCGCCAAGAGGGCATTGCAGACCCTGTCGAGCATGCATCGATCGTGAGTAATCAAGACAACGGCTCCGGGGAAATCAAGAAGGCTTGTTTCGAGAGTTTCCAGTGTAGGAATGTCGAGGTCGTTTGTTGGTTCGTCAAGAAGCAAAAGGTCGGCCGGCTGAAGCATCAAATGCGCAATCGCAATCCGGGCGCGCTCTCCTCCTGAGAGACTTCCAATGGGCAAATCCAATAAATCGGGAGAAAAAAGGAAGCGCTTACACCAGCCATTCACATGGATCGGCTGTCCGCGGAACACAATAAAATCCCCTGTTGGAGACAGCGCCTCCCGTAGCGTAATATTCGATGGCAAAGTGTTGCGATGCTGATCGAAATAGACGGTTTGCAATGCATCGGCTCGTTTTATTGTCCCTTGATCTGCAGACAATTCTCCTGCCAAAAGGCGAAGAAGGGTCGTTTTGCCTGAACCATTCGGGCCCATCAAACCAATCCGCGTACCGGGAGATAAAACAAAGTCCAGTCCGCGAAACAACACTTTGCCGGAAATTTCTTTCGTTAGGTTTTTTGCAACCAGCAACTTCCTGGTTTCCCGCTCGCTTCCTGCAAACGCAATTCCCGCCTTGTTCTGCCGATTCCTTTTACGAATATCAGCAAAGTCTTCTAACAGTTCGTGCGCTTGATCGATGCGCGATTGCGATTTTGTAGTGCGCGCTTTTGCATTGGACCGAAGCCAATCGGTTTCCCGTCTAGCGCGCGTTGCTAAAGAACGCTCCTGCTGCAGCTGCCCATCTAAAAACGCTTCTTTTTTAGTGAGAAAGCCGCTATAGGAATCATCAATGGCAAACAATCCTTTCGGATAAGCGGAGTCAATCTCGATAATCCGGCTTGCGGCATGCTGCAGAAAATAGCGATCATGGCTGACAAGCAAATAGGTCGGAGCCTCTCTTGCCAAAAATTTCTCCAGCCAGAGAATGCCCTCTAAATCCAGATGGTTTGTCGGTTCATCGAGCAATAATAAATCCGGCTCTGCCAGCATTTCTTTTGCAAGCATGAGTCTCTTTTTCCATCCGCCGGAAAGATACGCAGCCGATTTTTCAGATCCGGAAAATCCAAGCTTGCTCATCCATGTTTCAGCCAACCGCTCTTTTTCGTAGTCGGGAATATCGCTATGATCTTTGAGCGCATCGATTAATATCTCAAGGGGCGCTCTATCGGGAAATTCACAGCTTTGGGGAAGATAACCGATTTTCAAAGAACGGCGCGGCGCAAGGATCCCGGAATCTGCCGTTTCAAGTCCTGCGAAAATTTTCAAAAGAGTTGATTTCCCGCACCCATTTTTCCCAATCAGTCCAATCCGATCTTTTTCAAAAATACTCAAAGTAAGATCGCGGAACAATTCTTTTGTCCCAAATGATTTCGAAAGGGACTGCGCGCTAAGTAACAGCATGGAACTCCTCGCAACTCTCCGCCAGCAGCGCCTTTGCAAACCGGAAAAAAGAATATGGATCCTCATAGGAGGCGCTTAAAATGATCTGTCTTTTTTCCAAAAGCTTTTGGCTCCCCTTAAAGAAAAATCCGAACAATTGCTTCAATTTATTGACTCGAGACTTCATCGACATGTCGGGGGGCGCTGCATTGATATAGACATCAAAATAGCGCATCAAATCTTCCCACGTGGGAACATAACGGGTTTGAGCAAAATGCGCCCGGATTTGATGAAAAAGAAACGGATTCATGATACTGCCTCGGCCAATCATTAAACCATCGCATCCCGTAGTCTGCAAGACTTGAATGGCGTCGGCTACCGAACAAATATCTCCATTCCCCACAACAGGAATTTTCAACAATGACTTAGCCTCTGCAATCAGATCCCACCTTGCAGGAGGCCCATACCCATCTGCTTTCGTCCTCGGATGCAATGTGATATAGCAAACTCCGCTTTCCTGAGCTGCTAAAAGATTTTCCTTAAACAAAGAAAGATCGTCAAATCCCGATCGCATCTTAATCGTCACCGGGATGGAGACTGCCTTAACGACCGATTGCACCACTTCATGCAAGAAATTTGGATCTTTTAATAAACTCGATCCTGCTCCCTTGCCCGTCACCGTATTGGAAGGACAGCCGCAATTTACATCGATCCTCGGAGCCCCTTTTCTTTCCATTTCCTCTCCCATCTTCGCCATTAGATCAGGCTCGGCTCCCATTAGCTGGACGGCTAGTGGAATTGGGAAAATCTCATCGGGGTCATATTCTTTGGACAAACTAGGAATGTGCGCATTCCGAGGCACTCGGATAAAGTCGCGGACAGCCTCATCAAATCCTCCCACAGAAGCCATTGCCTTTCTAAAGCAATGGTCCCCCACTCCTTCCATGGGAGCTAACTGCAGATAGGGACACCCATGGAGATCTTTCGGGAGGACAAACATAAAATCGGAAAAAGCTAAGAGTTACCGATATCTCTTTTTGCGGAAAAATCCTCGATTGCGAGAGTGCGGCCTCTTGTCTCTTTCTCTGGAAGACGAACCTTGCTGCTGGCAAAGCGGAATCACTTGGCCTGTAAATTTTTCAATATCTCGCAATTTTTGACGATCTCTCTTCGATGCAAAGGAAAATGCCACGCCCATGGAGCCGGCACGGCCCGTTCGACCAATGCGGTGTACATAATCCTCTCCCGTCATAGGAAGATCAAAGTTAATCACGTGGCTGATCGTTAGGACATCAATTCCTCGTGCAGCAACATCCGTCGCAACGAGAATTTTAATATGTCCGTCTCTCAACCGCTTAATTGTCCGTGTTCTTTGACGCTGGTCCATGTCTCCATGCAAAGCGCTTGCATCATGTCCGTCTAAAGACAACTGGTCAGCCAACTCATCGGCTGCCCGCTTAGTTGCGGTAAAAACAATTGCCTGATTGACCTTTGCATCTTTCAAAATTTCACCAAGCAGCTGATGTTTATGCTCAATGTGATCGACTGCATGGAAATGCTGCTCAATCTGCTCATGCTTGGCGTGCTGGGGGGTCACTGTGATCTCAACAGGATCTTTCAACAGGCGCTCGGAAAGTTTTAACACCTCTTTTTTCAAAGTAGCTGAAAAGAGAAGCACTTGGCGAGAGGCCGGAGTCAAGCTTGCAATATACTCAACAGGCTCGATAAATCCCATGTCCAACATCCTGTCTGCCTCATCGAGGATCAACATCTCAATTCTACTTAAATCAATCCGGTTTCTCTCCAAATGATCGATCAAACGACCCGGAGTAGCCACTAAAATGTCGTAAGGGGAACTAAGCTGCCGATTCTGCGTTGGATAAGGGACTCCTCCAAAAACACAGATCGTTTTTAAATGGGGCAGCCCTACGCTGAATTTGGAGGCCTCATTAGCCACCTGCATTGCCAATTCGCGGGTAGGGCCTCGGCCTGAAGCTTTTTTTTCAGTAAGTCGATGCAGGGCAGGTAAAATAAATGCTGCTGTTTTTCCGGTGCCGGTCTGGGCAGAAGCTCGAAGATCTTTGCCTGCCATAATAACAGGGATCGCCTGTTCTTGGATCGGGGTCGGTGCTGTTAAGCCGGCGCCATGAATGGCGCTTAATATTTTATCATGAAAATTGAATTGTTTGAATGCCATTGGCCTCCTGAATTTGCACCGATTATGGCAAGTTTTCCAGATAAAGAATACTCATATTTTTCAAAAAGAGAACATAAAATAAATTTTTATCTCTTTACTGCATGAAACCATCGAAAAAAATGGCGGTTTTCCTGTAAATTCTACGTTCGGCACGACTATATGACGCAAAAAAAACTATCTATCCCTATCGAAATTGATATCCATGGCATGGGCACCAGCGGAGAGGGCGTGGGCAGACACGAAGGCTATACCATCTTCGTTGAAGGGGCGCTCCCGGGAGAAACCGTAGAAGCGCGCTTGATTCAAAAAGAAAAGCGCTACGGAAGAGCCGAGCTTGTGACCATCAAAAAAAACTCTCCGGACCGAGTCTCTCCTCCATGCGAACTATTCGGAAAATGCGGCGGATGCCAATTAATGCATTTATCGTACGAAAAACAGCTCGAGGCAAAACAGCAAAAAGTCATTGACGCGCTTGCCAGAATCGGACAGATCAAAGAAGCTCAAGTTAAGCCATGCATCCCCTCTCCAAAAACACTGGGCTATCGAAATAAAATTCAATTGCCCGTAAGACAGACGGACCAACAGATGGCCATCGGCCTATTCGAGCGCTCTTCCCACCATCTGATCGAAGTTGAGACATGCCGAATCCACTGCATATCCGGAGACGCCGCCTATCGGACCATCCGCTCAATCATCAAGCGATCGGGCCTTGAGGCATACAATCCTCAAACAGGCAAAGGCAC
>DALYFE010000064.1:0-1496 GCA_031972195.1 Chlamydiales bacterium | reverse complement strand
CGCTAAGACATATATTGATTAAAAGCGCCGTCCAATCAGAGCAAATCCTTGTCATTCTCATTACAAACGGACCACCCTCTCCTCTGTTATCAAAGATTGCAGAGCAAATTATGGCCGCGTGCCCTCAAGTCCAAGGCGTTGTCCACAATCAGCACGAGGGAAAGGACAATGTTATTTTAGGAAAGGTTTACGAAATACTGAAAGGCGCCGGATCCATTACGGAAACCCTTTGCGGACTGCAGTTCCATGTCTCTCCGGCCTCCTTTTTCCAAGTCAATCCCCTTCAAGCAGAACAACTTTACCTAACAGCGCTGGAACTGGCGGAATTAACAGGAAACGAAACGGTCCTGGACGCTTACTGCGGCGTAGGAACCCTTTCTTTACTCTTTGCCAGAAAAGTCAACAATGTCATTGGCGTTGAAAGCGTGCCTCAAGCCATTGAGGACGCCCTAGAAAATGCGGCGCTAAACAAAATTTCAAATGTCCGCTTTGTTTTAGCTCAAACCGAAACATTCATCGCTTCCGCATCATCCGTCGACCTCATCTTGCTCAACCCTCCTCGTAAAGGGTGCGAGCCCTCCGTTCTTCAAGAAATCGGGCGGATCGCCCCTAAAAAATTGATTTACATCTCATGCGATCCTGCGACGCTGGCAAGAGATCTGTTGCATCTAAAAGCTTTCGGCTATACTATCGACCGGGTCCAGCCTTTTGACATGTTTCCGCAAACAGCTCATGTCGAATGCATAGCCGTACTGAAACAAGGATAAATATGTCCACCACATGGAAATCCCAGGCAGGGTTTGTCTGGGCTTTGATCGGATCTGCTGTCGGATTTGCAAATGTCCTAAGCTTTAGCGCAAAAGCCTATAAAAATGGCGGAGGCGCTTATCTTATTCCTTATACAATTGCATTATTTGTGATTGGGATTCCTTTTTTAGTTCTGGAAGGAAAGATTGGCAACCGATGGAAATCCCCCCTCGTAACGTCTTACGGCATCGTCTGGGGAAAAATCGGAAAAATGCTTGGATGGCTATCGATTTTATCTTGTTTGACGATTGGCGCTTTTTACGTCGTCCTAACCGGCTATTCTGTTGCGTATACCTATTTTTCCTCTTGCAACCAAATCCCCTCCGACACCAAATCATTTTTTCTCGACAGCGTACTTCAAATCACCCCAAGCCTCGAAGACTTTGGAACATTTTCCATTCCTATTTTTGCAGCAACCGCAATGGTCTGCCTCGTTGCCTGGATCGTTCTTCGGCGCTCTGTGCGCGACGGGATCGAACGGATATGCTCTATCTTTATGCCGCTGATGGTATTGATCATGACGATCTTTGCTATAGCCGTTTGCCTGCTTCCGGGAGGCATGCAGGGGTGGGTTTATTATCTGAAACCAAATTTCAGCCAACTGCTCAACATCCAACTGTGGCGAGATGTCTTTGGACAACTCTTTTTCAGCCTTTCACTAGGACTTGGAATCATTATCGGATATTCCC
>DALYFE010000063.1:8481-10552 GCA_031972195.1 Chlamydiales bacterium | reverse complement strand
TAGGAGAAATCGAGGGCAATGAAGACTTTTTAGCGCAGCTGGCGCAGTCGCCCGATTTACAAGTGCGGATCAACGCCTCTTTAGCTCTTCTGCAAAGAAGAGATGCCCGCTGTCTGCCCGGTTTGTTCGATATGCTGATCTCGGATTCCCGCGATCTGGCATTTCATCCTTATGCATCGATTGGAAGAACCTTAAACGCCGTCAAAGCAATCCCCTCTGCGGAGCTCCGCGCAGAAGATCCAACCATCAATCTTGGATTTTCCGTCGCCATGCGGGAGCATTTCTTACGGGAGGCAATCCATTTACCGGAAGACGCATTCCTAAAACTTGCCTCAGGGATTTTTGCAAAACAGCAAAACGATCTGGTTCCCACATTGATCGGACTTCTTGAAAATCTTCGGACTGACAATGCAATTGCCCTGCTGAAAGCCGGAACCCAAAAGCTTTCCGCTCCCCTAATCCGCGACTATTGCTATCTTTCTTTATATCGGCTCAAACAAGAAGGGCCCTACGAGGAATACATCAACCATTGGATTATGCGTCAAAAGCATGAAGAACTCATTCGACTCAGACCATTACTTCCATGGAAATTCCGGATTGATCAAGCAGACTATACGCTCACTCCGGAAGAGACGTCCCATCTTCTCATTGAAGCGTTTCTATCCGTTGCCAATAAACGAGACGAAAAGAACATCGCCTTTCTGCTTGAAGCCATCCAGTTCAGCAATCCTGCGAATCGATACGCTTTGATTGGACTGCTTATGCGCGCTACGGAATAGACCCCTGTTGAACGGGCAGCTCGGCTTAGGTCCCTGTTCTTTAGGACAGGGTCTAGCGAGCTACCTATCTGGTCTGCTTAAGGAACTTAGCCCTCCTTACCGGAGCGGAGAATCTCTTTCTCTTCAGGAAAGAGTTCTTCAATAGGTTCATAGACCAAGAAGTCCGATCCGAGTATTATTTCATGCATCATGGTCAAACGGATCTTTGTATGCATCTTTCTGACGGTCTCTTCCCTATCAGCCAGGGAAATCACTTTGGACCTTCGCAATCCCATCTATAAAGACGGCATTCTTTACACCAATGAAGGGGGTGTCGTCAAAGGCGAAGATATCCGAATCCAAGCGCGCAGCATCGAGTATGTGAAGAAGAAAGATGCGCACTGGATTGAGGCGGAAGGAGACCTAATGATCCAGTATAAAGGACGAATCTTCGTCGGCAAAGAACTCCACTATGATTTCAACGAAAACCGAGGGACCGTCTATGAGGGAAAAACGTTTGCAAAACTGTGGTACATCAGCGGAGAAAAAATCGAGATCTATCCGGACGGAAGCTATGAGGTAGAAAATGCCTCTATGACAGCATCGGAAAATAAAGAAAGCTCATGGGACCTTTACGCAAAGAAAATCAATGCTTTCAAGCACGATTTTTTTGTTGGGAAAAACATTCAGTTCAGACTTTTTAAAATCCCTACCTTTTGGCTCCCTTCCTTAAAACTAAATCTCAAGAAAAGCAATAAAAACCCGGTCCTTCGATACACTTTAAATTGGGACAAAAAGCAAGGCATTCGAGCAGGAATGCGCTACCAACTGTACTCCTGGCGCGATTTTTCTTTATTTGGGCGCGTTGAGTACCGATGGAGCACCGGATGGGGCGGCGCTATTGAAACGGAATACTTCCCTCCCGACGGACGGGCAACATTTGTCACTCGGAGCTATGTAGGCACTGATCGATTGGAGACAGCGCCGAATAAACAATTTCGCTTTCGCTTGGAAGGCGCCCACCATTGGAATAGCGAGGATGGAAAAACACAAGAAACATTGAGTTGGGACAAATACAGCGACGTCCGTATGCCAAGCGATTTCAAAAGCGAGGATTTTGAAGTCGGCGCCGCAAAGCAAACCCTATTTTTAGTCCATCATCAAGAACCCTTTGCCATCTTCAATTTCAAAGCCCGCCCCAGAGTCAATATTTTTGAATCGATTAAGCAGGATCTGCCAACATTTTACATGAACGTTTTACCAAGAGAGCTAGGTCCGACCGGAATCATTTCTTCTTCTTATTTGAAAGCCTC
>DALYFE010000063.1:7499-8471 GCA_031972195.1 Chlamydiales bacterium | reverse complement strand
AGAAAACTACTGAATACGAGTTTCGCCCTGGATAAATTGGTCATATAGACGTCCCCAATAATAAAGTTCGGCCAGGTCCAGGTTTAGACCGTCAAAGAACTTTGGATATTTTCCCTGGAAACATTCCGGTCGCTTTTCAACGAGAAATTCCTACCTCGATTTTGCCTACTCCAATCAGCTCGCATCCGCTCCTCCCCTAACCCCTCCTTCCGATTATCGCTCCGGCAGATTTGAACTAAGAGAACGACTGCATCGCTCTTTCCATCTGGGACCTGTCACATGCACTCCAAATATTGGCGCGATCGGATTATTCTATACAAACAGTCCCTCGCATCATGCAAAGCCGGTAGGCTTGCTCACTTATGGAGCGGATGTTACAGCAAGGGGCTACCGCATCTACCAAGACTGTAAGCATGTCATTGAACCCTACGGTGGGTTTGCTTGCCTTACCAGGCCTACGACAAAACCTGACGCACACTATATTTTCTCCATTCAAGACGGCTACAACAAAATCAATCAAATCCAGGCAGGCGTCCGCAATCTCCTATTCTCAAAAACCTCTGCGAAAAAAGGCCCTTTTTTCTCGTCCGATTTCTATGCGAATGCATTCTTTTCCGATCCCACAATTCCTCAATTCATCCCCAGGCTCTACCTTCGGCTCGGATGGCATCTTCCCTCTTGCGAGCTCTCCTTTCACAATGCATGGAACTTCCGGAATAAAATCCTCGATTTTTCCAATGCCAGATGCCGCTGGACGATTAACGAAGATCTGGCGCTCACCCTAGAGGCAAGATACCGATCGCAATATGACTGGAGAAAAGCGGACCATGAAAACTTTATTCTCGATGTGACCAGGTCGGAAAGCGAACTGCTCTCATCGCCTCTGTCGGATCGAAGAATTACCTTGCTGGCCAATATTTTCGTCCGCCTTTCTCCTTTTTGGGAATGCCATCTTGAGTCCCACCATGGCTT
>DALYFE010000063.1:4125-7489 GCA_031972195.1 Chlamydiales bacterium | reverse complement strand
TTTATCGATTGACAGAAGACCCTTATAATGAATTCAAGATCGATCTATTCACTTGGATCTCCTCATCTCTAAAATTGCGTATCTCCTACAGCCATACTGACAAGGATGACCGCGTCTTTGGCGGGATCTCTCTAATAAAAAATTAAATAACCGCCCCCCTGTTGTTCTTTAGAGACAAAATTTGTAAAATAGACCTCTTTCGAAATTAAGGAATTCAACAATGAAACGAATGATTGCGATCTTGGGAACTTTCTGTGCGCTTACAAGCTTGTTTGCCGAGGTGAGATCTGCCTCAAATCTTGATCCTATTTACGAAGAGGTTCTTCAATCCGGCAGCGGCACTCTTTTTTTAATTGATATAGGAGGTACCTTGCTGGTCCACAAGGACCCCGTCCTCCATATCAGTCACGAAAAGTGGAAAGCTCAGTGGTTTGAGAAACATTGTCCTAACTTAACCCTTGAAGAAAAAATGCCGCTGATCTGCGCTGTCGAATTGAACGAAAACTGTTGGCGTCTTCCTGATGCTTGGCCGGATCTCATCGAAAAAAGCCAGGCGCATCAAATCAGGACCGTTGCATTCACCAAGTGTCTGATACATCCTTCAATGAACGATCTTCGCTTGGATCGGCTCAAATCTTTTGGTTTAAATTTTCATGACGATCTCAGTGAACTCCCCCATCAAAACAACTCATTTATCTATACCAATGGGGTCATTCAAACAAGCCAAAAGCTGAAAGGACCTGTGCTTAAAGAAGTGTTAAGCAAGCTTAACGAGCGTCCTGTAAAAATCGTCTTCGTTGACGACAGATTGGAACAGGTGCAAAGCGTTGAAGAAGCATGTATGGAAATGAACATTCCTTTTGTAGGATTTCAATATACAGCTTTTGAGGAGCCTCCTCTTCTAGATGAAGCCATTGCTCATAAACAATTAGAGACCCTGGTTAAAGAACATAAGTGGGTAAGTCACGAGGAGTTTTAAAAAAGATCAGCGTAAGAAGCAAACCTCCTGTTCACCAAGTTCCCCTGCGCAATATTCCTTAAAGCCTATTTGAGAAAAAGGTCTAATCGCTTCTTGCATTTTTTCAAAATTAGAAATTCCGTTGTTTTCCAGGTAATCTTTTACATAGGATTTGTATTTGATCATTTTGTCCTGGATGCGCATATTGTGTATTTTTCCATCCCCAACATCCTTCAGGTTTTTCTTTATGCTGTCTTTGGCAGTTTCACGTTTGCGATTAACAACTTTCCCTGCATTTGCAGGAGAATTGAAGATACTCGATTCAATTCCGGGAATTTTTTTTTCATCTCTGAAATACTGAGAGCCTCTTTTTAATCGCACAGGCATAGGGATCTCAATAATTTGGAAGTCATCCCCTCGAGGATCTCTTTGCCCCCTGTACAGATCTTCAAATTCTTCTTGATTTGACAGCATGAAGGCTCCGTCCAAGGAAAAATAAGAACAGCCCACCCCTTTTTGTAATATTTCTGCTGACGAGGGAACCAAAATTGTAATTTTCAATGACGAAGATTCGATGTCATTGGCTTTTAGTATGGAAGCGACTGTAAGTCTTATTTCTTCGGATCCATAGGCAGGATCGCATAGAAAGATTTTCAAATGGGGCTGTTCTCCGGATTTATCAAGAATCACTTCCCCAAAATTTGAATGATATCCAAGCCTTGTAACATATTGGAAACGAATAGCCTGAGACCTAGTGGAACAAACCGATAGTTTGATTACATCTTCGAAAAAATCTTTCAGATCATTGATGACAAAAATAGAGTTTCGATAAGGTTTACTATCTTTTTGTTTCGAACCGATCACTAATGCCATTTCATCCGTTGCAATCGCTCCCAAGCGGTCAAATAAAGACAATTTCGTCTTCACAAATGTCATCTCTTCGATGATCGATTGACAGGATTGCATAGTGATGATTTCATCCTGGTTTTCCTGGATGTAAGAAACTAGCCGCTCAAGTACTGGCTTGCGGATCTCTGTGTTCATCCTTAGGATCATCATCATTATTTCTGTAGAATCAACCGGATTGCAATTTTTTAAGACCTTTATGACAGACAAATCCTCATCAGCCTGAAGACCGCATATCCAATCGATAATTCCCTGATTGGCATCAGAAGAGATTTCCACTGTCTCCATCGTTCTGAACCTTTCCAACTCTCTCATAATTAGGGCAAATAATGTACGTTGGCGTGAAGTCATTCCGCTCGTCTCCACAACCGCCTCAGCAATTAAAGAGCGAAGTTCTAAGACATTTGAACGAAAAAACACTTTAACAATTCGGAACACATCGAGAATTTTGCTTGAGGGGCTCTGTTCTATGATCTCATTCACCAACATATCGATCGCTTCGTCGGATGGAGCGTTTTCCTTCATCCAAATGCTTAATTCATTTACAAATGCAGAAAATTCATCACAGCTCATTGCATCCACGCATCTGCAGCACCATTGTGCAAGCCGAGGATCTTCCCTTCTGTTCTCTGCAAGAGAAATCAGAGATTTCATCATGCGGAGCTTTTCTTCCGGTCCGTGTCTCCTTTTAGCAGCTTCAATTAGCCTTGCACAAGAAAGGCTATCCCAATTTTTCATGGTCTCGAAGCACCCAAGGAGCTGCTCCCGTTGATGCTCATTGCCATTTTTCATCCAGTAAAGAAGCGTTTTCTTCTCATTTTGTATGGTCTGGTTTTGTCCACTAATAATCGAAATGAGTTTTTCTCGATGAGGCGGACTTAATTGATACATGACAGTAAGGATGGATTCGATTTCATTGCTGGTGTATTTTTTATCTCCTGATGTAAATACGATTGCCCCATCCAGTTTTTCCGGAGCTATTTTCTTTATCTCTTGGATTAAGGACAGCAAATCAATTAGATCGAGAGGCTCTTTAAGGGCGCTGCGAAGCCACTTGATTATTTTTTCACGGCTCTCTTCGGGAAGAGTATCGATCTCAGAAATCAGAGCTGACTTTTCTATATGCAAATAGCCTAAATCATCGAATGTTAAAGAATTAACGAACAATTCTCCCGGCGACGCTAATAAGGGGCTTCCTAAAGAAGCCTGGTAAAACGATACATCACTAATAGACATAAGTAACAAAGTAAAACAATTTATTTAATATTATTTTAAATTATAATCACTTTAATGTTAAATAATTTATTATTACATGGATTAAAAACAGCACAATTGTCATATAGAAAACACATACCCAACAACTTAAAGCAAAAAAAGAACCTCTCTATTATTTGTTTCTTCTAAACACAAAAACCATTTAAAGAGATAATATTTATTTTAATAATAAATTATTTTATTTAATAAGAATAATTTTTTTGATATAATTACCCAGAAATAAGG
>DALYFE010000063.1:2908-4115 GCA_031972195.1 Chlamydiales bacterium | reverse complement strand
GCTCAGAAACCGCTTCTTTACAACAACAAGCCTTCGGAACCATGATAGAAGCGCATCGTGATTTAGGGTCGTTGCACCAATACGGCGAACAAAATCCAATGATCCGCGACATTGCGGAACAGATCCTCCGAGAGACTTTCCCTAATGAAAACATTCAGTTCCCTTCCCTAGAGGATCGATCAATCCCTTCTTTCGCGTTAAATAGCCCTGAATATCGCGTGCGATATCTCTTCATGGGCATTAAAGGGATGTTCCCGAACCTTAAGTCATCAGGAGAATCTTTAGCTTCTATGTTTCAAAGCGTGCATTCGTTGTCTAGTCAAGACCGGTATGAAGCTTTGACAAATGCTGCTAAAAAGGGAGACTTAGAAACAGTCCAAGTTTTGCTAGAGTTAGGGATTTCAGAAGAAAATAGACAAATAGCTTTAGCGTACGCTGCTCAAGAAGGACACTTAGAAATAATCAGATTTTTTCTAGATTCTGGGATTTCAGAAGCAGATAGAGGATGGGCTTTAAAGAACGCTGCTGCAAATGGACAGTTAGAAACAATCCAAGTTTTGCTAAAGTCAGGGATCTCAGAAGCTGATAAGAACACAGCTTTAGCGCTCGCTGCTGCACACGGACACTTAGGAACAGTCAGATTTTTTCTAGCTTCTGGGATTTCAGAAGCAGATAGAGAGACAGCTTTACAGAACGCTGCTGCAAATGGACAGTTAGAAATAATCAGATTTTTTCTAGATTCTGGGATTTCAGAAGCAGATAGAGAGATAGCTTTACTAGCTGCTGTTGACTATGGAACATTAGACTTAGTCCGATTATTATTAAAAACAGGATCCCTTTCAGCAGAAAGTATAAACAGAGCTCTGAGTTTGCCTCGCCACTACAATCCCGAAATAACCAGGCTTTTAAAGCATTATCTATCCACTCAGGAGAGCTCCAGTTCGTCCCAATCCTCAATTCAACAGCAATCTCAAGATACGCTCAACTCGCTTCTGGTAGACGTTGAACAAAATGACCAGACGCCTCCTCCAAGCATCCGCGAACAGATTTCTTCTTTGATCAATCAACCGATTTCAGAAGAAGAACGACAAGTCGCAATGGTCTCATTTATCCTCGCAACCATAGTAGTTGCAATAACGTACTACATTCAATCGTATCTGACATCAGAGCGCCCATAAATTGATAAACGAGCATTTGGTCTCTCCGC
>DALYFE010000063.1:0-2875 GCA_031972195.1 Chlamydiales bacterium | reverse complement strand
GTCCACTCAAGTAGAGCGTGCGATTTCTTGGCTGCGGAGCAATCCGCCGGCCGTTCGCTCGACAAGAAGACGCGCTAAGAAGCTGTTTGACCTTTCATCGAATTCCTTGTTTGAAGAACTCCTTCTTGAAGAGAAGAAGTTTCCCCACTCCGGCAAGGAGTCTCAAGTTCGCTAGCTCGGCCAGATGGATGGCTCGCTAGTCCTTGTCGTAACGAACAGAGACCCAAGGCCTAAGCTGTCCATTCACGACCAACTTACCGGGATAAACTCACACAATCTATTTATTCGGATATTTTTTAAATTAATTTCTATTAATTTTATCCAATTCAATTAAACTATTTGATATAATTATTCAGAAATAAGGATATAAAATGAACCCACAAACCTCTCCTTTAAAAGAAATGACATTCCGAAATATAGCAACAACTCATGATTTAGGGTGGTTGCAGGAATACGGCGAACAAAATCGAACGATGATTCGTGACGTTGCGGGACAGATCTTACGAGAGGCTTTCCCTAATGAAAATGTTCCATTCGCTTCCCTGGAGGATCGGGCAATCCCCTCTTTTGCGTTAAACAGCCCTGAATATCGCGCTCGATGCCTCTTTATAAGTATCAATAGAATAGCTCAAAACATCAATTCATCAGGCATATCTTTGGCTTCCATTATTCAAACCATTAATTCGTTGCCTAGCGAAGAGAAATACATACTTTTACAGGATGCGGCTAAAAATCGGGAGTTGGAACTAGTCCACGTGTTGCTAGCTTCAGGGATTTCAGAAGAAGATAGAGGATTGGCTTTATGGGATGCGGCTAAAAATGGGGAGTTGGAACTAGTCCAGATTTTGCTAACTTCAGAGATTTCAGAAGAAGATAGAGGACGGGCTTTATCGAGTGCTGCTGCAAATGGACACTTAGAAGTAGTTCAAGTTTTGCTCGATTCAGGGATTTCAGAAGAAGATAGAGGATACGCTTTATCGAATGCTGCTGAACATGGGCACTTACCAGCGGTCCGGGTGTTGCTAACTTCAGAGATTTCAGAACAATATAGAGGATGGGCTTTACCGAGTGCTGCTGAAAATGGACACTTAGAAACAGTCCGCGTTTTGCTAGCTTCAGGGATTTCAGAAGAAGATAGAGGATTGGCTTTAGGCTATGCTGCTAAAAATGGGGACTTAGAAGTAGTTCAGATGTTGCTAACTTCAGAGATTTCAGAACAACATACAAGATGGGCTTTAGCCTATGCTGCTCAAAATGGGCACTCAGAAGTAGTTCAGATGCTGCTAACTTCAGAGATTTCAGAACAATATAGAGGATGGGCTTTATTGGATGCTGCTAAAAATGGGCACTTAGAAGTAGTCCGGATTTTGCTAACTTCAGAGATTTCAGAACAATATAGAGGATGGGCTTTATCGAGAGCTGCTGAAAATGGACACTTAGAAGTAGTCCGGGTGTTGCTAAATTCAGGGATTTCCGTACAAAATAAAATGTTTCGCTTACCGAATGCTATTACAAATGGGGACTTAGAAGTAGTCCGAGCGTTGCTAGCCTCAGGAATTTCAAAAGAGGAACGACAAGTCGCAATCGTCTTATTTATCCTCGCAACCATATTAGTTGCAATAACGTACTCTCTTCAATCGTAATTCATAAACGAGCATTGAGTCTTGGTCTTTAAAGATCTCTCCGCTAAAAAAAGGAGAGATCTTCCGCTCCGGTTCTGCTCTTTCAAGTAGAGCATGCGATTTCTTCGCTGCGGAGCAATTCATCCGTTAGCTGTTCGATAACTCACATAATCTCTTTAGAGACAAGCCTTGTTTTATGTTTGATATATACTCAAACTCCAGTTGAAAGAAAGCGATCGCCTCGGATATGCTTGGCTGCTATGGGCTCCATCATTAACGTAGAACATCTAACAAAGATCTACGGAAAAAAAAAACCGTTCTTTGCTGTCAATGATATCTCTTTTCAGTTGAAAGAAGGAGAAATCCTTGGCCTGCTCGGTCCTAATGGGTCCGGAAAAACAACGACCATCCAGATGCTCTTAGGAACTCTTGCCTTGTCGTCAGGAAAAATAGAGTACTTTGGAAAAGACTTCTCAAAGAATCGGTCGGAAATTCTCGAAAAAATCTCTTTTGCAAGCACCTACACAAGTCTTCCATACGTTTTAACCGTCTCTCAAAATCTCTACTGCTTCGGGAAGTTCTACGGGCTGAAAAATTGCGACAAACAGATAGATCCCCTATTAGATCGATTCGGCATTCTCGATAAGAAAAATAAGCCTGTTTCTTCTTTATCGGCAGGACAAATCACAAGGCTCATGCTGGTCAAAGCCTTTTTCACACAGCCTAAAATCGTTTTGCTCGATGAACCTACGGCATCTCTCGATCCGGATGTCTCTCTCGATGTCTGTAAATTTCTTCTGGAGCAAAGAGAAAAAACAGGACTGTCCATTCTATTTACTTCCCACAAGATGGAAGAAGTGGCTGATCTCTGCGATCGGACAATTTTTTTAAAACACGGAAGGATCATCGCAGACGATCTTCCGGAAAATCTTGCAAAAAGCGTCTCCTCGCATCAAATCATTCTGACCATTGGGGATGGAATGAAAAGAACCAAAGCACTCGCGGAAAAAAGGGGCCTTGCCTACCAATGCGAGCATCGAAAAATTGAACTCTTCCTCGATGAAAAAGAGATCCCCTTATTCTTGAATGCCCTGATGCATGAAGGCGTCTCCTACCTCACCATCCAAATCAAAGAACCCTCGCTTGAAAAATACTTTCTCCAGATTGCAGAGAGATCAAAATGAACATACAAAGGATTCTGGGAGTTTTTTTTCGATATTTCTACGTACTTAAAAAGGGACTCCATCAACTCT
>DALYFE010000062.1:0-10609 GCA_031972195.1 Chlamydiales bacterium | reverse complement strand
GCCCGATACGATTGCAGGCCCCTCAGGCTGGGCAACTGCCTGGATGGCGGCGAAGAGCAAAGCAAAGAATAGACTTCTTTTGAAACTCGCTTTGGTTGATAAAATTAGCAATTTTTGAGCAGATTTTTCGGAAAATTTTGAAAGCATGTGTGAACACATGGTTGAAAAATTTTCCGACAAAGATGCCAAAAAAGGCGATGTTGGCAACCGAATGGAGTTTCGAAAGAAGTCTAATGAAACTTGCGCTTTTTTACTCATAAGAACTCCTTTAATAACTTAACACAGCGCCAACATGCAATTTTCCTAGAGAAGTGTCCCCAAAAGGGAGTTGATGGAGTTTAAAGCCCCAATCAAGCCGCGACATAAAATACTCGCCGATCGAATACCGCAATCCGCCCCCGACTCCCATTAAATAGCGAGTGAAAGGCTCTCCCGGCATCCGTTGCACGTGGTTTCCCAAGCCATAATCCAAAAAGGCGAGGAATTTCAACTCCTGTCTTCCCCAATTCTTAGATTTGATCGGCGGCATATAAAATTCGAGATTGGCACAAACAGCGTTGTCTGCATTCAATTCCCGTTCATCATAACCGCGAACAGTATCATAGCCCCCTAGCCCGAATTCTTCGCTTGGAAGAAGGTTGGCATCAGCGAACTGGAGCCTTAAAAGGGTAGCCAAGGTACATTGATAAGGCAACGACATCATATCTCCCACCGAAAGACGTCCATAAATGTAGGAGCTTTTCGCCTTGTAGCGGAGCCGCTGATAATCATGGTCTGTCTGGTGGGGAAGGAAATGACCGAACGAAGCAAAGAGTTGGGCGGAGAAAGAGAATTTGTGGATTGAAAAAGTATCGCCATAATCGAATCCGGCCATAAACTGTCCGATGTTGGTATTGCCTCCAACAAAAAGATAGGGTGAGAAATCGACATATTGCAAGTTGTTGTTGGTGTATTTCCAATCGAAACCAATCGTCAATTCTCTCATCGAAGCTCCATATAACGGCAGAATCGGAATGGTATATCGGCCGCTTGCCTGCCCGGAATGCCCGATCCCCGAAAACTGGCTTGAATCAGGATTGCTAGACGAATAGCCGCCATAGATAATTATGAGATGTTTCCAAGGCAAAGGAATTGTATGATGGAGAGTAAACGACTGAAGTTCGCTAAAATCGGGAGCTGCGGTATATTGAAAACTCAAGACATCATTGAGTTCAAAAGCGTTGCTTAAGTTAAATCCCCCAAATACCCGGGCTCTGCCGACGACATTGCTAACTCCTGTATTATCAGCGCCTACATAAGGACGTAGAGGGAATCTATCCTTGGTAGACAATTCCAAAATCGTCCCCTCGTCGAATTCCCCTGGCATGAATAGAAGGTCTGTCCGGTGGAACGGATTCCGATTGAACCAAGCGATGCTATTGAGCAGCCTGTCTGTATTAATGCTCTGTCCCGCCTCTATAGGTACGGCAGAGAGAATCTGCTCGTCTGAAACCCACTTATTCCCTGTGCAGATGGTTTTTTCAAGCTTGCCTTCAGCGACAGTGATGCGGATAAAGCCTTTAGCAATTTCTTGTTCCGGGATCTCAACTGCAACAAACGGATGATGATGAGCTCTATAGTAGCGGATCACATCATCCTTAAGAGATTTGAGTTTTTCATCGGTTAAAGAACAATCGAAATAGTCCGGTCCGAGAAATCGGGCTAGAGAATCGGCGCCGCCCGGAATTTGAAGGCCGCGTTCTTCAATCCCTTCTACCGATCCTTTGATAGAATCTTTCGCCGCATCAGGACTTTGGATCACGATTCCGCAAAGCCTGTGTTGTTTTTCTTTCATGAATACTGTCCAGACAACCTCCTCCTCTCCCATAGTATCTGTAGGCGAAATGTTTTCCTCACAGAAAACGGTTGTGCCAAGAACAGCAGCAAAAACAAGTGCAATCATATAGAAAACCCCGCAAATCGCGAGAGTATACGACTGCGATAAATAACTGAACTATTTTTTATATTTAGAAGAGATTGCAGATGTCGATTTTCGGTTCAAAAGAACCAAAAATCGACAGAAGCTAGATTTTAAGACAGCTTCTAGGACCCGTTGCAGCCGCTTTTCCCGGCGCAGCTAGAGTTGGAATCTTGCTCTCCTTTGCAACCGCTCTTATTCCCACAGCTCGACTCATCTGATTCCATCTTTGCAGATTTGTCGGAATTGTTGGCGCAGCTTGCAACGCAGCTTCCAAACATTAAGCCCATTACAGCTAACTTAATCAATTCTTTATTCATAAACACTCCCTCCGAGTTTAATTGTATATAAAAAACTAGTCTATTTTTGGAGAGATACAAAAAAAAGAATATATTCGTCTACAAGGACTAGTAATTTAATTCAGAGATTGTCTCTAAGAAGATGTCCTACTAGACCGGTTGTAAAACCGATTGATTGACACGGCTTATTTCGATCTGATGGCAATAACACTTATAGCAGGCGGGATAGTATTTCTCTTCCGCTCCCAAATCGACAGACGGCCCCTCATTCGTTGCCACCCCGTTGACATGCTTAAGGTTAACGATGGATTTGCGATTGCAATAATGACAAGTCGCTTTGACCTCTTCAATGGAATCGGCCAACTCCATCAATCGGGCAGATCCTTCAAACATCCGCATCTTAAAGTCGGTCCGCAATCCGTAGCACAAAACAGGAAGATTCCAATTGAGAGAAATATATCGCAGCTCTTCGATCACTTTTGCAGATAAAAATTGGGCTTCATCGACAAGAATGCAGTTAATATCCGAATAATCGATCCCTCGAAGAGATTCTTCACTGGAGATCAATATATCCGCCTGCATTTCCAGGCCTGCGCGGGACTTGATGCGCTCCTTGCCAAAGCGGATATCCAAATCGGGCTTCATCAAGAGTACTTTTTTTCCCTGGTTACGATAGTTGTGAGCCACGGCCAAAAGATTCAAAGTCTTTGCGCTTCCTACAGTTCCATGACGAAAATAAAGCTTTGCCATACATCTCTCTCCTTTTGGTATACCGAGAGTGATTCAAGGATCGAGAGATGCCAAAGTCTCTAGCTGCCCGATGCCGGCAGAACCGATTCTTGAATCACAAGCAGTATTATAGACTAGCGAGTTCTCTTTTTTAAGGATAGACGCCAGATGCAAACGCCGATGATAAGAAACCCAAGCGCACTCAAATCAGGAAATGTAAGAAAACCAAGAAAAGAAAAAATGGGCTCTGCACACTGCTCTTTGCAAAGACTTAGAGCAGGATAGTGGATCGCAGCCATTTGATATATCGCTGCAAACCCTCCGAGAATGACAAATGGCCAAACATACGAAATACAAGATTGGTCATTGCGGTAAGCGCCCAATCCTAAAATCCATGCGATTGGAAAAAGGGCCATCCTCTGATACCAGCAAAGCCGGCAAGGCTCTATTCCAAGGATTTCTCCATAATAAAGACTGATTGCAGAGCCCGCTAACGCAACAACCCATGCAGTATACAAAAATGCATTGATCTTCAGTGCAGCACTCCGATGCGATCCACTCTTTCAGAAATCGCTTGAAAAGATAACTTGTGAATCATCGATCCATTAATAAACAACGTTGGCGTTTTTAAATCTTTTTTCATCGCAACTTTTGCCAGTTGAAAATTTTCACTCAATTGCTGATCATACCGGCCTAACCGCAAACCGGCCGCAAAATCTACAATCCGGATGCCTCCCATGCTTGCAGCTAGCCGGGTCAATTCCAGTTCCGTAGGATCTCGATCGCCGAACTCCTGAATCAATCGTTGTAAAAATGGGAACACCAATTGGGGAGCTTGCGCTTGAATCTCAAGGACTGCATTGGCGACCACTTTGGATTTTTCATGGATCACAATCGGAATTAAGACAAATTTGGCAAGACCCGGTTGAATATAGACTGCTTGAATTTTAGGAAAGATCTCGCTCATAAATCGATGGCATGATGGACATGCAAAATCTTCAAAAAGGACCATTTCGATTCCGGCATTCTGATCCCCAATGGAAGGACATGAATTCGGATCAAAGGCAATCTGTTTGGGAACAGCAACAGTCCGATAAATAGCGGCCATTGCCAAAATGGCCAAAAAACAAGTGAGCGTCAAAAGAATGACTTTTTTTCTTGCCTGCATTCCCTTTACATACAGAAACTCTTATTTTCCCCGCTATACTGAAACAACTTGGAGAACTCTCCCCTAAAGGGGAGGGATTCTCCAGTCCGGCAAAAGAAAGCCACGTTCCTTAAAAATATGGAGGGCTACCCGTAGAATAGGTTTTTTCTTACAGAACCAATTAAAACAGATGTTAGAGCTGTGCACAAACCAACCACAATAAAGAGTGCAAACAGAAGTTCTGCTGTTTGCTTAAAATCCAAATCTTTTGAGACCTCAGAAAAATATTCAAGATGAGGGTTCATGAAATCAGACACCCCCTGAACAGGAAAGAGCCTGCCAATAAAACGATTTGCATCGCCAAGAGAGGCATCTTTAATCATTGCATGAGTCGCATCATATCCCAGTTTTAAAAGAGTAGATGCTTCCCCCAAAAAAACCACAGGAAAGACAAGAAAGCAGAATCTCGAGCTCAAGCAGTTATAAGAGTTCCCCATATCTCCCCGAAACTCAACGTCTCCAATCTTCCGATTCCCCAGCATTTTCTGGAAAAGCAGATACGATGTGGAACAGGCCGGAAATGAGGCTATGATTCTAGGAATTTGCAAATCTGTATATTTTCTCAAAATATATGCGGAACTTCCTGCACAGGTATCCATTGGGATCGCTCTTTCTTGCGCTGTGCTATCGATGAACCTCTCAAGAGCTTCTTCTTGTTCCCAAGTCACGGGCACCTGAATTGCAATGTGCGATCTGGACGCGTTGCTGACATGCCAGACATCGAGCCCGCCGCATGCAGCTGCGCAGTGTTGTCGCCGAATCACCAGATGCATATGATCCGGCAGATACCATCTAATTTCGACATTGAATTTTTTCTGAATGGGCAGATCAAACCCATCCCTGTCATTTAGGGCAGGGTCTGCGGATTTCTGCGTCAGCTCTTGATTTGTTAAATCCAACCCGCGCACTTGATCCGGCGTTTCCAATCCCGATATTGCAAAACTCATAAAACACACATTTTTTGTTTAAAACTAAAACAATTATAAACAAAAAAAATTGATTTTGTAATTAAAAAAAACCAGAAGCGCAATATATCAATACCACTTTAAGAAGCTGTACGATCCCAATATCCTGCTCGCCTACAAAAGGAGCCGGCTAATCTTAAAAATAGACAAAACAGGGATATTATTTTCCGGAAATGGCAATCGCTTCTATGCCAAGCTCGAACATCACGAAAAGAAATAGCAAAAGCAAAACGACCTTGCCTCCGCCTAATTGCCGCTCATCGACATCTACGCAATCAGAATGATAGCGCGCCGAATAAACCATCAAAATGGGAAGGAGCCCAAGCAACAAAGAACAGCCGATACCCCCTGCAAAAATCAATGCTTTGATAAACAAAGCAGGATATCCCAGGGCAATTACTGCCGGAGGGCCGAACGTCAGAGCAGCAATTTGAAGCCGCTGCATCCCTTTTTTCGAGATCCTTAATCCATCTGCTAAAAAATCCATCAAGCCTAGCGTCACGCCAAGAAAAGAAGTCGCAATTGCAAAAAAGGCAAATGCCTGCCCAATTGCAGACACAAGGCTATTGGAGATGTGATCTTTCAGAGGAGCCACCGCTGTCAAACCGGACTGCTTTGCCGCAATCAAGCTCTCCATGGGGACAATCCCTAAAATTAAAAATTCCCAAACAAGATAAATGACAAATGCAGCGCTCGTTCCCCCGACAATTGCAATGCGGAGCCGCTTTGCATCCCTGTGCAAATAAGAGGTCAATGTAGGAATAATTCCCTGAAAACTGAACGATGTAAAAATCACAGGCAAAGCAATGAGGGATTTGCCCCAATCGGCTCTTTCAAGAGGCTCCCACTGGACATAGGGCAAGCAAAACACAACGAATGCGATATACGATCCGATCAAACCTGCCATAAGCGCTGTATTGAAGCGATCCACAGCCTTGGCTCCCGCATAAACAACAGGGACTAGTAAACAAAAAAACAGAAGAATCCCGCTCCACTGAGGAAGCCCCTGCCCAATCCAGGAGAGGAGCAATCCTCCCCCTCCGGACAGATACGCTACGCTTAGGCAGTAAAAAAGAAATAAATAGAGGAACCAAGCACAAATTTTCCCAATCCCGCCCAAGTAACGGCTTGCCATGGTGACGAGGTTCGCATCAGGGGGCATCCTCAAACAAACTTCTAAGATTAAAAGCCCGGTCGCCGTCATGAACATCCAGCAAAGGAGGTAGGAGAAAAATGCAGGGAGGAAGCCCCCCTCTCCGGTTACTACCGGAAGAGCAAGCATCCCTGCCCCAATCGCAGTGCCCGTTACAAGAAGAATACCGCCAACAAGACGTCCAAAACTTGACATATCTTGACAAGGATAAATGAATCGCACTCAAAAGTCCATTGACTTTTACCATCGGGATTTCATACCCTTATTGTACCGAGAAGAATTGAAAAATCGGGGAAAATGCCACAACCCGGCTTTTTAATCCCAAGCGGTATAAATGTCACATCCAACTGAAGATTTAGTGGATCCGAAAGTATACAGTATTGAACAGCACCTCATCTCCCCCGACAAAATTGACCAGCATGCTTTTTATGTCATCGAAAAGCTAAAAAATGCAGGACATAAGGCATATCTTGTCGGAGGCGGCGTCCGCGACTTGCTCCTCAACGTCAAACCTAAAGATTTTGATATTTCCACTTCCGCAAAACCGGAAGAAATCCGCGCTCTTTTCCGAAATGCCATTCTCATCGGACGCAGGTTCCGCCTTGCCCACGTGCGATTTGGAAAAAAAATCATTGAAGTCTCCACATTCCGCTCAGGGGAAATTGAATCGTCGGACCTAATTGTCCGAGACAACGAATGGGGATCGGAAGAGGAAGACGTCCTTCGAAGAGATTTTACGATCAATGGATTGTTTTACGATCCGCATAGCGGAGCCGTGATCGACTACGTCGAAGGGTATCCCGACCTGGAAAAAAGAATTTTAAGGACCATAGGACAGCCGGAAGCCCGCTTTAGCCAAGATCCCGTTCGAATGATCCGGCTCATCAAATTCTGCGCGCGATTTAATTTTGAAATCGATACGCCTACATTCGAAGCGCTTCTCAGCTGCCGAAAGGAAATCGTAAAAAGCTCTTCCGCCCGCGTTTTTGAAGAATTGCTCCGGATGCTCGAATCGGGATCCTCAAAAGCATTTTTTCACCTCCTCAAGGAATATGGCCTTCTTTCAGCTCTTTTACCGGAACTTGCCCACTTCTTCGAGGCCAAAGCCGACACGCTAACGTTACAGCTCCTTGGAGAGATGGACTCGGAAATTCGAAAAGGAATGGACCCCCTTCCCGATCGCGCCCTTCTCCTGTCCCTTCTCATATTCTCTCTTTTGGACCACTACCTGAAAGATCGGATCAAGACGGAACCAAAACCTCCTCATCTAGGACAAATTGAATCCATCGCCCTTTATGTCATTGATTGCCTTTTCCTGCCGTTCTTCAAACTACCGAGAAGAATGCGCGCCGTTATGGCATTTATCCTCACTTCCCAGTATCGGTTCATTCCCCTGGACGGTAGGTCCGTACGCCATCCGAGAATCCCAAAAGATTCATTAACCCCCCTAGCGCTTCAGCTTCTCCAGCTGAGGGCTGCCGTCGACCCCGAACTGCTCCCTCAATATACCCTGTGGACGCAAGCCTCCTATCAGTCCCATGAGCCCTCTTCGGACTCAGAAGAAAGCGTCCCTTCAGAGCGCCGCGGCCGGCCCAGGCGCAGACGCAGCCGGAGATAGATCCTGACAGACCTATACATCATTGCAGCAGAACCGAGCGCAGATCTTCATGGCTCCAATCTGATTAAAGAGATCCTCTCTCTGCACCCCGAATTAAAGATTGCGGCGGTCGCAGGCCCTCTAATGCGAAAACTTCCGATCGCCTCTTTATTTCCCATGGAAAATCTTCAGGTAATGGGGTTTATCGACGTGCTTTTTGCTCTGCCAAGACTGGCTCGTCATTTTTTTACAATCCGCAATCAAATCATCGCCTTGCAGCCAAAAGCCGTGATTTCGATTGATTATCCGGGATTCAATCTTAGACTTGCCGCATCATTAAAAAAGCGCGGCTACCGGGGAAAATTAATCCACTATATTTGCCCCACCGTTTGGGCCTGGGGGAAAGGACGCATCCCCAAAATGGCAAAAACACTCGACGGCCTGTTAACGCTATTTCCCTTCGAAAAACAGTGCTTTGCCAAAACCTCTTTACCGGTCCATTACGTCGGACACCCTTTGATCTCCCAAATTCCAAAAGAAACAAGAACAGACACACCGCCCATCCTAGCCATTTTTCCCGGCAGCCGGGAGACAGAAATCCGGCGCAATTTCCCCCTGCAAATTGCCGCTGCCAAAAAACTTGCAAACCTCCACCCAAACCTACAAATCGCAGTATCCGTTGCACAGCCGATTTTCGAGCCTTTGCTGCGCAATTTAGCCGCGGGCGCAGCAACTATTTTCTATCCCCCTGAGCAAAAAACAGCATTGATGCGCTCGGCCCGCATGGCAATGGCCACCTCCGGCACAGTGACTTTAGAGCTTGCCCTCCATGCAGTCCCGACTATCGTAGGATTTGCTATCCGCCCGATCGACCTTTTTATCGCTCAAAAAATCGCTAGCATCAACCTCCCTTTTTACTGCATTGTCAATATTATTCTTTCAAAACAGGTCTTTCCTGAGCTTTTCGGGCCGCATTTTACTGAAGACGCTCTTGTTTCCTGGGGGCACCGGCTCTGGAGCGATCTCGAAGCGAGAAAAGAAATGCAGAACAATTGCGAAAGCTTGCGAAAACACCTTGGAGAACAAAATGGATCTCAGGCAGCGGCCCGCGCAATTTTAAATTTTGGTATAAACTCCATGAAAGCACTCGCTTTTTAACCGTTTTCTTTAGTATACTCGGACCCATGTCAAACTCGCTGGAAATTTGGATTGACCGTCTAAGGGACGGAGAAACGCAGAAAATTGAGGGATCGTTCGATTCTTCCTTTCTCAGCATTGAGGAAAAAGAACTCGTTTTCTCTTCCCCGGTCGTTGTGCATGGAGAGGCTTATCTCGCAGACACCCATTTGGTCATTCACCTCAAAGCCTCTACCCAAGCAAAAATGCCCTGTGCAATCTGCAATGAAATGATCGATATGGATGTCAAAATCGATAATTTTTACCATGCCGAGGCCATCGAAGAATTGCGAGGAGCTGTATTTGATTGCAGCGCCCCCCTCAGAGACACCTTGCTGTTAGAAATCCCTCAGTATGCTGAATGCCGAGGAGGCCATTGCCCGGAACGAGCCACGATTGCCCCTTATTTAAAAAAGACCGGGTCCAATCCAGACAATAAAACACAATTTCCCTTTGCCGGGTTAGACACAGATTGAATTAATTAATTTAGGAGAATGAATCATGGCAGTGCCACGCAACCGGACCTCGAATGCAAAGAAAAATTCGCGCAGGTCCCACCACGCAAAAACACCAAAAAATCTTTCTGCCTGTTCCAATTGCAGCAAGCCAAGACTCCCTCACCGGGTATGTCCTTCTTGCGGTCATTATGGCGGCCGGCTTATCGAGAAAATTTGAGACGACTCTGCGGGCTGACGGCCCTTGACGAACCATTTTGGGGTTTTCATGCATAACCCAAAGCGAATCGGCATCGATTTGATGGGCAGCGACAACGCGCCCGCATCTCTATTGCAAACAGCAGCATCCCTCGTTAGCCGTCTCCCTAAAAATGTAGAACTTGTAGCGATCGGATCTCCCGATTACGCAAAAGACTCCCCCTTGCCTTATCGCATTGCAAAAGAAGCCATTGAAATGGAGGAAAGCCCTCTTTTGGCCCTTCGTAAAAAAAAGGAGGCTTCTTTATGCGTAGGCTTGCGCCTTTTGAATGAAGGATTTTTAGACGCCTTCGTGTCGGCCGGAAATACAGGCGCGCTCATCAGCGCATCAAAAATGATCTTGGGAACTTTCCCCGGCCTTCTCAGACCCGCTCTTTTGGCTTTGATGCCCACAAAAAAACAGCCGGTAGCCGTGTTGGATGTCGGCGCAAATCTGCAAGCAAAAGCTACGCATTTGGTTCAGTTTGCCCATTTAGGGTCCGCCTACCAAAGAGCTAGAGGCATTGCAAATCCCAGAATTGGAATCCTAAACATCGGATCGGAACCTCTAAAAGGAACTTCTGAAATTCGGATCGCTTATCAACAATTAAAAAAATCTCCATTATTTGCCGGAAATATCGAAGGAAAATCGGTATTCGACGGGGAAGTCGACGTACTCGTTACCGATGGATTTACGGGGAATATTTTTTTAAAAACAGCGGAAGGCATCGCCAGCCTTGTTCTGGATAGGCTCCAAGCGCGCATCCCTCCTGACAAACTCCAGGAGATCCGTCCCCACTTGAACGATCTGCAGCGCCACCTCCATTACGCCGA
>DALYFE010000061.1:10347-10972 GCA_031972195.1 Chlamydiales bacterium | reverse complement strand
AAACACTAACAACCAAAAGGTTGAATATTATTAACAATTATATACTTCTATATTATTAATAAATAATTTATAATTGAGTTTAATAAATAAAGAAGGATATCATTATGACTAATCACATTGAAGCCACTCAAGTTCCTGCATATTCAACGTATTTTCGGGATAATAAAAGGAGTATAGTTATTGCCGGAGTCGGATTAGGGATGCTCGGCGTAGCTGCCGCAGTCTCGGCCGGAACAAGCAGTGCGTTTCTCCTACTTGGTACTTTTGCTGCAACCGCTTTCGGCGGCGGGGCACTTGTTATGCACTCATCCGCACAAAATACACCGCTTGTTCCCAAACGACAACCAATCACGCTCCCCGAACTTATTGCCGAATGCGAATCGAGCGACGGGGATATTGCCCAAGTTCAGACCTCGATAAGACGCTTTGTTCTACAGGAACTACGCCAACATCCAGCCCTCGCAAATTTAAGCGAAGCATCATTAAAATTTTTAAGCAAAAAAATTGGATTGGTCCTTTTTGCAGAAGGAAGTTACGAATCAAAACAACAAATTATACAAAATATTATTACAAATTTCGCTAGAGAATACGATCTTATGAATCAGAGAATAGGGACAGATCTGAG
>DALYFE010000061.1:8830-10337 GCA_031972195.1 Chlamydiales bacterium | reverse complement strand
TCCCTGATTGATTTAGGGATCAGCCCTCGCGATCGTGTTGCCTCTATTGAACCCCTTGGAGAAGAAACGCATAATGGAGGAAGACTCCCTTACAAAATCACATTTGACTCCCAGAACTCCGTGGTATATAAGCCAAGATCTGTTTTGCCGGAAAAACTTATTTGCGATCCCCAAGAAGGCATCCTTAGGCACGAAAATTTTGGTACATATAAAGTAGCATGTTCCCAAGATATTCAAGGGGATTATGGGTATTGCGAATTCTTGAAACATCTCGAGGCAGAAAATACAATTCTGAATGGACAACAACTCGAAGAATATGTAACCAAAATGCTGAAACTAGAGCTAATCTCAAAAAGACTGGGACTGAGCGATCTTCATCATCAAAATATTATTACACGTGGATTAGAACCTTGCATTATAGACGCTGAAGTCTTTCTCAACCCCGAAAGTAGAGAATCAGGCTTGCTCAATCCAGATGGGCCCCTGCATCAGTTCACAGACTACGAAGACGGAAAAATAGTCAAAAGCAAAAATTATATAACAATCCAAAGAAATGACAGCACCTCTAAGATAGTTGAAATTATAGGTTCAGTACCTGGCAACTCACGTAAACTCACGGAAAAAATCCCGGAAGAATGTTGGCAACAAATGGGATACGACTTCAAGAAGAAAATAAAAGGCATAACCTTAACTCCTCAAACGGAGGATGCTATTGCATCTGCGTCCGAGAGATTAGGAACAATACGATTTGGCGGAAGATATGTTTTAACGAATACTGGAGAGCTGAGAAATTTCTTAAAATATTCGGTAGGGGAACACGTTGTTAGAAACTTGCATGATCAACTTATCAGAGATCTAAACGAGGCTGGTTTCGAATTCATAAAGGAAAGCTCAGACGCCCTCATAGAGGCAATAAGTAAAGACCTATCAAATAATGACTGCCCCATCTTCTTTTATTCCCAAAATGATCATACTTGTTATTACGGAAAAAGCAATGGTGAATTCATTCCGATTGGCAGAATGCCCCCCAACTAAAAAGATAGGGGGAGTATTTGAAGAACTCCTTCTTGAAGGGAAGGAGATTCTCCGCTCCAGTAAGGAAGGCTAAGGAACTTAGCCCAGCCAAATGGATGGCTCGCTAGACCCTGTCCTAAAGAACAGGGACCCAAACTGGGCTGTCCGTTCAACCTCTCTCCTATTCAATTAGCGAAGAATCTACAACGAATGCGCTTATAAAATTGTGCAAGAGTTATAATTCTCTTCATTTAATTCCAAAGACAGCTCTTCAAATGAAGGGATTACTTGGACCTGATACATTTCTTGCAATTTTAGATCTACGGCACTAGCAATATCTATCGTAAAAACCCTAGAACTTATGCGCGATTCACAATCACTGGGATATGATTGAATAAATCGATCAATTTCTTGTAATGTATTGCAAATCACATAATTATATACCTGATCAGCTTTCTCTCGACTTGAAATATCATTTAACTCCAAATCGCTT
>DALYFE010000061.1:7476-8820 GCA_031972195.1 Chlamydiales bacterium | reverse complement strand
TCTGGTTATAAAATTCTGTTCTCATTTAAATTTCCTTTTTTTTAATAAATTGAATTGATTGAGCATTAAATCTTGTATTTGAATCACGGACATCCCTGTTACTTAAACTATGGCGATATTATACAAAACAGGATAAAACCAGAAGTAAAAAACAATGAAATGTAATTAAAAGACCATTTTCATTACAATACTTTTTTGCAACAAAGTCCCTACCCACCTCTAATCTCAACAAAATATAATATAAGTTATTTTTCACCCAGTACAGAGACCAAATTTAATGCATTTAATCCAAATGAAAAATATATTTTAAATCACTGTATAGTGCTTTAAAATTCTATTGATAGAATCTGCTGCGTCGACTTTTCGGCAAATTTTTCGCCCTTATTCCCGCCTTGTACTCGTACAATGGTCGCTCGCTCCAGACAAAAAATTTGCGCAGCCTTCTTGCATATTATACCAAAAATTATTTGAGCTAATAGGACATTTCTACTCTTGGAAGCTGTCTTGGAAATACCCCTGCTGCATTAAAAATTCAGCATTGAGAATGCCGCCGCCGGCAGCTCCTCGAATGGTGTTATGAGACAGCGCTACGAATCGATAATCGAGCAAGGGACAATCTCTGAGGCGGCCTATAGTTACGCTCATTCCCTTCCCTGCATTCCTATCTTGGCGAGGTTGCGGACGATCGGGCGCATCCAGGTAAATCATGGAATGTTCCGGCGCAGAGGGCAATTGAAGCATCTGGGGCGGAACTTGAAAATGTTTCCAGAGATGTAAGATTTCTTCTCTAGTCGGTTTTTTCTCAAACTGCACAGATACGCATGCAAGATGCCCATCGAGAACAGGCACCCGGTTGCAATGGGCTGAAATAACGATGTTGCTTGCAGAACAGATCCCATGATCTTGAATATGGCCCCACATTTTCAGTGGCTCTTGCTCTGATTTTTCCTCTTCATTGGCAATATAGGGAATGACATTATCCAAAATATCTAAAGAAGAGACGCCCGGATATCCGGCGCCGCTGACAGCCTGCAATGTGGTAACAACCAAGCGCGCTACTTTAAATTGCCGATGCAATGGAGACAAAGGAATCATATAGCTTTGCAAAGAACAATTGGGCTTGGCAACGATGAACCCCTTTGTCCAATTCCGATTTTTTTGCTGAATAGGAATCATTTTCGCATGCTCCGGATTGATTTCCGGAATTAACACAGGAACGTCTGCGGACCTTCGATGATAGGCTGCATTGGAGATGACGGGGATCCCATTTTCGGCATATTTCTCTTCATAGATCTTTGCCGCATCATTGCTGATCGCTGAAAAAACAAAACGGCACGATTTTTT
>DALYFE010000061.1:3200-7466 GCA_031972195.1 Chlamydiales bacterium | reverse complement strand
GAACGTTTTCTCGCTTTGCAATCTCATCAATACGGTGGATGGGCAAAGCGAGAAAACGTTCGGCAATAGGCGCATCCATGTGCCATCTTCCCGATACCGCCTCTGCGTAGTTCTTCCCTGCCGACAATTCTGAAGAAGCAAGAAAGCAAAGATCAAACCATGGGTGGTTCGCCAAAAGTTGCAAGTATTGCTGGCCCACCATTCCGGTGGCGCCTAAGATGCCCACGGGGATTTTCTTCATAAAGTCTTAGGGTCTATTAGCTCCATCTGCAAAAGAAGCTGGCGAAGGATTTTTATGTTTTTTGGCGTCATTTCGCATAAAGGAAGACGGCATTTTCCGGATGGCATTTTACACAGGTTCATTGCTGTTTTGATGGGAATAGGATTTGTCTCGATAAAGACTGTTTTATAGAGAGGCAGCAATTGGTAATGAAGTTCCCTTGCCAGATCAAACCGTCCTTGCAAAGCAGCATTGACCTGCGCACTGACTTGGGTAGGCACCAGGTTGCTCACAACAGAGACGGCTCCTACAGCGCCGAGCGCCATCATGGGCAGCGTTAGAGCGTCGTCTCCTGAAAACACACAAAAATTGGGATATTTTTGAACCACCGTATGAACCACATCTCCTACTTGGCTAACATTTCCTGAAGATTCTTTGACTCCGATGATATTTGGCAGCCCCGCTATCCGCAGCAGTGTGGAAGTTTCAATGTTCGTGCCGCATCTGCCGGGAATATTATAAACCACAATCGGCATCTCGACGCTTGCCGCAACCGTCTCAAAATGGCGATAGATCCCCTCTTGAGTCGGCTTGTTATAATAAGGCGTTACAATAAGCGCTACATCGGCTCCTAAATCTTTGGCCCGTTTTGTTTTTTCAATGGTCTGTCTAGTGCAATAAGAGCCTGTCCCAACCCATAGGGGCACTCTTTTATTAACCTCTCTCACCCCGATCGCAATAATGCGGGCTTGCTCCTCTAACGATAGGGTAGAAGATTCTCCTGTGGTTCCAAGTAAAAAAAGCCCATCGACGCCCTTTTGTATTTGATAGCCAATATTGCAAGCCAGCCCCGCTTCATCGAGTTTTTGATTCTTGAACGGAGTGACCAATGCCGTAATCGTGCCTCCCAGTTTCATAAAACCTTCCCGTAGATGGTTTCTCTCATACAATCCGCAAAGGTATACAACCCTTTTCTTCCTTTGAGCCACTCAGCCGCCTGAATGGCGCCCTGCGCAAACCCTTTCCGATCTCTCGCTTCATGAGTAATAGAGATCGTATCGGAGGGAGAATCAAAAAGAACTGTGTGAGTGCCTATAATCGACCCGCAGCGAATGCTTGAAAATGGAACCTTATCGATGCGCCCCATGTTCTCTTGGATTGTTCTTGCTATTTCCAAACTCGTTCCCGAAGGGCTGTCTTTCTTGCTATTGTGATGGAGATCGATTCCTGCAACATCGTACTCTTCAAATGGAGCAATCGCTTTAGAAGCATGGGCTAATATTTCAAGCAGCAAATTGACGCCAATGGAAAAATTAGGAGAATAAAGAGCTCCGATTTGATGCTCTTGAACTACCGAGCGTATCGATTCCATAGAATCGTGCCATCCTGTAGTTCCGATGACTACATCTTTTTTCAGCGCAGCAATTTTCTCAATATTTTCTAAAACACACTCAGGACGGGTAAACTCCAAACAGATATCGGCATCAAGCAGTCCATCCATGTCCCATCGGTTGGAAGTGATTCGAGCGACAATAGAATGGCCTCGATCCAGGGCGGCCCTTTCAATCATTTGGCCCATTTTCCCATAACCTATCAAAGCGATGTTCATAAAATTGCTTCCTCTATTGGAGATAATATACTGCTTGCGATTGAAAAAAAAACACATTCATGCAACGATCCGCATTATGAAAAAAAATTTTTTTATCCTGTTTTTTGCAACATCAGCATTTGCAGCTCCAGTTCCCTTAGATATTGATCTGTTTTCAACCGCAAATTTTACAAGTACGCAAAGCGCGGCAGGAACCATTATCACTATCACAAATAGCTCGACTGTAAATTTCCTAGATCAAAGCGATCCCGATAGCGCTCCCATCAGTGTAAGCGGCGACTCTTTTCTAAATTTTTCGGAAACAACGCCAACTACCTATTCAGGCCAGCTTACCGGCAGCGGGACTGTGACAAAAAACGGAACCGGCAGTCTGACCATGTCAGGGAACAATTCAGGGTTCACAGGACCTCTTTTTGTCCAAAGCGGAACACTGTTTCTCGATGGCGCATATGGGGGAAGCGTCACTTCTTCCGCATCAGCCCATATTGTATACAAGGGCCCTATTTCCGGTAATTTAGATATTACAAGCGGAACTATCACAACAAATGGGATCAATACGCTTCAGGTTGGCGGAAATTATACCCAGGCGCCAAACACAATCTATATTGCCAATCTCAGTTCTTCCGGCCAAAGCAGTTTGATCAATATAGCGGGCACGGCCGGCATTGCAGGATCCGTGCAAATCGATGCCTCGCTGGGCGTCCTGCCTAACCATACTTACGAGATCCTTCATGCAAATGGCGGTGTATCCGGGACATATGGACTGATCAATCCATATCCAGGATTAAAGGTGTCGATCACCTATGATGCAAATGATGTGTATCTCTCTTTCGGATCCAGTTTTTTAGCACTGGCCGCAACCCCAAACGAAAAAAATGTGGCTGCGCAGCTGGATAAATTGATTCCAACTACAACCAGTGAAAACAAACTTCTCTCCGCTCTTCTTGTGCTAACGCCTGCCGAAATAAGAAAAGCTCTGAATATCCTCTCCGGAGAGCAATACTCCAATCCCATTTTGGCAAATATGTATGATGGAAGCAGGTTTAGTAAAAAGATTTTCAATGCTCTAAGAACGAATATCAATCGCTGCATCCGTTCTTGTCCCGGAACCTATAACTGGCTCAGCGTAGGAGGCGGCCAGGGATTTCAAAAGGGAGGGCGAGCCCATCCCGGCTTTAACCTCGGCACCTACGATATCAATACCGGAATGCATGCTTGCGTAAATAAATCCTGGATTTTAGGAGGAGCGCTTGGGTTTAACTCCGATTTTATCGATTCCGATCTCCATACAGAGACAACCCTCAAAACAGGCACTGCTGCAATCTATTCATGCTTTCAAAAAGAACTGCTCTATTTCGTGACAGACCTAATCGCCGCAAGAACTTGGAGCCGAGTCAATCGGCAGATCCATTTTGGGACAATTCATGAAAGAGCCCACAGCTCCCCTCATCTTGCCTATGGAAGATTCGATCTGCAATTAGGCGGAAATTTAGGCAATTGCAACTACAATATCAAACCCTACATCGCAGGGAGCGTTGAGGTCTATCACCAAGAGAGCGTGCATGAACAGGGCGCCAAGGCGGCCAATCTATCCATTCAGGCTCTAACAAAATGGCTCGGAACCAGCCAACTTGGATTGCATACAAGCTTTGCCCCCTATCGAAAAACATCGATCGACTTTGATATAGCCTGGCAACACTACTTCGGCAATTTACGTGTGTATGAAGATGTTCGCTTTGAAGATTTTGGAACCTCTTTTCCGATCTTGGGTCCAAAGCGCAGTCAAGATGGATGTCTCGCCAATCTCTACATCATAACTCCTGTCGGGAAATCTTGGTCGATATACCTGGGGGCCGAAGGAGAGATTTGGGGAGACTGGTATGCCTATGAAGCAGATGCAGGAGTGAGCTATAAATGGTAAAGACCTTAATCGCATTGTTATTTTCAATGCAGATCCTATCTGCAACCGTTGTGACTGTAAATGTATCGCCGGGAGATGTTTTAAATTGGGCGACATATTCAGGCTTGGGTGCCGGCGATGAGCTCGATATCGTCATCTCCAATCCTGCAGGCGCCGTACAGATCTACTCTCTAGATACAATATTGATTGCAACCACCATCCAATGCAATGGAACTCTGCGGATCACAAGCGGAAATGGACAGATTCAACATGAGGGAAGCATCTCGGCTCCCGAGGTGATCCTCGAAGCGAGCCACATCAAATTGTATGATCTCTCACTCATCGATGCATCCAGTGCCAACGCCGGAGGAAATCTCTATATCGGGGGAGGATGGCTGGGAAGTGACCCCTCAATTAAAAATGCAAAGGTTGTCGGAGTAAGTCCTTTAGCTCAATTATCCGCGAATGCATTGACCAACGGGAACGGAGGCACCATTGTCCTTTGGTCTGAGATTACCACTTTTTTCGGAGGGAAAA
>DALYFE010000061.1:459-3190 GCA_031972195.1 Chlamydiales bacterium | reverse complement strand
TTTCTGCAACCGGAAATGGAGTTGGAGGCTCCGGAGGGCAAGTAGAAGTATCCAGTCATAAATTTCTGGTATTTGATGGAGATGTCGATGTCAGCGCGCCAAGCGGCCCTGCAGGATCGCTCTTTTTAGATCCTGTAAGCATCACCATCCAGGCCGTAAATCCTGATATTAACGGCAACGGATCAGCGCTTGATATGACAAGCACAACCCAACTCGATAACGCAACGACTACCCCTGCAGGATTCCCAAATGCAGCCAGCATTATTACAGCAGGCGCCTTAAGCGGACTGCTTACCAATAATGTCAGCATCACTCTTGCAGCGCAAACCTTTATCACCGTCAATGCTCCGATCAGCCCTGCCGGAACGAACGTAACATTGACTCTACAAGCCCCTACAGTCAATTTAAACAGTCCAATCACTCTTGCAAGCGGCGGCGTATTGAATGGCATCGGAGTCAATACCGTCAATGTTGGACCATCAGGAAAGCCGCAAAATGGAATTGACGTCGTCGCAAATGGAGGAACAGTCAATCTTGCCACAGCCACTTATGCAGCGCCTCTCAATATCATCAGCAAAAACCTAACGCTGAATGGAAATGGACAAGCCAATACAACCATTGGAGTGACCGGGGCAGTCCCTTCTCATTCCAGCCGCAATCCGGCAATCTATGTCCAAGATGGAACCAATGTAATCATCCAAAATCTGACTGTGAATGGCAACAATATCGGCTTTCCGACCAATGGAAGCATTGTAGGAATTTTTTACTCCAATGCCGGAGGCACGATCGCAAACAACCACGTCACGCAAATGGCTAATTCCGCTCCTCCCTATGGCGGAGGACAGCAAGGCAATGGAATTCGAGCCATTACCAGCTCTGGAGGCCCCTATACTCTGAATATCGACTCGAATCTCGTCGATTTCTTCCAAAAAGCGGGTATTGTGGTCAATGGAGCTCAGCTGACTGCCACAATCAATAATAATACGGTCAATGGACTAGGAGTTCTTTCCACTCCTGCTGCCATCGGCATCCAATTTTCCGGAGGGTCGGCAACCATCTCAAATAACGCTGTTTCCGGAATTATGTACATGACCCATAACTCCTCAGCAGGCATCTTTGTCTTTAGCACAAACCCCAATGTCACAATCTCTGGGAATACTGTCACCAGCAACGATGAGGGGATTTTTGTTCAAGATGCGGGAGCGGGACTTACTATAGAAAATAATACAGTCCAAAATAGCGGAGATACAGGCATTGGAGTCGTTGATACTGCAGGTCTCTCAACCATCTCCTCCAATACCTTAATCAATAATGGCGGCCTTGCCGGGCCGGGAGACGCCAATACCAGCATCTACCTTTTTAGCAGCGCAAATGAGCCTTTCGATGTCACTAATAATTCGATTACGCCAGCTGTTGGAACGGCAGGCATATTCACTCAAGGCAATGCCGCCAACCAAGCCCCAATTGCCGATCTCGTCGGGAACACCTTCACCGGTCCTTAGGCCATGTGTCGTCGATTTTTGTGATTGTTTTGGTCTAAACTGGAGGGACAACACAACTCACAGCAGCTTCTTCATTTTGCTCCATATTCTTCATTTGCTGTACAATAAGCGCCATAATTGAACTAGTGGTCTTTAACAAAAATTCTTGCGATAATTTCTGCTTGAACGGGCAGCTCAGGCTTATCCCTGTTCTTTAGGACAGGGATAAGCCTGAGCTACCTATCTGGTCTGCTTAAGGAACTTGAGGCTCCTTACCGGAGCGGAGAATCTCTCCTCTTTTAGGGGAGAGTTCTTCAAATCTGCGGAAAATCGATCGACCACTAGGCTTCGCAACTTGCTGCGTATTAATTCAATATGCAGCAAGTTGCGATCGTCGATTTTACGCGCTTTGAAGTAGAAATTACTTCAAGAATTTTTATTAAAGACCACTAGAGACGTACAATGCAAATGTTTACATTCCTTACCCTGTTGATGATGAGTTTTTCACTCTTTAGCCAGACAAAAGTGTTAGTGCTGGCAGGAAGTACGAGAACGGATTCCTATAACAAAAAATTGGCTCGAGAAGCTGCGTTAATCGCTCAAAAGATGGGGGCCAAAGTCACTGTCATCGATCTCAAAGACTACCCGATGCCTTTTTATGATGCAGACGAGGAAGCCTCTGTTGGGATGCCTGAACATGCGAAGCGATTCCGCAACGCGATGATCAATAGCGATGCCATTTTGATCGCCTCTCCGGAATACAATCAATCCATGTCCGCTGTACTGAAAAATGCTTTGGATTGGGCGTCCAGGGGAGAGGATGGAAGCTCGTCCAAAGAAGCTTTTCAGGGCAAGACATTTGGGATTATGAGTGCATCCCCCGGGAAAAAGGGCGGAGCCAGAGGACTGCTTCACTTACAGGCAGTGATCGAGGATGTACGAGGAAAAGTCATCGCAAAACAAGTGTCCATTCCGCGGGCATATCAGGAATTCAATGAAGAGGGAGCCTTGATAAACGCTGATTTCAAACATGAATTACAAGAAGAAATCAAGGCGGTTCTTCAGAAATAGCCTCTCAGTCAACTGAGACTCCTTGATATTAATTTTACAAAAAACCTAAACTTGTTATTTCTATCATCAAAAAAAAGGATAAAAAATGAAAAAATCCGTTTTTTTATTTAACTTTTTCATAGCCGCCTGCATGAATCTTCAAGGAAACGAACCCGCTCCTTCAAATACAAGAAATCAAG
>DALYFE010000061.1:0-449 GCA_031972195.1 Chlamydiales bacterium | reverse complement strand
TGAGCCCTAAAGTTGATCTCTATTTCAATATGCTCATCGCAAATACTGCAGCTCAAATGGGAAAAACAGTAGATGCTGAAGCGATTATTAAAAAGTTTCGGGATTCTGTTGAAGATGAAGCCGTATTTTCTAAATTTGCGGCCCAATATTCAGTATTTTCAAACGAAGAAATTCATGAAATCAGAACAATTTATGAAAATGCGACCTTTATTAAATACATAGATTTCAGCACCCAGAACATGCAACCCATCATGGAATTACTTCAGGGACTAATTACTGAATTGGTCGAAAAAGCCCCGGCTGTCAAAAAAGAGGAAACCCATTCTTCAAGCTCCGAGGTGATCGAACTGACCTCAGAAAATTTTCAACAAGAGGTTGTAGAGTCGGAAAAGCCTATTATTATCGATATCTACAGCACGAAATGTCCTCCTTGCCGCCTCATGGAGCCC
>DALYFE010000060.1:692-11018 GCA_031972195.1 Chlamydiales bacterium | reverse complement strand
CTTTATCGCGGGGTGGAGCAGTGGTTAGCTCGTTGGGCTCATAACCCAAAGGCCGTAGGTTCGAGTCCTACCCCCGCTAATTTCCGTTGTTTCTTTGGCGGTATAGCTCAGCGGTTAGAGCAGCGGAATCATAATCCGCGGGTCGCTGGTTCAAATCCGGCTACCGTCATCTCCAAAAGGGTACTCGCTTCATAAAGTTCCCACTACTCGTAATTATTAATGTTTTGTTTTTTTTGTGTAATTTTTCTATCTTACAGAAAATTTAAAGATTTTAATGTATAATTTTTAAAACGTGGATTTTTGCTTTCTGTTTTGATATAATACATTCAATAACAATAGAGTTTTATGCCTATTTGCTTTTCTGTTCTTCCGAAATATTACAAATCTGTTCCTGAGCTCAATCAATATAAAGCTCGCGATGGAGAGACCTTGAGTTATCGATGCTATGAGAATTCCCATTCAAAAAAAGCGATTCTTTTATTGCACGGTTCAAGCGCTCATGGAGAATATTTAGATCCTTTAGCCAAGCGATTGAGTCAGATCGGTACTGTTGTCGTTCCAAATCTTCGAGGGCACTATGGATCAGGCAAAACAAAGGGCGATTGTTCTTATGTTGGTCAATTAGAAGACGATTTGGCTGACTTAATCGAGCATTGTTCACTAAGGGGAAGGGAAATTTTTGTAGCTGGACATTCAAGTGGAGGAGGGCTTGCCATTCGGCTCGCAAATGGCCTTTATGGAAAATGGTTCAAGGGATTTATTCTTTTTTCTCCAGCGATACCTACCGCTCCTACAATGCGTCAAGGAACTGCTGGAGGATGGGCAAATGTTTCCATTGGAAAGATCATTGGTTTGTCGATATTGAATCAATTGGGAATTCGATATTTCAATCATGTAAAAGTCATAGAGTTCAATCGACCTAAAGAATTTTGCGACGGAACGGAAACGCTTTCTTATTCCTTTAATCTCAATAGCTCATACCATCCCCGCGTGCCTTATGATAAGGATATCGAAGCTGTAAAGAATCGCTCGCTTGTCATTATAGGAACTGAAGATGAGGCAAACGATCCTACGAAATATCCAGAAGTCATGCAGGATCTTTGTTCGAAATCGATCAAACTGATTCCAGGAGCAAGACATCTAGATATCGCTCATCATGCACAAGCTGCTGAAGCAGCGATCCATTGGATGGAAACTTTTTAGTGGTATACCGGAGACCGTCGGAACGAAACTGCATCGGCTCGCCCATTAGAAAAGAACCAAACGACCGCATACGATAGGTTATACCAGTTATCAGAAATAACTTCTGATAACTGGTTCTTCAGAGCTGTGAGTATTTCAATTTTTTCATAAAAGCTGTTTTTTAGTCTTACAAGCATTTTACTGAAATTTTTCGATCCAGTAAGATGCTCGTGTTTTTAAACAAGAATCAGCATTTTATGATCGAATTTTCATCGACAACATGTCCTAATCCTTATGTTGCTCGTTCGTTTCAAGAGACCTGTTCGCTTGCAGAGACTCCACCGGCGGCAGCTCAAGATGATTCCAAAACAACGGAAATAGCGAAAATACTGTTCCAGGCGATGGTGCTAAGCGGGGTCTTTCTTTTTGTAATACCTCCTATTCTCGGCATCGGAGTCAGGGCAATCGAACCCGCCCTCATAGCGTTAGGGATCGCACAACACCAAAATCGACAACACTGAACATACGGCGTAGCTTAAGGTCCCTATCCTTTAGAGCAGAGGCTAATGGCTATCTATTTGGCTGCTCACTACAGAAGCAGAGAATCTCTCCCTTTTTAGGGGAGAGTTCTTCAATCCGGCTAATCTTTTCCGGTTTTTATTTTTTTCGAGAGCTTCCTGAGAATCCAAAGATGAACAATCCAAGTCCGGCGATTGCTGCAATGATTCCCCCCATCTGCAACTGCGCAGCAAGCGTCTCGTAGTAGTCTACTTGCTCTTGTCCATTATCGATTTTTTCCTGGCCTGATTTCGTGAATGCGCCGCCAATGGGTTGAGTGACCGGAGTTAAAGAAAAAGGAGTCTTTGCTCGGTCTACTTTTCTTTGTCCTTCCGCAATTTGTTGCTTTCCCTGGATCACTTGAGTGTTAATATAGAAAGAAGTCCCTAGCATGCCTAGGCCGCCAAGGAAGATTAGAATCCCTAAGATTTTTCTAATATTCATCGATTCCTCGTTTTGTTGAAAAAGTTTAAAAATTTGAAGTCCAGCAACAGCATCTTCCCAAAGGCATGACCTCGAATTTTTCAACTGGCTGATAGATTTGTCTTGGGGTCAGGCCGCATGTTTCTCGTTTATCGATTTTTTTTGATAGAAGATAGAGGGGCAGATTGACGATTACCTCTGTTTGATAAACAGTATGGAATAGAGGGTCGTAGCTAATTCTGCAATCGACTGCTATGTAATCTTTATACTGAGGCTGAATGCGGAACTGGCCGCCCCGGGTGGTTTCATCGCAGGTTTTCCCTGAAATATAATAAGGGCCGCCGGCAACGTAGAGAAGAATATATTGCGAGTTGACAGCCAGCCAGCCTACTTCGGCATCGAAGCTGTAAGAGACCCCTTCAAACAAGTCTTCAATAGCAAAATAGGGGCCTATGTAGTCGTCAAAAACACATTTTTCCATTTTTCGCTTTTTGCCGAAGGGAAGATAGCCATTAGCGCGAAAATCCCATCTGCTCCCTAAAATTTCAAGGCCAAGCCCTACCTGATTGTAGTAGCCGAGATTGCCTTGTCGATAGTCGTAAAAGACGTTGAATCCAAGGATTCGGCAGAAATTCGATGCGCGATCCGGTATGAACCGACCGACGAACCCTGCGCTGGCAGCATAGGTGATGTCATCAAATCGATCTCCTCGAAAATCGAAGAGCGGTAAAAATTTTCCGGGGACATATTCGCCGCCCAGCAACAGTTCGACCGATGTGTAATTTGTTGCGTAATATTTTTTGCAGTTGTCTCCCTCGATATGGCTGACTGTGATCCTTTGCGGGAGGGGAAGATAAGGATTGCGGTTGTAGTTTGGGGTTGGCGGAGGGGTTGATAGCTTGGGAAAATCCAAAAACTTTGCAGCTTGCAAAGTGATATTCGGATCTTGGCTGGAAAAATCCGCTTCGTTCAGGATGATTGGATCGGGTTCAGGTTCATCAAGGGTAAGTGTCGATGCCATTTCTTCCGTATCGAACGTTTGAGGGGATGCCTCAGTTATGAGGTCTTCTTGTCTATACCATTTGTTGTTGAAAGGAATCGAGAAAAGGCAAAGCAGGAGAAATAGTGTTGAGATGAATAATACTCGATAAAACTGTCGTGTATTTTTTGTTCTCATCTTAATTTTGGCTTATTAGCTATTTCTGTTTATCAATCAAATGATTTCTTCTATGGAGAGCGCCTTGAGAGACTGAGCACAAACCTCGGTTTCGTCGCTTTTGTGGATTATTTTGACCGAGTTTTCGATTCAAAATTTGGGAGCAATATCAACTTTCGTATATTGCCCCCAATTTTTGAAGTCGAAAAGCGGTTGAAAAGAACCGCAAAATCGACTGAAACGAAGTTTGTGGTCAGTCTCTGAAGGAATTGGCTTTTGAACGTAACTTTCTGTCCTTTGAAAGAGGAACTGGTAAACCATTCTGTTTTGATGAGAAAAATAGGGGGGATTGTAGAGGTTGTTTGGTGTGGAACTTTTATGGATTTGTTTCTGCAATATCTTGGTTTTTAACAGCCTATGTTTTTTGAAAGTTTTGTTTTTGATTTTAAAAATTTTTCTGTATCATCGCACTCTTTTTGATAAAAAAGCTAAAGCCCTTGCGAATGTAGGGGAGAACCTGTTGGGAGGACAGAATGCTTTTCAGATGTTTACTGCTTTGGTCTGCTGCCGCTTTTCTGCATGCATCTTTAGAGGATCATTTCAAAAAGATTCCTGAAAAGACGGATGGGCACTCTATGCGGAACATTGATTTTATCTATATGATCAACCTGGATCAGAGACCTGAGAAATTCGCTCGATCCAGTTTGATTCTGTCTTTGTACGGAGTTGAACCTTTTCGATTTTCTGCCGTTAATGGATGGGAACTGTCTCTGGAGACGATTAATGATGTTGGAGTTTGTTTTGAACCTTGGATGTCAGTTGATCAGTTGGGAACTTTTTACACATCCGATGAACAAGGCGTGCCGGTTTGCGATCATGGACGATTGGTAGATCCGGGGAGAACTTATTTTTGCCACTGTATGTCCAGAGGATCGATAGGGATTGCTCTGAGCCACCTCTCTGTTCTTCAGGATGCTTATGATTCAGGATATCAAACCATCTGGGTCATGGAAGATGACATTGAAGTGATTCGAAATGTGGATGAACTTCCGAATCTTATTGATCGCTTGGATGCAGAGGTTGGCGCTGATGGATGGGATATTTTATTTACCGATCAGGATACCAAAAATAATAAGGGGGACTATGTCCCTTGCGCATCGCATGCATGGAGGCCGAATTTTGTCCCAAACCATGCCGGCCGATTTGTAGAACGAAGAGATGTGAGTTCGGAATTTAGGCAAATTGGCTCTCGTTATGGGGCGTATTCCATGATTGTTAGAAGATCCGGGATGAAAAAAATATTGGATTTTATGAAAAACTATCAGATTTTTCTCCCCTTTGATATGGAGTTTACCCAACCGAATGATATTCGTCTTTTTTCTGTAAAATCCGATGTTGTTTCTACTTCCCCGAATGCTTTTTCCGATAATGGCGCGCCAAATTACAGGAATAAAAATGATTAAATTACTTATTTCTATTTTTTGTTTTTGTTTTCAATGTGTTTTTTGTCTGGAAATTGATCATTACCTGAAAAAAATTCCGGATAAAACGGAAGATTATTCCATGGGGAGCATTGATTGTGTTTACATGATCAATTTGGATGAGCGGCCCGAAAAGTTTGAAAAATGTTTGAATGTGTTGATGCTATATGGAATTGTGCCCTTGAGATTTTCCGCTGTCAATGGATGGGAGCTGTCAATGGATGCGATTAATGACTTGGGCGTTGAATGCAATCCATGGGTTGGAGATCCTCGGACGGCCACTTGCTATTTACCGGAAAACAACGGGCAGCCGCATCACGAGCCAATGAGCGAATGGGGTCGAACGTATTTCTGTCACTGCATGGCTCGTGGCTCGATTGGAATTGTCTTAAGCCATCTTTCAATTCTGCAAGACGCTTTTGATAGCGGCTATGAAACGATTTGGGTCATGGAAGATGATGTGGATCTGATTCAAAATCCGCACATTCTCTCTGATTTGGTCGATGAATTAAATGATTATGTGGGGAAAGACGGGTGGGACATTCTATTTACGGATCGAGACACGAAAAATAGCTACGGTCAATATGTCCCGAATACTTCATATGCCTGGAGGCCTAACTTTATTCCTGACGATCCCGGTCGTTTTGCTGCCAGATCGCAGGTGGGAAATTCTTTTCGGAGTGTAGGAGCGAGATTTGGTGCGTATTCAATGATTGTTAATAGACCGGGCATGAAAAAGCTTCTTGATTTTATCAAGGAATACCATATTTTCGTTCCCTATGATATCGACTACGCCCTTCCTCCCGGAATGCGCTTATTTACTGTTCTTGAGGATGTTGTGTCTACTCAACCCGGCGCTCCATCTGATAACGGAGGACCTAATTATTTAAAATCAAGGAGTTATTAAAATGAAATTTGTTTCCCTATTTATGTCGGTGGTGTTTTGTACAAGATTGGTTGCAGTTGAGCCCTCGGAAGTGGACATCATTGACTACGATTGGTTGATGAAAAATGATCCTTATGAATCAGGCGAGCATTTGCCGTATTATAAGGAGATCTTTGATGAATTTAAAGATAAAAACTTTTTACAGCTGGGGATGGGGTATCTAACGAAGTACTTTATCGATCATTGCAAGAAGGTGGTTTCCGTTCAATTTGTTACGAATGGATGCGGCCCGGATCCTATCAAAAATTCGATGGCGTTGTATAAAAAGTTTTCTAATTGGATCCCAATTTCTTATTTTTCCGGTTATCAGGGAGATACGAGTTGGACTTTTTTTAAATATTTTGGATCCGAGAATGTTTACAAAGCAAACAATTATCAGACAACTAAGTATGAAAGTTACTCGGTGGTTGATCCTTCTTATCTAAAAGAACTGAATTCTTTTTTTTCTAATTTAATAAAATTAAACAAATTTGATTTTGTCCATGTAGCTCCGAATGTTTGTCTTCGGGGAGAGCTTGTCCAAATGTTTTTCGGTAAAATTCCCATTATTATTGCCGGCGATGCAAATGCTCGGATCAACAGTAATGCAACTTCAGATATCTATGGGTATAAGCAGGTGCAAACTCCTGATGATTATGAGGAGATCGAGCTAGATGTTGCCGGTCGAACAGCGATGTGGATTCTTAAGGATGAGCAATACGCAGGATTGGTAGAAAGGATTAAAAAAATAAGACATACAAGTTTCGGTATATGAGGAATACAATTTTTGTGACTGCTTGTTGTTGTTCAATTGTCGGCATTTGTGCTGACAATTGGATTAAAGATGCAGACCAGATCACAGAAGAGTGGTTGGTGAATACCGGAAGATCCTCGGGATATACTGATCATATCAACCATTTTAAAAGACTCTTTAGCAAAATGGACGTTAAGGGGCTTTTGGAATTTGGAGTGGGGTTTTCAACGAAATATTTTCTCGATCATTGCGATCATGTTGTATCTGTCGAGTTCGTGACTCCGGGGACCGGTCCGGATTGGATGAAGTATTGCGTTGGTTTATATCATGCTTATCGTAATTGGACTCCCATTTTCTATCTCTCATGTGGGTATTTTGATGAGCCCTGGGCTCAAAACGTTTATTTAGGCCATTGCGATGTTTATCATGCAGCTGCATACCAACCTGTTCATTATAAAAGTTATGCAGCAATCAATCCTTACTATTTAGAGGAATTGGATTCTTTTATTTTAAGTCAACTCGCCGTTCGAGAAATTAATGTAGCATTTGTCGATTGCGGGATCTGTATTCGCGGGGATTTAGTGAGTCTATTATTTGATAAAGTTCCTGTGATTGCAGCTCATGATATTGCTCCAATAAAAATTAGGCACTTGGATGATGTTTATGGGTATGGTCGAGTGATAATTCCTGAAAATTATGAAGAAATTTTCATTCCATTTGGAATGGGAACTGCCTTTTGGGTAAAAAAGGAGGATCAATATCGAGACCTTATTGAGGCGTTAAAAGAGTATAGTTCGGGGGTCCCTCCTGCATGTTTTTTGTAGTCGGACGTTCTTTGTAGACCTCCTGCATATGCGGGAGGTCTAGTATTCAGGTTTCTTGGTATTTGCTCTAGAGTGAAGAGGAATGAATGAAATACGCTTGCTGTGGGACAGCTTCTGAGAAACCGAAGGTTGTGTAAAAAATATTTCTTTGTTGGAAATAAAAGGCCCTTTAAAATTTGTAGTTTTGAAAAAAAATAAACCGGGAAAGAGCTTATGTATGATACTCATTATGAGGCGCAAGCCCAAACCGTTGAATATGCTGAACAATTTGAGGAAAAAGTAGCCTCGCTTGCAGAGCTTAGAAGTACTGCGTTTTACTGCATGGATCAGTTGGATGGGTGGTGTTCTCATGAGAAAGCAGGAATCTTAATCGATCTGATTATGAAGGTTCGCCCTAAAACAATCGTGGAGATCGGGGTTTGGGGAGGCAAGTCTTTAGTGCCTATGGCGTGTGCTTTGAAAGCGAATGACTGTGGCAAAATATTTGGCATTGATCCCTGGAATCCGGTCAATTCATTGCAATGGGTGAATAATGAGTCCAATGAAAACTATTGGAGCCGCGTAGATCATGAAGGGGTTATGAACACTTTGATCTCGAAGATTGATCAATTTGGTTTAGAAGATCATATCGAACTCATTCGGAGCACTTCGGGAGATGCCCCAATCATTCCCGATATTGATATTTTGCATATTGATGGAAATCATACGGAACCATCCACTTTCTTGGACGTAACCAAGTGGGTTCCTCTTGTAAAAAGAGGGGGATGGATCATTTTCGATGATATGACTTGGTGCGAGAATGGTGTGTTTACTGCAGCAAAAGCCGTTGCATGGCTGGATGATCATTGTGTCCGGTTCGCTCAGTTTAGCGAAGGGTGCGATTGGGGGATTTGGTATAAGCCATGAATAGACTATTTGTTTTATTTGTATTTTGTGCGTCCCACGTCTTTTCCTATACGGCGAAAGATGTGGATGCTCTAAAGAAGACAGTTTCTTCAAATCTTCCTTCTTTGGAGGGGTGGTGCAGTCATGAAAAGGCGATGAGTTTTATTGATTTGGTCCTCGAAGTGCGTCCTAAAGTGTGTGTGGAGTTAGGGGTATTTGGAGGCAGATCTCTTTATCCTGTTGCAGCGGCGTTGAAGCTGCTCAATCAGGGATTGCTGATTGCCGTAGATCCTTGGGATCAGTTGGAAAGCATTAAATATTATGATCCGGAAAAAGACCTGGATCATATCCGTTGGTGGTCGAAGTTGAATATGGATTTCATTTATAGTTCATATTGCTATCTTCTTAAGTTCCATGGTTTAGAAGAGTATGTAGAAACTCTTAGACAAACTTCTCAAGAGGCCGCAATGGCGATTGATGAAGAAATTGATATCCTTCATATCGATGGTAATCATAGTCGGGCTGTTTCTTTATTCGATGTTCAGAATTATTTGCCGAAAGTGCGCCCAGGCGGTTACATCTGGTTTACAGATGCTCTGTGGGAAAGCAGAGCGGAGGCTGTTGATTTTATTTCTGAGCAATGTGATTTCGTTCGCTCGGTAGATAAATCTAACTGTATTTTATTTAGGAAGAGATGATTTATTTTTTTATGAAGTATCTCGTTTTTTTTATTGTTTGTTTGAATCTCTCTGGAGATATCCAGAATTATCTCAAGACGGCCCCTGATAAGTTGGGAGACCATTCTTTTGACGGGGTTGATTTTGTTTATATGATCAATCTGGATCAAAGACCGGAAAAGTGGGAACGGTCATTTTTACAATTGCAGCTTTATGGGATCAATCCATATCGATTTTCAGCAGTCAATGGCTGGGAGCTGTCTCTTGAGGATTTGAATGACTTGGGGTTGCAGTTTTTGCCCGGCATGCAAGGGGGCGGATGGGGTACTTGCTACAATGCATACGGCAATTTTGAGCCAAGCCATGAGATTGTCCAAACCTATGGAAAAACATATTTTTCCCATTGCATGTCCAGAGGCGCGATTGGAATTGTATTGAGCCACGTATCTGTCTTAAAAGATGCCTATGATTCCGGATATCGAACGATTTGGGTGATGGAGGATGATATAGAGATTCTCAAAGACCCTTCCCTTGTCGCCGATCGTATCAAACAGCTCGATGAGCTCGTTGGGGAAGATAATTGGGATATTTTATTCACAGACAGAGATTTACGGGATGCAAATGGTCGCTATTCGATTGTTTCCTGGCCTTCTCAACGTCCCGATTATCCAGTGTATTCAGTCGGCAACGAATACACTTTGAATCGTCCTGTTAGTTCTGATTTTCGACAAATTGGAGCCAGATATGGCGCTCATTCAATGATTGTCCGTAGATCCGGCATGGAGAAAATACTGAATTTTTTTCTAGAGCACCAGGTATTTTTGCCGTATGACATTGAATATATCCTTCCGAAAGGAATCCGGATGTTTACTGTTTTAGATGACATTGTTTCCAACACTCCAAAAGCGCCTTCAGATAACGGAGGTCCTAATTATTTGAACAGGAAGCTTGGCGCAATCCCTCTTTTTTAGGCCAGGGGTCTTGCGAGATATCCATCCGGCTGCTTAAGGAACTTGTTTCTCTTTACCGGATTACCTGTGGCAAGAAACTTGCCGCGTATTACCTGACCGGGGTTCTTTGTTCATGAAAGAATTCTTTAATAAGAATCACAATCAATAGATTGGTTTTTTTATGCAGACGTTTTTGAGAATAGTTTTTTTGGTGCTTGCTATTGCCGCTTTCTCGCAAGGGGATGACAACTATATTGATTTTGATGAGATTCTGGAAGAAAACAAGATTGTGATCGCCACGAAGCAGATTGTGTTTGATGAATATCCTGGAGCTCACAATCCATCGATCATTCAATTTGGCGACAATTTTCTTCTTACATTTAGATATGTTCCTGATATGTATCGCCAGCCATGGACCTCATATATTGGAGTAGTTCTTTTAAATCATGATTTTGAGGCAATTACGGAGCCTCAGCTATTAAATACCCGCTCCAGAATGAGCAAAACGCCT
>DALYFE010000060.1:0-682 GCA_031972195.1 Chlamydiales bacterium | reverse complement strand
GTCAGAAGATGCTAGAGTTTTCTCTTCTTGGGGAAGGTTTTTTGTGATCTATAATGATAATATCGATGTCTGCTGTCCCTCTTATGGAGATCGGCGAGACATGTTTATTGCTGAACTTTGCTTTGATCAGGGAGTTTTTACACTATCTCAGCCAACAAAATTGATCCATTATCAAAAATATCGGTCGTCTTTATGGCAGAAAAATTGGGTTCCGTTTGAATGGAATAATCGTTTATTGATTACCTATTCAGTATCTCCTCATGAGATCATTTATCCAAATTTTCTGACCGGCGAATGTTATATGTGTTATGAAACTGAATTTTTGCATGAATGGGATTTTGGCACTTTGCGATGCAGCGCTCCTCCACTTTTGGTGGATGGAGAATATCTTTCCTTTTTTCATTCCGGAAAAGTGATTGCTTCGGAAGCCTCTTATGGCCATGAGATTTGGCATTATTTTATGGGTGCTTATACATTTTCTCCGGACCCGCCGTTTGCGATTACGAGCTATACGAAAAAACCAATTGTTGGCGAAGGGTTTTATACTGGCGGCAGTTACTACAAAAGAGTTATTTTCCCGGGGGGATTTGTAGTTTCGAATTCAGCGATTTATTTGGCTTATGGAAAAGATGATTCGGAGATCTGGATTGCAACCATCGATAAAGAAGCTCTTAAAAAAGCC
>DALYFE010000059.1:5472-11338 GCA_031972195.1 Chlamydiales bacterium | reverse complement strand
AGAGAAAAGACACTATGCGCACGTAGACTGCCCAGGCCACGCCGACTATGTGAAGAACATGATTACCGGTGCGGCGCAGATGGACGGCGCGATTCTCGTTGTGGCCGCTACAGATGGTCCAATGCCTCAGACAAAAGAGCACATCCTTCTCGCAAGACAGGTGGGTGTTCCTGCAATCGTCGTTTTCTTGAACAAGATGGACATGATTGGTAAGGGAGACGAGGAACTCGTTGAGCTCGTTGAGATGGAATTGACTGAGCTTTTGGAGTCTAAAGGCTACAAGGATGTTCCGATTATCCGCGGTTCCGCGTTCAACAAAGTTCTTGATGAAGCGTTGGCAGGAGAGAACGTTGGTGCTCTGCTCCGAGGAATTGAAAAAGGCGATGTTGAGCGCGGCATGGTTTTGGCAGCTCCCGGCACTTGCACTCCTCACACAAAATTCAAAGGAACTGTTTACGTGTTGAATAAAGATGAAGGCGGACGTCATAAGCCGTTCTTCACCGGATACCGTCCTCAGTTCTATTTCCGAACAACTGACGTAACAGGTACTGTCGAACTTCCAGCAGGAACAGAGATGGTGATGCCTGGGGATAACGTCGAGTTGACAGCAGAACTCATCCACCCGATTGCTATGGAAGAAGGGATGCGTTTTGCGATTCGAGAAGGCGGAAGAACGATCGGCGCTGGTACAGTGTCTAAAATTCTGAAGTAACGAAACTTTGAGCGGAGAGAAATCTCCGCTTAGTGGGTGTGTAGCTCAGTTGGTAGAGCAGCGATCTCCAAAGTCGCGGGCCGGGGGTTCGAGTCCCTCCGCACTCGAACCTTTGCGTAACATGGAACATAGAGGCCGTGGATGACGGCAATTACAACAGAAAAGAAGAAGCCTTCCTACTTTAGGGAAGTTCAGAATGAACTGAAAAAAGTAACTTGGACGTCAAAGCAGGAATTGATCTTTTCTACGAAAGCGGTCATTTTTGCCACGTTTCTTTTTGGTTTCGCGATTTATGCGGTTGATTTAGTGATTCGCGGTGCACTCAGTGGAGCCGGCGCGTTGTTCCGAGCAATTTTTGGTTAAGGAAGAAGATTATGTATAAATGGTATGTCGTCCAAGTCATGTCGAGCCATGAGAGAAAAGTGAAAAAGGCTCTTGAGGAATATCAGCATGCAAAAGGCGTTGCAGACGACATTTCCGAAATTTTGATCCCCACAGAGAACGTTTCTGAAGTAAAGCGCGGCGAGCAAAAGATCAGCGAGAAGAGAATGTGGCCCGGCTATATTCTCATCAAGATGAATCTGAGCGAGGAAGCTTGGGCTTACGTCAAAGACACCCCCGGCGTGATTGATTTCTTGGGTGGAGAGCATCCAGCCCCTCTTACTGAAAAGGAAGTGGGCGATATCATGAAAGAGCTTGAGGAGCGTGAGAAGGGGATCGTTCAGCGTCATAAAGTGGATGTGGGAGACCGAGTGAAGATTACCGACGGGGTTTTTGTGAATTTCGTTGGTACGGTCACAGAGGTCAATCACGAGAAAGGACGTCTTAGCGTTATGGTCTCGATTTTTGGTCGCGACACGCGCGTTGACGATCTAGAGTTTTGGCAAGTGGAGCAGTCCACTGCGGAGAACGCTAGCTAATAGAACAATGAGGAGAGGAGAGTAAATCTCTTCGATTGGACTCATAAAGGACAATAGATGGCAAAAAAATTAGTTAAGCAGATTAAACTGCAGATTTTGGCAGGAAAGGCCAATCCAGCTCCCCCAATAGGACCTGCTTTAGGTTCGGCTGGTGTAAATATCATGGCCTTTTGTAAGGAATTCAACGCAAAGACACAAGATAAAGCCGGCGACGTTTTACCGGTAATTATCAGTGTCTATCACGATAAAACATTTACTTTTGTTTTGCGGCAGCCTCCTGTGTCCCGCATGATTCTAAAGGAACTTGGAATCGAATCAGGTTCAAAAGTCCCGAATCGCGACAAGGTTGGCAAACTGACAAAGGCGCAAGTGCAAAAGATTGCGAAGCAGAAAGCGGAAGACATGAGAATTGTCTCTATGGATGCTGCTGAGATGATGGTCATGGGAACAGCTCGCTCTATGGGCGTTGATATCGTGGAGGGGTAATATGGCACATCGATCAAAGCGAATGAAACAGATTGACGCATTGTTGGAAGAAAAGAAAGTTTATAAGCTGGAAGAAGCTGTTGAGTTTCTCAAGAAGTGTCCGGCAGTTAAATTCGACCAGTCCATCAACGCTGCTTTAAAAATTGGGATTGATCCGAAAAAGTCGGACCAGCAGGTTCGCGGTACGGTTTCTCTTCCTCATGGAACAGGTAAAAAGATTGTTCTGGTTGTGATCGCAAAGGGAGAAAAAGCAAAAGAAGCCCAGGAAGCTGGAGCGGACTTTGTTGGAGGCGATGATCTGCTTGAAAAAATTAAAGGCGGATGGACCGATTTTTCAGCTCTGATTGCGACCCCGGATATGATGAGAGAACTCGGCAAGCTTGGAAAGGTATTAGGTCCTAGAGGACTCATGCCGACTCCAAAAGCCGGCACAGTGACGAACGATGTTGCAAAGGCTGTTAAAGAAGTTAAGGCGGGAAAAATTGAGTTTAAGGTGGATAAGACCGGAAATATCAATGGTTCCGTTGGAAAACTTTCTTTCAGCACAACGCATCTGATGGAAAATCTGCGCACATTCATGCAAGCGATTGCCCGTTCGAAACCTGCGAGTGCAAAAGGAAATTTCCTGCGATCGCTTTATATCTCGTCGACAATGGGCCCCGGCCTTAGAATCGATTTGCAATCGCTAGAATTGGCGTAAGGAAGGATTGATGAGACAGGAAAAAGAACTTTTGTTGAATGAAATAAAGACAAAAATCGATGCTTCTACAGCAATGATTGTTGCTCAGTATGATCGCTTAGCTCCGAATGTTTCTTGGAAGCTCCGCGATCAGTTAGCAAAATCCGGTAGTCTTTTTGAAGTTGTTCAAAAACGAGTATTTGTAAAAGCTGCTGAAAAAGCGGGAATGTCGATCGATGTAAGCGAGCTAAAAGGACATATTGGCGTAGTGTTCGTCAATCAGCCCGATGCTATGCCTGCAACCAAGCTGATCTATAAGTTTTCTGAGGAGAATGGAAACATTTTCCACGTTCTATTCGGTCAGATGGAAGGAAAATCGATGCCTGCTGCCGATTTGGAAGTATTGTCCAAGCTGCCTAGCATGCTTGAGATGCGCGCTTCGCTATTGGGACTTTTTGTATCACCTATGTCTCAAATGCTTGCTGTTTTGGATGCTGCGATGGCCGGACCGATGTCGGCTGTTGATCAAGAAAGTTAAATTAAAGTTTAGGAGAAATATTCATGAGTCAACATTTAGAAGAACTTGTCGAAAAGCTCAGCCAGCTTTCCGTTCTCGATATGGCCAAGTTGAAAGAAAAATTAGAAGACAAGTGGGGTGTTAAAGCAGCTGTAGCTACGGTTGCAGCGCCAGCCGCAGAAGCTGCAGCGCCAGCCGCAGAATCAAGCGAGTACAAAGTAACGCTTGATGCGCCAATTCCAGATGATAAGAAAATTGGTATCATTAAGGCTGTCCGCGAAGTTACTGGTCTCGGTCTGAAAGAAGCAAAAGATCTCGTAGAAGGTGCCCCAAAAGATTTAAAAGCGTCTGCTCCAAAAGCTGAAGCTGAAGAAATTCAGAAGAAGCTGACTGCAGCTGGTGCAAAAGTGACCTTAAAAGGTTTGTAATTTTTTGATCTACGTGTTACCGTTTCGCATGCAGGAGCTATTTAGTGATAGCTTCTGCATATTTGTGTTCTTTCAAACTCAAAGCAGTTTATAGGAGCGTCCATGTTAAAGAAGCCCCCAAAGCGGGTGAGTTTTCGCGAGCGAGAAGAGATTATCGATCTCCCGAATCTGATCGAGATTCAGATTAAGTCCTATAATCAATTTCTGCAATCTCATCTTTTGCCGCACGAGCGGGAAAATATCGGTCTACAGGAAGTGTTCAGCGAAATTTTTCCGATTAAATCCTATGATGAAAAAACCGTTTTGGAATTTCTCTCCTATAATCTCGGAGTGCCCAAATATTCGCCTGAAGAATGTATCCGCCGCGGAATTACGCATAACGTCACTTTGAAAGTGAAGTTCCGTCTGACCGACGCTACAGGAATTAAGGAAGAAGAAGTCTACATGGGTACGATTCCCATTATGAGCGATAAAGGAACTTTCATCGTCAATGGCGCTGAAAGAGTTATCGTTTCCCAGCTCCACCGATCCCCTGGTATTTCATTCGAGCAAGAGCGTCATTCCAAAGGAACGATGATCTATTCCTTCCGGATTATTCCATACCGCGGAAGCTGGCTTGAGGCATCATTCGATAGCAACGACCTCATTTATATTTATATCGATCGCAAAAAACGACGCCGCAAAATCCTTGCCTCTACATTTATTCGTACTCTCGGTTATTCAACAGATGCCGATATTCTCGAAGAGTTTTTTGAGACAGTTAAGGTAAAAATTAAGAGCGAAAAAGACTTTGTCAAGCTAGTTGGTAAAATTTTAGCTGAAGACGTCGTCGATGAACAAACCGGATTGGTCTTTGGCAAGGCCGGGGAAAAATTGACCACCGCCATGTTGAAGCGGATGGTTGATGAAGGCATTCAAGCGATTCGCGTGGCTGAAGATGCGGATGAAACGCATCCGGTCATTAAGATGCTCTCCAAAGATACAACTGACTCTTATGAATCAGCTCTTAAAGACTTTTATCGAAAGATTCGACCGGGAGAGCCTCCAACGCTGTCAAATGCCCGTTCGACGATCATGCGATTGTTCTTCGACCCGAAACGATACAATTTGGGCCGGGTAGGAAGATACAAGCTCAACTGCAAATTGGGCCTTGGCACTTCAGACGAAGAGCTCAGCGTAGTCACTTTGCGAAAAGAAGATGTGATTTCAGCACTGAAATACCTCATTCGCCTCAAACTCGGCGACGAGCATACTCATGTCGATGATATCGATCACCTTGGCAACCGACGCGTCCGTTCAGTCGGCGAATTGATCCAGAACCAGTGCCGCATTGGCTTGGCTCGCATGGAGAAAATCATTAAAGAGCGTATGAATCTTTTTGATTTCTCTTCCGATACAATGACTCCGGGTAAAATTGTTTCCGCCAAAGGATTGGCCGGCGTATTGAAGGATTTCTTCGGACGTTCGCAATTGTCCCAGTTCATGGATCAGACGAACCCGATTTCCGAGCTGACTCATAAGCGAAGACTATCTTGTCTTGGACCCGGCGGTTTGAATCGGGAAAGAGCAGGATTTGAAGTCCGCGACGTTCACCCTTCCCACTATGGAAGGATTTGTCCGATTGAAACTCCTGAAGGTCCGAACATTGGTTTGATCACATCGCTTTCAACATTTGCTAAGATCAATGAGTTCGGATTCATTGAGACTCCTTATCGAATCGTGCGCGAAGGCGTTGTAACCGACGAAATCGAGTACATGACAGCAGATCAGGAATCGAACTTGATCATTACGCAGGCATCTACGGGACTCGACGAATACGGTATGTTCAATGAAAACCTTTGCTGGGCGCACCAGCGGGGCGAGCCAATGGAAATTGAAACGACGAAAGTGACCCACATGGACGTCTCTTCAAAACAGTTGGTGTCGATTGTTGCAGGTCTTATTCCATTCCTTGAGCACGACGATGCGAACCGCGCGTTGATGGGTTCGAACATGCAGAGGCAGGCAGTTCCTCTGCTAAAACCGGAAGCTCCGATTGTAGGAACCGGTTTGGAAGGCCGTTCCGCTAGAGACTCGGGCGCTGTGATCGTTGCAGTGGAAGACGGCGTAGTGGAGTATGTCGAT
>DALYFE010000059.1:0-5462 GCA_031972195.1 Chlamydiales bacterium | reverse complement strand
CCAAAGATAATCCGCTCAATAAAAGAACCTATGTTTTGAAAAAATTCATGCGTTCCAACAGCGGAACCAGCATCAACCAGACCCCTCTTTGCAACGTAGGAGATAAAATTCAGGCAGGCGACGTCCTGGCTGACGGACCTGCTACGGATAAAGGAGAAATCGGGCTTGGCAAGAACGTGCTGGTCGCGTTTATGCCATGGTGCGGATATAACTACGAAGATGCGATCATTATTTCCGAAAAATTGATCCGCGAAGATGCCTACACTTCGATTTATCTCGAAGAGTTCGAGCTCACAGCGCGTGATACAAAACTTGGAAAAGAAGAGATTACAAAAGATATTCCGAACGTTTCCGAAGAGATGTTGAAGGATTTGGGAGACGATGGAATCATCCGTATTGGCGCGCAAGTAGAGCCGGGATCGATCCTCGTTGGTAAAATTACCCCAAAATCTGAAACGGAACTTTCTCCGGAAGAGAGACTCCTTCGCGCTATTTTCGGCGAAAAGGCAGCTGATGTGAAAGACGCGTCTTTGACAGCGCCTCCGGGAACCGAAGGTGTTGTGATGGATGTAAAAGTCTTCTCTCGACGCGACCGTTTATCGAAAACAGATGACGAGCTTGTTGAAGAAGCGACTCGTATCAAAGATATGCATTCTGATTTCAAAACAAAAGAAGCAGAGTTGCAAATCGAGTTCCATGAAAAACTTGGAGCGCTTTTGATGAACGAGAAGGCCCCTGCTGCGATTATGCATCGAAAAACAGGAAGGGTCTTGATCGAAGAAGGTCAGTTGATCACTCAAGATATGATCGAGCTGCTTGAAAATGAAAAAGCAGAAGACTTGATCATGTCCGATAAAGAGATCTATGTCGAGCTCAAGAGAGTGTTGCGCGAGTTTGAATTGGCTTATCAAAGCCTCCAAATGCAGCATAAGACTGAAATTGAGTTTATGCGCAAGGGAGATACGGATTTAGATCCCGGAGTGATCCGTCAGGTTAAAGTCTATGTCGCAACGAAGAGAAAACTTCAAGTTGGCGATAAGATGGCCGGACGCCACGGAAACAAGGGGGTTGTCGCCCGTCTTGTTCAAGAGGCCGATATGCCTTACTTGCAGAACGGAGAGACGATCGAGATTATCTTGAATCCTCTTGGCGTGCCTTCCCGTATGAACATGGGTCAGCTTCTCGAGACACATCTTGGCTATGCAGCTAAAAAAGCAGGAATCTACGTAAAGAGCCCTGTTTTTGAAGGATTTCCAGAATCGAAAATTTGGGAAATGATGGAATCCCAAACTATGTTTAAGAACGGAAAAACCTATTTGTACGATGGGCGTACCGGAGAGCGATTTGATAACCCGATTGTGGTCGGTTATATCTACATGTTGAAACTCAGCCACTTGGTCGCTGATAAGATTCACGCTCGTTCGATCGGACCCTATTCGCTTGTCACCCAGCAGCCGCTTGGTGGTAAGGCTCAGATGGGAGGCCAGCGTTTTGGAGAGATGGAAGTGTGGGCCCTTGAAGCATATGGGGCAGCTCACCTTCTTCAGGAGATGATGACTGTAAAATCAGACGACGTCGCAGGACGTACTAGAATTTATGAGTCGATCGTCAAAGGCGAGAATACTCTCGTTGCCGGAACGCCCGAGTCGTTTAATGTATTGGTGAAAGAGATGCAAGGTCTTTGCCTGGACATCCGCACTGAATTTGTACAGTAGACACAAAGTCATAGAAAGAAAGGTTGGGAACACAATGCCGCCGTTTGAAGATGAAGATCTGAAAAGCACTAACTTCGACAAGTTGACCATTAAAATTGCATCTGATGATGTGATTGGAAATCAATGGTCGCGAGGCGAAATTAAAAAACCGGAAACAATCAATTACCGGACATTCAAACCTGAAAAGGGAGGATTGTTCTGTGAGAAGATCTTTGGCCCTACCCGCGACTGGGAGTGCGCTTGCGGAAAATATAAGAAAATCAAACACAAAGGGATCGTTTGCGACCGTTGCGGCGTTGAGGTTACTCTTTCTAAAGTTCGCCGAGAGCGAATGGCCCACATTGACCTTGCTGTCCCTGTTGTTCACATTTGGTTTTTCAAAACGATGCCTTCCCGTATCGGGAACCTTCTCGGCATGTCCACTTCGGATCTCGAAAGAGTGATTTATTACGAAGAATATGTCGTTACAGATCCCGGCCGCACAGATCTCCAGAAGAAGCAGCTCCTGAATGATAATGAGTTCCGAGAAGCTCAGGAAAAATGGGGCAGCGATGGTTTTGTCGCTAAAATGGGCGGCGAGGCCGTTCGCGATTTGCTAAGAACGGAAGATCTTTCTTCTATGGTTGTCGAGCTGAAAGACAAGCTGCGTAAAACAAAATCGATGCAGGCGCGTATGAAGCTTGCCAAGCGATTGAAAATTGTTGAAGGCTTTTCTCAATCGACAAATAAGCCTGAATGGATGGTTCTTTTCCGAGTGCCGGTAATTCCTCCAGATCTGCGCCCTCTTGTTCCATTGGATGGCGGACGTTTTGCGACTTCAGACCTTAATGATTTGTACCGCCGTGTAATCAACAGAAATAACAGGCTTAAGTCTATTCTCAAGCTGAAAACTCCTGATGTCATTGTCCGCAATGAAAAAAGGATGTTGCAGGAAGCGGTCGACGCTCTGTTTGATAACGGCCGCCATGGACATCCTGTCATGGGAGCCGGAAACCGTCCGTTAAAAGCGCTTTCTGAGATGCTCAAAGGAAAACAGGGTAGATTCCGTCAAAACCTTCTTGGAAAACGGGTTGATTACTCAGGCCGTTCCGTGATTGTGGTAGGTCCTGAATTGAAGTTCAACCAGTGCGGTCTTCCGAAGAAGATGGCGTTGGACTTGTTTGAGCCGTTCATTGTGAAGCGTTTGAAGGATCTCGGCTATGTCTACACGATCCGTTCTGCAAAAAAATTGATCCAAAAGCAAGCGCCTGAAGTATGGGATGTGCTTGAGGAAATCATTAAAGGGCACCCGGTTCTGTTAAACCGAGCTCCTACTCTCCATAGACTTGGTATCCAGGCATTCGAGCCGATTCTGATTGAAGGAAAGGCGATCCGCATCCATCCTCTCGTGACAACGGCTTTCAACGCCGACTTCGACGGGGACCAGATGGCGGTGCACGTTCCTCTCTCTATCGAGGCGCAGCTGGAAGCGAAACTTTTGATGATGGCTCCGGACAATATTTTCCTTCCTTCTTCAGGAAAACCGGTAGCGGTTCCTTCCCAGGATATGATTTTGGGTCTCTATTATTTAATGCACGATCCGATTGTTCTCCCCGGGAAAGAAAATCAGCCTGTCAAGACCTTCGCAAATACCGAAGAAGTGTTGATGGCGATGCATTCCAGCGGCAGCTACAACTGGCATGAAAAATTGAAGGATGGCGAGCGGATTGACCATTTTGGCCGCGGATTGCGAGTCCATGAGAAAATCAGGGTTCTGATCGAAGGCGGAATTATTGAAACCACTCCCGGTCGAGTGATCTTCAATACGATTGTTCCGAAAGAACTTGGATTCCAAAACTATGTTCTTCGTAAAAAGAGACTTTCCGAGCTCGTCCTTGAGTGCTACAAGAAAATTGGTCTGGAAGGGACAGTGCGATTCCTCGACAAGATGAAGAATCTTGGATTTGCCGAGGCGACCCGCGCAGCCATTTCGATGGGCACAAGCGATGTAAAAGTTCCAGCTCACAAGCAAGCGATGCTTGCCGAGGCTGCGAAAAAAGTAGCCGTCGTGAAAAAGCAGTATGAGGACGGAATCATCACTGAAGGGGAGCGCCATTCCAAGATCATTAGTATCTGGACGGAAGTTTCTGACAAATTGTCAGACGATCTCTTTAAGTTGATTTATGACACTTCGAGCGGTTTCTTGAATCCTCTTTATCTCATGGTGGATTCCGGAGCTCGAGGAAACAAGTCTCAGGTGAAGCAGCTTGGAGCTCTTCGCGGTTTGATGGCAAAACCATCCGGAGAAATTATTGAGTCTCCAATTACAGCCAACTTCCGCGAGGGATTGACTGTTATGGAGTACTTCATTTCTACTCACGGAGCTAGAAAAGGTCTTTCGGATACAGCCTTGAAAACGGCGGACTCCGGATACTTGACCCGCCGTCTTGTCGACGTTTCCCAGGATGTGATTGTCACTCGCGACGATTGCGGCACTCTGAACGGGATTGAAGTGGGAGCGATTAAGCAGGGAACTGAGGAACTCCTCCCGATTAAAGACCGTATCTATGGCCGTACCGTTCTTGAAGATGTCTATCAGCCTGGAGACTCAACAAGGCTGCTTGCCCGCGCAGGAGATATTTTGACTGCAGGACAGGCGGAAGCAATTGATGATGCGGGGATTGAAACCCTTCGAATTCGTTCGGCGCTCACTTGTGAGAGCCGCCGCGGTATTTGCGCAAAATGCTATGGCTTGAACCTTGCGACAGGAAATATTGTCGGGTTGGGAGAAGCAATTGGAATTATCGCAGCCCAGTCCATCGGGGAACCGGGAACGCAGCTCACGATGAGAACGTTCCACCTTGGGGGGATTGCGTCTGCGGGACTTAGCCCGGAGCTGATCGCCGATCAGGATGGCGTTTTGATCTACATGGATCTGCGCGTTGTCCAGAACGAGGAAGGACATTGGCTTGCGCTGAATAAGAACGGATCGCTTCAAATCGTACGAGATGAAGGCCGTTCTATTGAAGATTACCGAAAACTGCTGAACAATAAATCGATTGAGCCGCTCCACAGTTTCACAATCGAACTTGGCACCAAGATTCTTTTTGCAGATGGATCCAAGATCAAGAAGCAAACGAAGATTGGCCAGTGGGAGCAGCATAGCAGCCCAATTATTTGCGAACGTCCCGGATACGTTAAGTATGAAGACCTCGTGGAAGGAATTTCTACGCAGCGGGAAGTCAACAAGCAAACAGGGCAGGTTGAGCTGATCGTGAAGCAGCATCGAGGAGAGCTTCATCCGCAAATGGTCATCTATACGGATGTGGGATGCACTGAACTTGTAGGAACTTACGCAATCCCTTCGGGAGCTGTCATTACAGCGCGTGAAGGACAGTTTGTTTCGGCCGGTATGGTCCTTGCGAAACTTCCTCGAGGAGCGATTAAAACAAAGGATATTACGGGCGGTCTGCCGCGCGTAGCCGAGTTGTTTGAAGCGCGCCGTCCAAAAGATGCGGCTGAAATTGCCAAGATCGACGGAGTCGTTGACTTCCGCGGCGTTCAAAAGAACAAGCGGATTGTTGTCGTGCGCGATGAGACGACGGGAATGGAAGAGGAACACCTCATTCCTCTGACAAAACACTTGATCATCCAGAAAGGGGACCACGTTGTGAAGGGGCAGCAGCTCACCGAAGGACTCGTCGTCTCGCAAGAGATCCTCGATATCTGCGGCGTTCGCGAGCTCCAAAAATATCTGGTCAATCAGGT
>DALYFE010000058.1:11492-11615 GCA_031972195.1 Chlamydiales bacterium | reverse complement strand
ATCGCTTCTTGTCTTCGTTTGATTTCTTCGCAGCAAAGGAGCGGACTTTTGAGCCATTGGGCAAGAAGTCTGCCTCCCATCGGAGTTGCCGTTTCATCGAGAAAATCGAGGAGCGATTCGCAA
>DALYFE010000058.1:1938-11482 GCA_031972195.1 Chlamydiales bacterium | reverse complement strand
GGCGGAGAGTGGAGCGGTCGATCCCCATTGTTTTGGACAGAGCTCCATTTTGAATTGCGGTGATCTGCTCGAGTCCAAGGTTCAATTCTTCTTTGATATGGAGCATCAAAGTGCCTGCCGCCGTGATTGCAGCCGTTCTTCCTCTAAGACCGAATCCGTCGAGATTGGGAACGTCGAAGTGTAGGGTCAGCGCTGCAAATGCGGTGCCATGTTCGCTATGTTCTTTTTCATTGAGAAGAAATGGAAATGCAAGAGAGAGCTCTTCGAAAAACTTGGGGTGGGCGGAGATAAATTTCTTTTCAGTCAGGCATTCGGCCGGGCGGATCCGATGCAATGCATCGAGAAGCTGTTCGGGTTCGTCGAGCTCTAACGCATAGAACTCTCCGGTGGTCAAATCGATGTAGCTGAGCCCGTAAATAGAGCCTACCTGGACAATCGATGCAAAAAAATTATTTCTTTTTTCAGAAAGAAGCTGCGAGGAGACTACGGTCCCCGGAGTGACGATACGAGTAATTTCCCGTTTGACCAAACCTTTTCCGGCTTTGGGCTCTTCCGTCTGCTCCGCTACTGCGATTTTATAGCCTTTGGCCAGCAATTTGTCTATGTAGAGCTCGGATGTGTGGAAAGGAACTCCGCACATGGGGATTCCCTGGCGGGATGTGAGGGTGACATTGATTTCTTTGGAAATAATTTTAGCATCTTCCTGAAATGCTTCGTAGAAATCTCCAAGCCGAAAAAAAAGGAGCGCGCCTTTGGCTTCTTCTTTACAAGCCTGCCATTGGGCCATCATTGGCGTGAGTACTGGTTCTGTCATATTGGAGACTATGATATCATTGTCTGCTATGTTCTGGCAACCCTCTACCCCCACTGTGACTTTTGCAACTTCTTGCTGGGAAAAAGATTGGCGTCCGATTCTGCTCGATCCGAATTATTTGGCTGTCAAGCAGATAAGGAATCACTGCTTTCCGTTTGCAGAGACTCTTTTGGTCATTAATAATGTTTCCAATTTGGATGAGGTGAAAAGAGCGGCGCAAGCAAAAGTGGATGCAGGAGTATTGACCCGGTTCATTATAGCGGAGGAGATGGCGGAAACGATTCTTTCTCATTTCCGGTTGAAGCGTTCTGATTTCCGGGTAGGAGAAGATGCTTCTTTGTATGCCGGGGTTAATCCGGATTGGATTTACTACAACGCATTAGGTCCTCTCGCGGCAATTTACAATGCATCAAGCGAGTATCTTTTGTACCTCACAGGAGATGTTCGTTTGGAAAAACCGATCTCTTGGATCGGCAAGGCGCTTTGCCGCATGGAAAAAAAGTCTTCTTACAGAGTCGCGAATTTGACATGGAATGAAAACTACCTTGAGGCGAAGGCCGAGTCCTACAAAAAAGAATGGAATTTTTACGTTGCAAAAGAAGGGTTTTCCGATCAAATGTTTTTAGTCAGGACGAAAGATTTTCTACAGCCGATATATGGAGAGATCCGCTCGGATAGCAACCATTTCCCTCGAGGAGATGTTTGGGAAAAACGCGTTTTCAGTTTTATGAAAAATCGCGGCTGGGAGAGAATCACGTTTAGGCGCGGCTCCTACACACACAAAAATTTTTAATGGCCCATGGGTACGTTTTCTCGAGAAAGTTTAGAGACTCTTCGATCGCGGATCGACCTTCTGGAGGTCTTGACTCCCTATTTGAAAATGCAGCGTTCCGGCGCGGCATACAAAGCCCTGTGTCCTTTTCACGATGAAAAAACACCCTCTTTCATTGTTCAAAGAGGGGACAATCATTACCATTGTTTCGGGTGCGGCGCGCATGGAGATGCGATTCAGTTTTTAATGACGCATCTCAAGATGAGCTTTATTGAGGCGGTTGAAAGCCTTGCGGAGCGCTTTCATGTCCAATTAGAAGAAGAACTGTCAAGCGACAAACCGAAAGGCACTTCAAAAGTCCTTCTCAAAGAAGTGCTGGAATACGCATGTAAGTTTTATCAGTTTTATCTTTTGCATACGCTCGAAGGACATGCCGCCCTCGATTATCTCTATAGCCGGGGCATTGATTTGGATTTTATTCAAACCTTTGAGATCGGGCTTGCTCCGAAAGCTCCTTACCTTTTGAAAGTGATGTGGGAGCAAAAGTTTTCCAATGCTTTGCTTGAGGAGGCAGGACTTCTTTCAAAAGGCCGGGAATTTTTTTCCGATCGGATTACGATTCCAATTCGCGATGCAGTGGGCGCAGTCATTGGCTTTTCAGCCCGTAAATATAAGGCGGAGACGACTTACGGCGGCAAGTATATCAATACGCCGGAAACCCCTTTGTTTAAAAAATCGAAGATTTTATTTGGATTGAGCTTTTCCCGCAAAACGATCGCCAAAGAGCGGCGTGCGTTGATTGTAGAAGGACAGCTCGATGCGCTTCGGTTGATCCATGCAGGGTTTCATTGGACGGTTGCCGGACAGGGGACTGCCTTTGGCGAAGAGATGGCCAAGGAACTCATCCATCTTGGCGTAAGACAGGTTTATTTGGCGCTCGATGGAGATAAAGCAGGACAGGAAGCGGCTGTAAAAATTGGCAATTTTTTCCAAAAAGACGGCGTTGAAGTGCTCGTTGTTCCATTGCCGGAACATTTTGATCCAGACCTTTTTTTACAGGAAAGAGGCCCTGAGCTGTGGCAAAAACTTTTAGATTCCAGCATCGATTATCTCTCTTTTTTAGTGCAGTATTTTTCGAAATCGATCGATATGCAGTCTCCTGCAGGCAAAAACGAATTAGTGCAGACAATTGCCAAAAGGATTCGGGAGTGGGACCATCCGTTGATGATCCACGAAAGCCTAAGAAAACTTGCCCGATTAACGCAGACTCCCGAAACGATCTTGGGAGCGCCGGAAAAAAATGTGCCCCAGACATATATCAAACGCTCTGCCAGCGTGACTTTTTCAGAAATAGATCCCGACCGGATCTTAGAGGCCGATTTGTTAAGATGGCTGCTTCTTATGGGAGAGATGTGTCCGGAGCTTGTCCAAATTGCTGAAAAGAATTTAAAACCTGAACATTTTCGGACGGCGCCCGGCCGCATTTTGTATGAAAAATATATGGAGGCGACTGCCTTGGGGACATCGCGGGATCTTCTTTCTTTAATGATCGATTTAGAAAAAGCAGAGCAACAATTATTCTTGGCTGAGGTATTACAAAAGAAAGTGAATCGCGAGCGGGTAGTGCCCTGTTTTGTGGAGACAGTTCAAAGGATCCTCGAGCGTCATTGGATGCAGATGCGAGAGGAGATTAAGGTGAAAATCTACAGCGGACAGTGCAGTGAAGAGGAAGTTCTTGCCTTAGCAAAGCAATTCGATGAATTGAAAAAACAACGTCCTGAGGTAAAAGAATGAAGCAGCAAATTGTATTCTTTGATGACCGATGTCCTTTTTGTCATCGCGCTGTACGCCACATTGTTGAAATCGATGAAAAAAAGATGTTTCGATTCGCCCCTCTTAGAGGAGAGACGGCGCGAACCATGTTGACGGGGCCCCAAGGCTTGCTTGCCAAGGCCAATAGCATTGTGTTGGTAGAAGATAGCGATTCGACGTTTCGGAAATTTTGGGTCCGCTCCCACGCAATGTTTCGAATTTATTGGCTTGTAGGCAATGGATGGGGGCTGGTTGGGATGCTTTCGTTTTTGCCGAAGTGGGTTGGTGATTTCTTTTACAACTGGCTAGCTGCCCACCGCCATCAGTTTACCCTCGATATTCCGGAGACTCCTTATCCGATGGATAGGCACTTGCCGTAACTTGGATGATTAGGACAGCTTCTCAGAGAGGATAGAGACCAGATTTTCAATCGGCACGCGGACCTGTTGCATTGTATCTCGATCCCGTAGAGTGACCGTATCGTTTTCGAGCGTATCAAAATCGATGGTAATGCAATAAGGCGTTCCAAGCTCGTCATGACGGCGGTATCGTTTTCCGATGGCGCCCGATTCGTCATATTCGCAGATCCAAAATTTCTGAAGCTTTGCGAAAACTAGCTGGGCTTTTTCTGCCAAAGGCTCTTTTTTCATCAATGGAAACACGGCTGCTTTTACAGGGGCTATGCGAGGGGAGAAATGAAGAACGGTACGCACCTCTCCATTTTCCAGTTGTTCCTCGTCGTAGGCATCGCAAAGAAGGGCCAGAAGCGTTCTTTCCACGCCAAAAGTAGGTTCTACGACATGAGGAACGAACTTTTCTCTTGTCTCGGGATCGGTATATTCGATCGTTTGTCCCGAATATTGAGCGTGCTGCTTTAGGTCGAAGTCGGTTCGATAGGCGAGCCCATAGAGCTCGGAAGTTCCGAAAGGAAAGTCGTAAACTAAATCGACTGTACGCTTTGAGTAATGAGAAAGCTGCTCTTTCGGATGTTCTTTTTCGTGAATGCGGGCGGGATTGAGTCCAATCAAGCGGCACCAATCATGCATGGATGCAAGCCAAGACTCAAATGTTGTTTCCCAATCGCGTTCTCGAAGAAAATATTCGATTTCCATTTGTTCAAATTCAATCACGCGGAAGACGAAATTCCCCGGAGTGATCTCATTGCGGAATGCTTTGCCGATTTGGGCAATCCCGAATGGCACGCGCACTCGCATCGTGTCTACGACATTTTTGAAATCGAGGAAAATGGCTTGGGCGGTTTCCGGTCTTAAGTAAGCGACATCTCCATCAGCGCCTGTTTTGCTCATGTGCGTGTGGAACATTAAGTTGAAAAAACGAGCTTCAGTAAAATCTTTGGCGCCGCATTTTGGACATTTGATCCCGCCTGCCCGAACCTCTTCTGTCATTTGCTCGACCGTGAGATCTTCGGCGCTTTTGGAGAGGGCCTCTTCGATGAGATGGTCGCAGCGGAATCTGCTTTTGCAGGCTTTGCAGTCGATTAATGCGTCATTGAAGCCGTCCAAATGGCCGGATGCCTTCCAGGCTTTGGGATGAAGGAGGATTGGACCGTCGAGCCCCACCATATCCCGTCGTCCCTGAACGAATGTTTTCCACCACAGGTCTTTGACGTTTTTTTTAAGTTCCGCGCCATAAGGTCCGAATGAATAGGTGTTCGCAAAACCTCCATAGATTTCGGAGCCCGGATAGATAAAGCCTCTCCGTTTGCAGAGGGCGACAATGGGCTTCAAGGAATCCTGGATTTTGCTTTTTTCGTGATTCATGTTCTTTAGAATACTGATTCTTCCCTTTGATTTCCAGCGTTGAGTGCGATACACTGTAAGGAATGGCAAATCCGTTGTTTTCAATCATTATTTTAGCGAAAAGTTCCCAACATTTGCTCCCTCTTTGCTTGGATACCATCCGGTCTCAAACGGAAAAGAAGCTTGAGGTGATTTTAGTGGGAACCGGATCGTTGACGCGCCTTCGGGAGGCGGCCTTGGCCTATCCGGAGCTCTCTATTCGAGTCTGTTCTTCTGAAAAGAATGTAATTTCAGAGATGATGAATGCAGGCATACGCGCATCCTGTGGAAAGTATTTACAGTTTCTTTATCCCGAAGACCGTTTTCTTTCCCAGCAGGGGCTCGCTTATCTTGATGGATTGATCCAAGAGCATAAAGATCCCCATCTTATTTATTCGGGATTTTTAGCTCGCGATCCGGAAGGGCCTCCTCGCGCCGTATTTTTTCCGTTAGATTTGCCGACCTTGCAAAAAGGGATGTTCCCTATGGCGTCTCGTTCCTCTTGTTTTTTGAAAGAGGCTCTGCTCGAACTGGGGGGGTTTGACCGCTCTTTTCGATACCGGGGCTCTTTTGATGTCATTTGCCGGTTGTTTCAAAAAAAAGAGCTGAAAGTTGTTTGCAGCCGTCGGGTTTTGACCGATTGCGAACCTTACGAGGCAACCTCTAGAGAGATGATTGGCTATGCGGCAGAGACTTGCCGGATTTTATATCGCCATTTTGGCTCTTGGCATGCGATGCGATGGATATTTATTCAAGACCATTTGAATATTTTTCGCTGGGCCGCCCGCATCTTCAAGCAGGCTTTTTGCAAAGGGGATTAACGCTCTTTAATCCCCTTTGGTAAGCTCAATTGTATTGGTTAGGTGCATTGGCTTGGATGGTTGGAAGTCCAAGGGCCACCCATTCTTTGATCCCTTCCGGATATTTGTAGACGTTAGTGTAGCCTAAGTCAATTAGGCGCTTCGATAACATACCACTGACAGGGCAGGTTGGGTTTGCGCAATAGACGACGAGCAAAGCGTCTTTTGATGGGAGGGCGTTTTCAATCGTTTCATCGGATGCGTTGTAAGGCATCCAGATTCCTTTTGGAAGCAATGTGCCGTTGAAGCTGTCTCCTCGAGCATCCAGCAGGATCATTTCCCTGTCTTGCGCATACCAGCTTTGCAATTCATCCGTGTGGATGTCTTGATAGGCATGCTGTGTGTCTGTTTGAGTGGGCAGAGTGTTAGCCATATAGAAGGGCCCGGTCAAGAATAAAGCGTTAAGTAATAATTTAATCATAGTTCATCCTCCAGAATAAAACTCGGCTGTTATTCTTGTCCGTTTTTCTATTTTTGTAAAGCTGTGGTAAGGAATAATTTACGAACCGGCAGGTCGTTAGAGACAGTCTCTAGTATCTTGGCTTGTTTCCAATCCAGCGCTTGAGCCATGCATCAATGGAAATTCTTCCGGGGCCAAAGCAGAGCATTAAGATTGCCGTGATTAAAAAAGGATAGGGAGTTTGTCTAACAAGGGAAAGGGGATCGAGCAGAAAGCGGAAATTGGAAATATCCGGAGCATGAGCCGTGCTCAATGCGGTCAGCATAATGATAATCAAGGGGATAGCGGCCATGCGGGAGGCGAAGCCTAGAAGTAGGCAAAGCCCGCATAAGGTTTCCGTCCAACTGACCAAATAGGCATTGAAAAGAGGGTGGGAGATGTGGAGGGAGGCGAAAAAATCGGCTGTTTTCCCGATAGCATTTAATTTTTGGAGCCCTGTTTGCATAAATTCATTGCCCCAGGTAACCCGCATGTAGAGAAGAAAGAGGCTTTGGAAATTGCTTCCGAATCGAATAAAGAATTGATAGATTTTTTCCGCTTTTCGGAGAAATGGGTTCACGAGCATAGCAAATTCTTTCCTTTTTCTTTTTGTTGCCTGAAAAATGCTTAAAAAACAAGGGCTCTTCTGGTATCATACTGGCCATGATTGATTTTTGTGGACTGACTCTAGAAGAATTGAAAGGGCTGATGGGCCAAAATGGAGAGAAACCATTCAGGGCCGCGCAGCTATTTGATTGGATTTATGGAAAACAAGCGTCCTCATTTGAGGATATGACCAATTTGTCCAAAGATTTTCGAGCAAAATTAGCGGCTTTGTTTCGTTTCCCGACCCTGAAGTGCCAAAGAGTGCTTCAGTCGGAAGATGGCCAGACCGATAAATTTCTATGGGAACTTTCCGATGGAAAACGGGTAGAGTCCGTTCTGATCCTATCAGGGGACAGGCGCACCGTCTGCGTATCTTCTCAAGTGGGCTGTCCTGCGCGCTGCGCTTTTTGCGCATCGGGCAGAGAAGGGTTGATGCGCAATCTCAGCCCTGCTGAAATCGTTGAACAGGTGCTCCACATCGATCGGATCCTCAAGCAGAAAGGGGAAAGGGTTTCCCATATTGTTTTTATGGGAATGGGCGAGCCGATGGAAAATTATGACGCAGTCGTTCAGGCAATCCGGATCTTCTGCGCTCCGGAAGCATTCCATATCTCTCAAAGACGAATCACCGTATCGACCGTTGGAGTGATAGAGGGGATCGAAAGATTATCTCGAGAAGAAAATATCAAGGTAAATCTCGTTTTATCTTTACATGCCCCAAACCAACATTTGAGAAAAAAGATCATTCCTTATGCAAGGCGCTATCTTCTCGAGGAAATCCTTACCGCAATGGATTTTTACTCTGAGGAAACCAAACGGGATATCACTTACGAGTACACCCTGCTTGCGGGAATTAATGATAGTCTCGATGCCGCAGAGGAACTCGCCCGCCTTGTTGCCGGCAAGCAATGCACTGTGAATCTTATCCCATACAATCCTGTAGAAGGACTCCGCCTCGAGCGTCCTCAAAGAGAGCAGATCGAAGCATTTCGAGAAGTCCTCGATGCAAAGAGCATCAACACAACCTGGCGATACACCAAAGGCAAAGACATTGCCGCAGCGTGTGGCCAGTTAGCTTTGCAAAAATAGATGGAACGAGCAGTTCGGCTCACAGTCCCAACTGTTTAGGACTGGGGCTGGCGAGCTATCTATTATTTGGCTGTGGCAAGAAACCTGACTGCTTCTTGCCAGAGAGGAAGAGTTTCTTCCCATTAAAATATAATTTTAAATCAAAAAATAGGATTCTTAATGACCCCTGCCATTCCTTCATCGCCTTATAAAAAACGTCCATTACCAGACAATCTTTCCCAAGTTCAGTCTGCTTCGCACCAGCCGCCACGCTATAAGAGAGTTCGTTTCAGTGAAACAGGAGCCGGACTGAATGATGATTTACAATTGCTTTCTGCAAGTGTGTATCAAGCAGCGGAATCGAGAATGAATGATTTGTCAGGCCTGCCTGTAAGGGGGGAAGGATCTTCTTCTCAATGCGCAAACTTCCAATCAGGTTCGTCGAGCCTTCGGCCTTTTTTTCTTATTGAAGAAGCTCCTCTGTCTTACGCCTCCGATGATTGGGGAAATTTTCTCGTGGGTTCGCTCCCAACTTTAGACCCAGACGCTTCTACGCCTCCCGGCACTCCTCCCGGCACGCCGCCTCGTCAATTAGAGGCCGTTCGGCCTCCGGTTATTTCAAGAAAAATGAAAAATCGGGCATCTCTGGACCAAAGAGATCCTTATATTCAAAACACCTTTGCCATTAAAGAGAGGCTTCCAGGTTTGCGTAAAGGCGATTTTCCATTCCCAATTGAAGTGGGAAGTAGGACAGTGGAGATTGAGAGCAATCAAGGGTTCCTGGGCGCCGGATGCTATCAAGACGCCTATCTTGTAACAGGACGAGGTTTGGACAGCCCTCAGTTTGTCTTAAAGGTGCCGAAACAAGAGCTTTTAAACAGTGTAGATGGGCATATTATGATTGGCTTGGTTGGAAAAGACATTCGGGATTACCCAAAAATTATCCAAGCCTTCGAGGGTCAGGAGAACTTCCGAGTTGCCAGGCAATACGATATGGACATCTTGCTTGAACAGGCAGCTTGGTCAAATGGAACAAGCCCTATTCAAATGGTCCATGGATGCCGTTTGGTAGAATATATCCCTCGACCAATTCCTGACGGCCCTCTTCCAGAACTATTGTTGCATAAACTGAAAGATTTTCTTGCTTTTTGCTGGGAAAATAAACATCTCCGTCTCGATGTGCAAAAAAGCAATCTTCATATAGAAGAGCTATGCGCCAATGGAGAAGTTGTCGATTATCGGATTGTGCTCATCGATCCCGTACATCCGCAAGATGCGTTTGAAGGTGTCATCGATCAAACGCTTGCAAGTTTTGCTCCAAAAAACTCTGAGCTTTATCAGTTTTTGGATCCTAGAGGGTAAGAGTGTGAAATA
>DALYFE010000058.1:0-1928 GCA_031972195.1 Chlamydiales bacterium | reverse complement strand
CGATTTGATAGTCTGCTCAGAACTACGATGAATATCGCACATCTTGCCACGCTTACTCGTGTTTTTATCAGCCCGTTGTTCCCGGTGTTGTACCTTGGGTACGACTGGCTGGGCATCCCTCTTGTTTGGCTTCCCTATCTGCTTTTGGGGTTGTTGATCATTTGCGAGTCGTCCGATTTGTTCGATGGATTTTGGGCCAGAAAACAAAATCAGGTAACCGAGTTGGGCAAGGTCTTGGATCCGATGGCCGATAGCATTACCCATATTTCCCTTTTTTTAACATTCACAAAGGGGGTTGTCGATCTGCCCCTTTTGCTGGTGTTTGTTTTTCTTTATCGAGATTTGTTCATCAGCACTCTCAGGACGGTTTGCGCTCTGAAAGGGTTTGCTTTGGGCGCTCGATTCAGCGGAAAGCTGAAAACTGCCACGCAAGCAGTCGCTGCTTTTTTAATTTTACTCTTAATGATTCCCTATACTCTAGGATGGATCTCTTTAGAACTCTTTCAAAATCTCAGTCTGTTTTTTGTATTGATCGCAGCCCTCTATACAATAATTTCCGTTGGAGATTATGTTGTGGCTAATTGGGTTTACATTAAAAGAGTGCTAGAGAATTCGTAATTTTGAGGGGCTTCATGCAAAAAGAGGTGATTATTGTCACGGGAAGCTGTGGCAGAATCGGGGCTCAGGTCGTTCGGCGCCTGGGAACAAAATATAAGATTGTAGGCTTTGAGCTTCTCAAAGCATTTTATGCCTCGGCCACAGAAGAGCTCGTCCCTGTGGATCTTTCCTCCGATGAAAGCGTCCATCAAGCGTTTACCCACATCAAAAATATGTACGGGAACAAGATCGCTGCGGTGATCCATTTGGCTGCCTACTATAGTTTTGATCAGCAGCACTCGGAGTTGTATGACCGCATTACGGTCAAAGGCACCGAAAGACTTTTAAAGGCATTGCAGGGCTTTGAAGTAGACCAGTTCCTGTTTTCGAGCACAATGCTAGTCTATGCTCCTACAAAACCCGGCCATCTGATCAATGAAGAGAGCCTTGTCGAGCCTAAGTGGGATTATCCATTATCGAAAGTGCGCACCGAACATTTGATCCATGAAATGCGGGGCAAGACTTCCTCTGTGATTTTGCGCATTGCAGGGGTCTATGACGATCGATGCCATTCCATTCCGATTAGCCGGCAGATCCAGCGTATTTATGAAAATCAGATGGAAAGCCGTCTGTTTGCCGGAAATATCCAGCATGGCGCCCCTTTTCTCCACATGGAAGATTTAGTCGATGCAATTGAGCTTGCCGTGGAAAAAAGAAAGCAGCTTCCGCCCGAGCTTGTTTTGCTCCTTGGTGAAAAAGAGACGCTGAGCTACGACGCGCTCCAAAGAGAGATTTCTCGATTAATCCGTGGAAAAGAATTTACCACCTGGCGCGTCCCTAAGCCCCTTGCAGTTGTTGGATCCTGGATCCAGTGCCATCTTCCATTCATCCCTAAACCGTTTATCAAGCCATGGATGATCGCTCTTGCCGACGATCACTATGAACTCGATATTTCCCGTGCCAAGACAACATTAGGCTGGGAACCAAAGCATAAGCTGAGAGAGACCTTGCCGAAAATGATTGCAGATCTCAAAGCCGATCCGGATGGTTGGTACAAAGCCAATTTGCTTCGTTAGACCTCTTGCGTAACTAAAGTTCTGTCGATTTTTCGGTTCTTTTGAACCGATTTTTCGATCAAAAATTGAACGGGCAGATCAGGCTTATCCCTGTTCTTTAGGACAGGGTCAAGCGAGCTATCTGATACCCTGCGGCAAAGAATTTGCCGCCCATTACCGGAGCGGAGAATCTCTCTTCTTTAGGGGAGAGTTCTTCAATAGCTGTATCGACATCAAGTATACAGCCTTTCAATTTTTGATCGAAAATCGGCCAAA
>DALYFE010000057.1:0-11624 GCA_031972195.1 Chlamydiales bacterium | reverse complement strand
CTCGGCGCAATCCCTGTTCTTTAGGACAGGGTCAAGCGGGCTATCTGATAACCTGCGGCAAAGAATTTGCCGCCGATTGCCGGAGCGGAGAATCTCTCCTCTTTTAGGGGAGAGTTCTTCAATCGGCGCGCTATTTTGCGCGCTTGCCGCTTTGTTTAAGGTATCCAGATTGCCTTCATAGGCAGCTTTTTGCAAAGGATCGAGCGTTGCTGGATCAATGACTGATTTTTGAAGCATCCGTTCTTTTATGTTGGCCGAGGAATGCGTAAGCTCTAATTGACTTTGGATTTTTTCAGAGGCGATTCCGATCTTTTCAGACAGAATTGCACCTGCTAAAGGCATGTTGTTCAGATGAATGGCATGATCGAGCGCCGTGAGATGGTAGATATCTTTTGCGTCTCCGTCCGCTCCCGCCCGGATCAGGAGTTTGATTGCTTCAATTTTTTCTTGATCGCTAGAGAATCCTGAACTACGGACTACAGCATGTAATGGAATTTCTTCGTTTAGGAGAAGAGCGTTTACAGAATTTCCCTGTTTTAGCAAGGCCCGTATTCTATCCAAATCTCCGTTCTCGATCGCTTGTCGCAGAAATGTATTGAAGGAGGACGATGTCTTAGAATCTAGCTTAAGGTCATCTCTGCCCTTAAGGACAGGGCTTGTCGGGCCGTCCTTCCAGTTGCGGCAAGGCGTCCGGTCATCTATTGCCGGAGCTAAGAATTTTCTTTGTTCATGGAGGAGTTCTTTGATCGCATGCATCATGGTTTCTGGTAATTATCATTTTTTTTCTGTGTCGAAGTAATTTTATTTTCTTCATTTTGCAGAAATTTTAATAGGTAATCGAATTTTTATCGAGCTGTTTATTGAACGGGCAGATCTCCTTGGATCCCTCTTCTTCAGGACAGGGTCAGGCGAGCTATCTGTTGAAAAAATGATTATTGTTCGGGCCGTGGATCAGACTCGTTTCTTAATGGGTTTTTGGGTATGATGGGGCCCATGATTGAGAACCAAACTGTTTTTCAAGAAATTATTGACACCACTGCATCGCCTGCTTTGGCGAAGGAAAAGGCTCTCCGAGTCTTGGAAGTTATGCATCTTACGCGCTTTATGGACGATAAGATGGGTAAACTGGTCCGACAGAATAAGGGAGCTACCTTTCAACTATCAGTCAACGGCCATGAGCTGATCGGGGCTGTTTCCGCGCTTGCCTTACATGCAGGAACGGATTGGGGCTTTCCTTATTATCGCGATCGGGCGTTTGCAATCGGGCTTGGATGCTCGCTGGTAGACATTTTGGGTTCTTTTCTAGCTAGAGATACGCTGCATCATTCAGGCGGCAGGATGATGCCCGAGCATTTTTCTCAAACGGATTTGAGGATTCCTTGTCAGTCAAGCTGCGTCGGATCGCAGTTTTTACAGGCGGTAGGAACTGCCAAATCGGCTTTATTGCGCAAAACTCAGGAAGTGGTTTACGTGTCCGGGGGAGATGGATCGACCTCGCAGGGGGATTTTCATGAAATGCTCAACTTCGCTTGCTTGCACAAGCTCCCTTTGATCGCAGTAATTCAAGACAATGGCTGGGCGATTTCTGTCCCGGTGACTGATCAGACTGCCGGAGGCAGTATTGCAAAGATGGCCAGAGGATACGAAGGGCTTTCCGTTTTCGAAATCGATGGATGCGACTATGTTCAGACCTCTTCCGCTTTAAATGAGGCAGTCGCCAAGGCGCGTCTGGGAGAGGGGCCAAGTCTCATTGTGGCAAAAGTTCCCCGTCTAGGTCCTCATAGCAGCAGCGATGACCCGAAAAAGTATCGATGCGAAACGAATGTTGTGAGGGATCAACTGCGAGATCCGATTCCTCGTTTTGAGCAATGGCTGATTGATCAGGGATATCTTGTTCTGGAAGAATTAGAAGCGCTGCGCCGGCGCCATTTTCATATGATTGAAGAAGCGGCGCTTGCGGCGGATGCAATTCCATTTCCTGACCGCGCCGAGGCTTCTGACAGAGTCTTTAAACCTTTTACGGTTCCTCCTCAAAAAGAATCTGCTTCCGGAGAGTCGATTGTGATCATGGATGCGATCAATCACGCTTTGATTGAAGAGATGGAGCGCGATGAAGGCGTTGTGGTCTTTGGCCAGGATGTGGCTAAGGGGAAAGGAGGGGTGTTTGGCATCACTCGCAGTCTTACGGATCGCTTTGGAATCAATCGTTGTTTCAATACGCCTTTGGCAGAATCGACGATTGTAGCCCTCGCAATTGGACTTTCCTTTGACGGGGTGCACAAACCTGTCGCTGAAATTCAGTTTGCCGATTATTCATGGACCGGAATGAACCAGCTGTTCAATGAACTGGCAAGCATCCATTATCGTTCCAATGGCCAATGGAATTGTCCGGTGGTGGTCCGGATGCCCTATGGAGGCTATATTCAGGGGGGGCCTTACCATTCTCAGAGTACAGAGGCTTTTTTATGCCATTGCCCCGGATTAAAAGTAGTAATTCCCAGCAATGCCGCAGATGCAAAACGACTGTTAAAGACGGCAATCCGCGATCCAAATCCTGTGGTATTCCTTGAACACAAAGCGCTTTACCGCCAGCGTCTTTTTTGCGCGCGACCTGAGACTGATGCCGAAGAGCTTTTGCCATTTGGACAGGCAAATGTTGTTCGGGCAGGCACCGATTTGACGATTGCTGCCTGGGGAATGATGGTTGGTATGGCAGTAGAGGCGGCAGATTCTCTTGCAAAAGAGGGGATTTCTGTTGAAGTGATCGATTTACGCACCCTTGTGCCGCTTGATTTTGCAACGATTTTAGCCTCTGTTCAAAAGACCGGCAAATTCCTTGTGGTCCACGAGGCCGCTCGCAATTGCGGTTTCGGAGCAGAGCTTGCCGCTCGTGTTGCTGAAGAGGCCTTTTCTTATCTCGATGCGCCCGTCCGCCGTGTTGGAGGAAAAGATTGCCCTGTTCCATATTGCAAAGATTTAGAGGAAGAAGTGCTTCCTCAAAATGCAGATCTGGAACAGGCAATAAGAGCGCTAGCGTCGTACTAAAGGCTTGTCGCTGCAGCTAGGATAGAAGAACCGCTTTGTTCTCCGTTTTAAGAGAATTGGCGTCGTTTGTTTTCTGGCTGTTTCTTGCAGGATTTTTTGGTAGTCGGATTCGAGTTTTTCAAATTGATGGATTTTCTCTTCGATTTTTTGCATTCCGGATTTTTTTTCAGGAACTTTTAAATTATTTTTCTTTGCATCGAGTAACTGGTCCATGTGAATAAAGTGATGGATTAGGCTTTCTTGTGTTTTTTGAAATGCTTCGATTTCGTTGGAAGACAGCTCTTGGATGTTGGCGCCTTGAAGTGCTTCAGCATTTCGTATCAACTGATCTAATGTTGCATCGATTTCTTGCAGAATTTCTTCTCCGACCATACCATATTCCTTTGGGTGTTGGTGCTAATTTCATTCTTTAAATCATATCGTTAATTTTTCAAAGTTAAAAATTGTTTTGTTTTTTAGCGGATGATTCTTTAGAATTGCCTCCTTATGCTTGGATTTTGTCCTTTAGCTTCCGGATCAAAAGGGAATTGCATTTTTCTTGGAACAGCAAACACGCGCATTTTGATTGATGCGGGTTTGAGTGCATCGGCTTTGAAAAAACGATTGGAAGAAATTCAAATTGATTTGCACTCCATTCAAGCGATCCTTGTGACCCATGAACACTCGGACCATATTCAAGGAATTTCTGTCTTAGCGGAGAAATTTGGAATTCCCGTTTTTGCCAATGCAGAAACCGCAAAGGGCATTTGTTCCTCTCTGAAAGTAAGGCCTCGATTTAAGATATTTACTACCGGAGAGTTGTTTGAATTTGCCGATTTGGAGATCTCTCCGTTTAGTATCCCTCATGACACATTAGATCCTGTAGGATTTTCCATCCGGGCCGGGAACATTAAAATGGGATTTTGTACGGACCTGGGCCATGTAACATCGCTTGTTAAAAAACATCTGGAACAGTGCGATTATCTCTATTTAGAGGCGAATCATCAGCCGTCGATGGTGCATTCGAGCCACCGGCCGATGATTTATAAGCAGCGGGTTTTAAGCAGGCAGGGACATTTGTCGAATGAGGAGTGTTCAGCGCTTTTGGCATCGATTGTTCATCCGGGATTAAAGCATGTCCATTTGGCTCACTTGTCTTCGGAATGCAATGTGCCGGAGCTGGCATTGCAAATCGTTAGCAATGCAGTTGCTTGCTTGTATCCAAATCTTGAAATTTCGATTGCGTATCAGGAAAAAATTTCCCGATGCGTTTATTTTTAATTGAAGTTTCTTTTTCTTGTATCCGAGGTGACTTCATGAAAAGATACTACAGGCTCTCTGACAACATAGAGGCGAATTCCGGGGATCAAGGCGACTTCATCGTCGTAGGGTAGAAAATTGTCGTGCGTTTTATAAAAGTTCACGATTTTTTCCAGACCGCATCGTCTATAAATAATGGAATGGGCGCGCATGCGGCTGCCTATTTTCACGAAATGTTCATTGAGTTCCGTATGCTCTGCGAGCAGGTTCACATTGAAGTTGGGCATATCAGGCCGCCAGTATAAGGGGATTTGAGAGGCGATGTCTCTTGTTTTATCCACTACGAGCCAGTCGAAATCGGTATAGAGAAGGTCCCATCCGTCTTCTCCAACCAAACTGTCTAGTTCATCGATTAGCTGAGAGAGTGCATGAGGGTCTCTTTTAATGGAGATGTCGTCTTCCATGATCCAGACTGTTTTATAATTGGAATCATAGGCGTCTTTGATAACGGATAAATGACTTAGCGTACATCCAATCGTTCCTTTGACTGTCCAGCCTGAAAAACATCCTTTTCCATAGAAGCCTTCACTTAAATAAAGCAATTGAGGAGACCCATCCCCATCCAATGGGAAATGCATGATGCATTCTTTTCCGCTCCACATTCCCTGTTTAAATTTTAGAGCCATGTCATGGAGAACTTGAGGAGAAAGCGTCCATCCGTATATTCCCGGGTAGCGTTCCGGAAAAATATCGTAGGGAGCTAACTGGTTCATGCAGTTTGTCCATCTTTCAGGACGGCTGTCCAAATTGATCAGATAAATATAATCGACATTGCGTATCGTGCTGCAGCCGAATTTGAATTTTAGAGGAACGTACTGATCTTCTATCCCTGCATAGCAGAAGATGGAAAGCATCAAGAGTGAGATGATTTTCATAGTGTTCAATATTTTTTTACGAATGAATGTAATCGAATAAGGAAAAAATCACAATAAGAGGCTGTTAACGGATTTTCGTTTCGTCGAGTTTTTGGATTATTTTGGCCGATTTTCGAAGAAAATTTTGAGGGTCATATCGCAAGTTGATATTGCCCCCAAAATTTTGTTTAAAAATCGGTTCAAAAGAACCAAAAAATCGACAGAAAAAAAATCAGTTAACAGTCTCTAAGTCAAATCCCAGTTCCTTGAGTTTTTCTTTTGCTTCTTTAGAGACTGTCGTTGAAATGAGGCTACGTTGATTTTGAGGATTATTTTGGTCAAATTTCGCTTCAAAATCGGAGGGTAATATACGTTATGTTGATATTATCCCTCGATTTTGAAGCGAAATTTGACTCAAAAGAACTTCAAAATCAACAGAAGCTCGTTTCAACGACAGTCTCTTATAGGCGCTGAACATGTAAGGATCGCTAGGCGCTTCTTCAATCGGCACCCATTGAAAGGCATCGAGGTGTTCCGTATTGGCTACATATTCGTTATCGCATAAAGCAAGAATGACTGTATTTTTTGTATCTGTATGAACACCCCATGCAGATTCGGGAAAATAGGTGGAATAGGTACTTAGTTTGGCGATCGGACAGATGTCTAATCCGCTTTCTATTTTCACCTTCCGTATGGCGCTTTCATAAAATGACTCTCCTTTAAGAACTCTACCTCCCGGCATCCACCACAAACCTTTTGCAGGAGGCGCTGTTCTTTGGATCATGAGGTAAGCTCTTTTTTCAAAATGGTAGACAAATGTATCGACACAGCAAATAGGCATGGATTGGATGATTTGTTCGTAAATATGAGCGGGGATTTCCGGAACGACAATAATCTCTTCAGGTTCGCAGTAGGATATATGATGAGGTTCTGTTTTTATGCACATTGTCTTAAGCGCGTTAAATGCAGTTTTTTTTGCCTCGCATGAAAAAGCATCCTGACTTGCGATGATTTGAATCAGATGTGCTATTTGGTCTTCAGATTCTTGCAATTCAGAATTTTGCGAAGTGCTTGCGGTAATAGCAAGATAACAAAATATTCCAGTCAGAAGTTTTTTTTTTGTCATATTTGAGTTCCGATTTTTTCTTGGTTCAAAAAAATTTTTATATGTACACTTCCGTCTTCTTATCTTTGAAGAACTCTCCTCTGAAAGAGGAGAGATTCTCCGCTCCGGCAAGGGGCGGCAAGTTCCTTGCCACAACCAATAGGCAGCTCGCTAGACCCTGTCCTAAAGAACAGGGACCAAAGGCCTAAGCTGCCCGTTCAACAGAGGAGGTTTTATGAGAGGAGTATTACCATTGTTTGCATTGTGCTCCATAGTATCCGTACAACAGATCACGCTGCAAGCTGAGTCTATCCAGGATAGCCTTGCTAAACTGAATCAATATGAGGCGATTCAGAAAACACTGGGGATTCAAAATCCGGACCTCGCCTATGGATTTCGCAAGGCCCTTGTCATTGCAGATCTATTAATTGATGCAAATGGAACTTTGTTGATTGGTTCGATTCCATCGGTGCGATCCAATTTCATTTCTGCGCAGCCTGCAGAATATGAGGTGAATATGAACCATGTGCTCAATCAATTAGACAGCAGCTGGCAGCCTTTCTTTGATTCAATTACTGCTTCTGAAGATCCAAATCAGGTGGGAAATCTTGTAGTTCGAGGACTATTGAGCCTGGACCCTGCAACCCCTGTTACCAACCGCCATGCTAAAGTGGCTGTCCTTTCCGCTATGCTCGCTCCATATAACCAAGGGCCGGTAGGCGATTGCTTTGCTGTTGCAGATGTGATCCGCGATCACACAGAGTACTATCGGAATGCTGCATTGGATTATCAATCGATTGTAATGCAGGGAAGTTTGGAAAGGTTAGTCAATGGCAATACAGACTATTTCTTTTTTCTTCCTATCTTGGCAGACACGGATCGGGATCAGCTATTTGATCTGACTCCATGCGGAATGATCGGAATGACTTCCTACTCCTTGTTTGATGCTCCGGGATTTGCTGCGGCCCGCTCATTGATGGGAGGAAATTCTATTGCTGATTTAGAGCAGGATGTGGTGAATGCTTTGGCAGGCCAATGCCAGGTCACTCCATCGCAAGTAATTGGAGCGATGGCAAACGCTATTGCTTTGGCAACAGGGACCTCTGCAGACACACTGTTGAGTTTAGGGAAATACGCTTTTAGCAGTTTGACGAATCACGGAGTTCTTAGAGGAGTTGAGGCGGCATTTTCTGCTATGGCTGAAGATCGGCCCCAAGATTCTACACGCGGCAATATTAATGATGCTGTAGCAAGGAGTTTGGCCGGCGTATGGAATCATCTTTCAGGAGTCGCAGGAGTCAATAATTTTAAAAGTCTGTTCACGACTGCTTTTAACAATTCTTATCGCTTGGTTTATAATCTAGACATTCCATTGGCCCAACCTTCTGCGGATGGCAGTTCTACAAGCGGCGGGTTTCAGTTGTATGAACGAACTGCCGGCATGTTGAATGTGATGGGTACTAGAGTTGCAACTCCGCAAGCATTTCAAAAGTTAGTGCTTGATGCGATCAATACGGCAGCCTCTCAGTTTGTTCAAACATCGAGTGCGACACAGATTGTACAGGCTCTCAAGTCAACTGTCCAAACGGACTCATTTTTAAAGAATGTCCTTTGGAATTATGATCCATCAAACCAACGAGAGCCAAATCCGGTTCAAAACTATCAAAATCTTGCGCGCACTCCGATGCAAAGCTGCGATGGAGACAATCCCTTTGAGGTTGCGGATATTGATACGGGAACAACTTATGACAACGATGTTCAATCCTATACTCCGTCCAATACGCAGGACTTGCTTACTTGGTGTTTAAATCTTACGAAAACAGCGCCAAAAGAGCTGCTCCCCATGACCAGTCCGCAGCATGCCTTCAATTTTGTTCCCGCGAATCCCGATTTTAGTACTTATACGGGGAATGCCCAAAATTGGATTCGAAGTACGTTAATCGTTCCGGGTATGAGCGTATCTAAAAAACAAGTTGCGCCTCAGACACAAAGCGCTGTCGCGCAAGAAATGGCCTCTGCTTTATCCAATGTGATGCAAAATCAAAGCGGCTATCAAAAATTAGTGCAAACATTAAGTAAACCCACTTTTACGGTTCAAGAATATGCACAAAAGTTTTTGACGGGACTCTATAAAATCCTGCCTTTGAACCAGGATCAAAAGAATGAACTTGCTTTGATCTTCGACTCTGTGTTGATCCAAAACTTGCCGCCAAGCGACCAAGCTGTGCTAAATCACAGCGCTGTCCGATTTGCGTTGACAAATTGGAATGAAGGATTGGAGGACATTTATTTTTGCGCTTATTTTAATCCGCGCACCCAGATGATTGGGTTCGGCACGATTTTAGAAAACAAAACGGGCTTAAGTCCTATGGATGAAGCCGCTTGGGTAAACCACCAGGAATGGTCGGTTGATCTTAAGGCGTATGCGCCTATTCAAGAAGTCGTAAATAAATAAGTATTTCCGAGGGCCTCTTGCGAGTCAAGAGGCCTTCATATCAATAATCAAAAATAACTTTTACGAATCATACCCGTCAGCGCACGCCCTATTATACTTCCACCTCCAAAACGATTCGTCATCTTTCTTGCGCTGTATTCGCTGTTTGCAGGTCTCTATTCCATCGTTTAGAAGATCTTTTTTCTCTTGAAAGTCTGGATCTGCTGAACATTGACTTTCGAATTTTTTTATGACTTCTCTGATTTTGGAGATCATCTTCTCATCATCGCCGAACCAGACACTGACTACCAGGTCAAGTGTGCGTTCCTTTACTGCATCCGTGTCGAGATACAATGCAGCCTGTTTTAACTTTAAATATCCGCGGTGTGAGTAAACAATAGAGTCTGCTTCCATTTCTCTGAAATTTTTATTTCTTAAATCGCTTATTCTGTATTCATCTTTTCGTTTGCATATCTTTTCTAAGATAGGGGACATGTCTTTATTGGCCCAAGCTTTTGGAGTTAATTGCTTGATTTCTTTCTTTGCAAGCTTGAGTTGAAAGATTGCCTCCCAGTAGTTTTGATTTTCTCTCACAATAGAGTTGAGATGCGATAAAAGAGCGCTTACTTTTTCAGAATCAAACTCTAAAGCAGCGTCTTTCAACGCCAGACAGGTGTCTTTCTCGGTTTCGTATACAAAACAGGGTTGCGAGCGCTGTGTAACATGAGATGCCATAAAAACTCCCGATTGATTTAGGTTTAAAGAAATCTCTCTAAAAAGAGGAGAGATTATCCGCTCCGCTAACGAGCCTCAAGCTCTTTAGAAGCTGTCCTAAAGAACAGAAATCCAAGCTGGACCATCCGTTCAAAATTTGGATCGCGGATTATTCCATCAGAGGCATTATATGTCCATCGCCGATCCATTCGGCTTGGCATGGGATCTTGTGTTTTGCGAGAGTTTGATTGGCCAGTTTAGCAAGGTGATCGAGCGCAAGATCGGAATGCTTGGGGTCATGGTGGACGACGAGCCATTTTTTGATGTTGGCCTCGCGAATGAGCGCAATGACATTGAGAAACGAGGAATGGCCCCATCCGGCTTTTTTCTGGTATTCTTCAAGGCTATACTGCGCTTCATGGATTAGAAGATCGCAGTCGGAAAAAAAATCGATCAAACTTCGTTCTTCGGCAAGTTTGGTTGGAGGGAGAGTTTCCAGTGTCCCATAGTAGCCCTTTAGAAATTCATTATCGGTTGCGTATCCAATGGTTTGATGAGGCGTTTTGATTTTAAAGGCATAGGTCACGCCGGGATGGCACGTTCTATGAAAGTGGAGGGAGATTTTTCCGATTTGAACAGGAGTGGATTCTTCTGCGGAGCAAAAACGGATATGGGCTTTGATTTGATTAAATCGTATAGGAAAAAAATCAAGCGAGAGCAATTCATTGAAAAGTTCCTTGCCGCTTTTGGGGGTTGCAGCAGGAATCCAGATCGCGATTTTTTGGTTGGCGTGATAGATGGGCTCGAAAAACGGAAAGCCCATGAGATGGTCCCAGTGGGGATGGCCGAGAAAGAGTTGAATTTCCCGATCCATGGAGAGAAGTTCGGGTCCTAGGAATTGGATGCCTGTACCGGCATCGATAATGAGGTGATCGTCGTTATAGCGCACTTCCAGGCAGGAGGTATTGCCTCCATATTGAACAAATGCAGGGCCGCTTACAGGGCATGAACCTCTTGTTCCCCAAAATTTAAGATAGCTCGTCGTCATCAATCTCTTCATCCAAAGAACTGGTCTGGGCCGCAGCGAGGACCCTACGGGGCTTTGCCCCTTCTTGCGGTCCAATGATGCCATTTCCTTCTAATTCATCCATGAGGCTCGCTGCACGCGCATATCCGATTTTCAGTTTTCTTTGCAGGAATGTAGTCGAGGCTAATTTTGATCCGAGGATGATGGTCAGCGCCTGGTCGTAGAGAGGATCTTTTGCCTGCGTCTCTTTCATATCTGCATTGAGATCGAGAGAGCGGAACGAATCGAAAGAGGGGATTAAGTATTGGGGAGAGCTTTGTGTGCAAAGGAACTTGACCACTTGATTGATCTCTTCATCGCTAATATATGCGCCTTGCGCCCGGATGAGCTGCGAGCTGCCGGGAGGCAGGAAGAGAAGATCTCCATTGCCAAGCAGGCTTTCTGCTCCTGTATCATCGAGGATGATCTGAGAGTTTACCCGGCTGGCAACTTTAAACGAAATTCGCGTGGGGATGTTTGCTTTGATAATTCCGGTAATGACTTCTCGAGAGGGGCGCTGCGTTGCCAAAATAAGATGGATCCCGACGGCTCGGGCCATTTGAGCAATCCTTGCGATCGGAGTTTCAATATCGGCGCTCGATACCATCATCAGGTCTGCAAATTCGTCGACAATGGCTACGACAAAGGGCATTTGTTCAGGGATCGGCATATTGAGGGATGCTTCGAGATCCTTATTGATTTTTCTCGAGTTGAAAGCGCTAATATTGCGTAGGCCCAATTGTTTTAGGATCTCATAGCGCAGTTGCATTTCTTTAACGAGCCATTGCAAAGCGGAATAAGCTCCATGAGGTTCTGTAATGACCGGGGCGATCATATGGGGGAGCTGGGAATACTGGGTCAATTCCACTTTTTTCGGATCGACCATGAGGAGTTTTACTTCTTCCGGACGAGCGTTCATGAGGATGGACATGACGATCGTGTTGACACAGACGGATTTTCCTGAACCGGTGGCTCCGGCGATGAGCAAGTGGGGCATGCGCGCTAAATCGGAAAAGACCCAATCTCCATTGACGGCTTTGCCAAGCAGGATGGGAATCTGCATCCGGCGTCCCTTTTGCTGATAATGCAAAAGCATTTCTTTGAAAT
>DALYFE010000056.1:0-11648 GCA_031972195.1 Chlamydiales bacterium | reverse complement strand
TTTTTGACGCTTTGACGCGGTCCAAAGTGAAAAATATATTTTAAACGACTATAGAGAACCTCTTGCATCCAAAATCTACTTTTCCCATACTATAATCGACCAAATGAGGACCGTAAAAATGTTCGTACTTATTGCAGCTTGGCATATTTTTGCAGCCGAAGCGCTCGATATCGAGATGACAGATCAGGAAAAAAAGCAAACAGGCGTCTATAAATTAGACGACAGGCAAAAAGCTTCTTTGCAGAAATGGATCGACAACCACTACGACAAAAAAAGCAGTGTACCGGAAGCAGAAAAGCAGCCAATTACCGGATCCCATCCGACCTTGTCGGAAAATCTCATGGAAAGCCGCTATCTTCGTTTAAGCGATAATACCCTTTGGAATGTCCGAAGAGAAGACGTCTTGATTGCTCAAGGTTGGATCACTCCCTCAGAAATCATCATTACGCAAAGCACTGATCCTTTTTTTCCAAAAAAACTGACGAACAAAGTCACAGGCTCTTCGGTTCTTGCCCGAAAAGTCGATAAACTTCCTCCGCAAGAATCCCCTCAGCTGGCCCCTTCAAAAAACCAGGAAGTGATCCCGATGACTTCCCCTCAGAGCCAACCCAATCCTTGAGAAGCTGTCCCCAAACCCGGCTTCTCAGAGGGTATTATGATTAAATTTTGGATGCTGTTTTGGGTGCCTGTCTTATTGATTGCAAAGCCAATTGAAGTCCCCAAAAAGTTGTACAAAGGGATGTCCGACCTCTCTGCCCATCCCGGAGACGCTCCTCTAATTAGCGATTTAACGTTTCGGTCTATTTGCGATCACGTAATCGATGCCTGGACAGATTCATTCGATCCCAAAAATGTCCGGCAAGGAGACACGATTTATCTCAATCTCTGGTATATCGACTGGTTCGAAGAAAAGGTCCACGATCAAATCAAGCATCCCTATATTCTCGTCAGCTGCGATGTTAGAGGCTGGCTGCCGGAACTCAATCTGACAAGACTGCTTTACGACCCAAAACTTGCAGCATGGTTCTGCCGCAATATGATCTTCACATCGCATCCGAAACTCTTTCAAATTCCCATGGGCCAAACAGATCGGGTTTTTGGCTACCAATATCTGCCAAAATTAAAAGAGCTCGTCGAGCAAAAGCCGTTTCCTAAAAACCATCTGCTCTATATGAATCATTTTCCCAGAAACCATGGAGACCGAAGGAACATCATCAAACTGTTTGAAAACGAGCCCTATTGCTTTAGTAGAAATTACTCAAATATGCCTTACATTAGCATCCCAAAAGAACAGTATTATGAGGAACTGGCCCATTCCACTTTTGTGATTTCTCCCTTTGGACTTGAAAGCGATTGCGTCCGTACCTGGGAGGCTTTAACTCTAGACTGCATTCCGATTGTCGAGCATAGTTTTTTGGATGCCATGTTCGAAGATATGCCCGTATTGCTCATCCATGATTGGAGAGAAATCAATGAACCTTTTTTACAGAAAAAATATACCGAACTAAAAGACAAAAAGCGCGATAAAGTCTACTTTGAATATTGGCGCAATCAGATCCAAGAAACCCAAAAAAAAATCAGGAACAACGACCTTTCCGGCAGCCAAATCGATGCAACGCAATGGTCTGAGAGCCTCTTGCAAGACTTGATCGAGATTCTTGAAGAAGAAAAGCACCCCTACCTAATTTATAAAGGATTTTTATCTTCATCGCATTCTCTGCAAATTTTAGAAAAAGCATCTTTTATTACAGATCTTTATCTGCATGACCCATGGTTTTGTCTTACAATTAGCAATGGGCATACTTTTCATCAATCCTTCGACCTGTTCATCAACTATCTGGAAGATGATGCCCTCTTTGAAGAAACAGAAAAAATCACGCTTATTTCCGATGAAGAATTTTATCAAGAATTTATTAACTTCAATCCCTTCGCCACATCTCCCGCCCCCATCTTTCTCGACTTAAGCTACTATCAATATTCACTCCTGACCAATTTCGACATCCTCCGACATCAACTGCTCAAAGACCTCGATTATCTATATCAAAGAATGCTTCCAAATGGCTTGCTGATCGGAAATAGGACTGACCATCGCTACCTCTCCGAAGTCCTCGACCAATTCTCAAAAAAACGCTCCGTGCAAATTCACAGAAAAGGAAATTTTTGGTTCCTGCGCAAGCACAAAACTCAAAAAATCCCGGACATTTATCCGGGATTTTGATTAGACCTCTTACGTAGCTAAAGGTCTATTTAAGATGCTTGCAAACCCATTCTCTCTTCCAAAGAGAAAAGAATTGCTTCTGCAATAAAATTTCCACAAGCTTCATCCGTAGGATCCACTGTTTTCCCTCCGGAAGCATCCCAGATCAACTGATCAATCCGTAAACGAACATCTTCCGGAAGATGAAGAAGCCCTTCAATCCCTTCTCCTACTCTTCCATAAAAAAATGCTTCAGCCACTTTTGCTTGTCTGCGCAATGCGCAAAGATACTCTTCAATAGCGTGTGCAACTCCCTCCGGACTCATGATCCCCTCCCATTGGAAATTCTAAAAATTTCATTGATCTGCGCCTGACTGAACTCTTTTAAAGGCTCAAGCGACTCCATATTCCGAATCGCATTCGCCACGTTTTGCACCTTTTCCACAAAATTATGAGGGGTGTATTCGTCCAACTCATGGACGACCGGTTTTTCCTGCTTAAACTGCAAATGCTGCAGCTGTTGTTCCAACACGTCTTTTATTTTTTGATCTTTGCCTGACAGAAGCCCTGCTTCCATTTCAATTGCAGAAAACTGCCGATCAATTTCCTCCGGAGGAAGAAAATACATCAGCGATTGCAACTCTTTAATCTTCTTCACCGGATCTTGCATCCGGCTCAAAGAATCGAGCCGTTGTTGGACCGCTTGATCCTTTTTAGCCTCTAAGCGATTTAGCAACTGATGCCCGATCTGTGCTGTTTTAGCCCCAGTTGTTTTAACATTTAGAATTTGCTCTCCGATCTTCTCCATCTGTTCGAGAGAAAGATCAGCATCAAGAGATTTTTCGAATGCCGCGAGCGCCCTCATTTCCGAAGGAAACGATACATTATCCATGAAACCCTCTCTTTTACTTTATTAATTTTATTAAAGAGTCTAACAAAACCTGAACCACCCGTTCCATTATCATAATTGAAACGGAATTAATATTCAATCTGTAAAAATTATTTTAATTAAAAAGAGCAAATTAAATTATTTTCTCGAAACGCCTGGAGACCTTGGCCCGATAGGACTTTGCCAAGTTACGAACGCTGCACAACACCAGATCCTCGCAAGCAGCTAAACAATCCGCGCGAGCGCGCCGGTTTTGCTCAACCATGTGATTGATCTCTTCAATATTCAACAATCTGACCCCTCGTATTGCAGGATCCACATTCCGAGGCACGCTAAAATCAAAAATCAGGTTATTCCCTCTGCCTTCTCCCGTAAGCAAATATTCATCCGAACGCGCAGAGCAGACAATCCAATCAAATTCTTGCCAACAGGCCAGCACCTCTCTGCTATGAACAGCCACGCCCTCTATTTGAGCTGCAGCAGGATATCTGGTCGCCAGCACAATTTTTCTTAAGCCTTTTTTCTGTAAGTAAGAAATTAATCCCCGATTGATTTCTGAATATCCCACTAACAGCACACATCGATCTTCTAAATTGCCTAAATTGCTCGCTGCCAGTTGGAACACAGTCCCATACAGAGTTGAAGCCCCTTTTTCCAAAGAAAGACTGTTTCTGGCAAGCTTTCCGACTCGAAGACCTTTTTGAAACATGTAGTGCAAACAACTAGGCAAATGGATGATTCGAGAGGACTGGCAATAGGCCAGCTTAACCTGCCTTTGAATCTCAGTCTCAGCTAAAATCGCGCTATCCAACCCGGCCGTCACGCGGCAAAGATGGACAAAACAATCAATCCCGAAATAGGAGTATACCCGATGTTCAAACGGTTCCTTCAATTGTGCGCGGAAAAATGCCAATAAATCGCTTTGGGCCTCCGACAAATCTTCTCCGCTAAAATAAATCTCCGTTCTGCTGCAAGTTGAAATTGCAACGATCGGATGCTTAAAAAAAACAGCCCTCTCCCCTGAAATTTTTTCCGCAGCCCTAGCCATAGACTCTCTTAAATGCAAGTCTGCTGTCTTGTAACTAACCCCTATAACACCTGCGCGCAACAAACACTGCATCCAATCCTCAACCCAACGATGATCTCCTCAATCTACTCCTTGCAAAGAAAATTTTTCAAGCGATCAGAACATAGCGAAAAAATAAACAATTGCAACCCGTGCGGAGCATAAGAAGGTGTTAGCAGTTTCATACTTCGTCGAGTTTTTGGATTATTTTGGCCGATTTTGGGATCCAAAGTTGGGAGGTCATATACGCTAAGTTGATATGACCTCTCAACTTTGGGCTGAAAACTCGGTTCAAAAGAACCGAAAAATCAACAGAAGATGAAATTGCTAACACCCTCTAACAGGAGCATGAGTTTTTACGTTGTGGATGTTGACTTGTGCGCAGGGATCAGGTTATAAGCAGGCGTTATTATGGAATTGAGAATTTACATCTATGCAATGGCAGCAATATTGAACATCGCCTCTATTCAGGCGCACCCATCAAAACTCAGCGTAGTAAGCGGCTCTGCCGAGGTGCTGTCCGATGCATTAAAACAGGAAATAAGGGTATCCGACAAGGCTATCCTCGAATGGGATACATTTTCTATCGGTTCGAAAGAAGTCCTTTGCTATATCCAGCCTTCTTCCATGAGCGTGGCATTGAACAGGGTTGTGACTGGAGCTCCAAGCGAGCTTTTAGGAAGGCTTGAGGCAAATGGAAAGGTTTATCTCATCAATCCAAATGGTGTTCTCATCGGCAAAGATGCATACATCAAAACTGCGGGTTTTCTTGCTTCCACTTTAGATTTATCGGATACCGAATTTCTGGAAGGGAAAGACCTCTCTTTTAAAGGAAAATCGAACGCTCCGCTGATTCATTTGGGGAACATTGAATGTACTTTAGGAGATGTGGCCTTATTTGCAAAAACAATCGAGCAACAAGGAGACATTCAGGCTTCCCAGGGAACTGTTTTTTTAGGATGCGGCAGTGAAATCTATTTGAAGCCGGAGGGAGAAAGGCGCCTTTTTATTCGCTGTTCATCTTTTTCCAATCTCGAAGAGACCTCGGTTGGTTTGAACCTGGATGGAAAGATTGCTTCTTTGAGATCCGAGATTCAAGCAGAAGGAAATCCCTATGGATGTGCGATCCATCAAAAAGGTTCCATTCAAGCAACAGGATTACAGCAAGAAGGAGGACGTGTTTTTCTTGTCGCGGAATGCGGAGAAATTCAATTGCAAGGAGAGATCGTAGGCAGAGAAGGAGAAAAAGGAGGCATAATTCATCTTTGCGGTCCCAGAGTTTCGATCTTGGAAGGTGCCCGGATCGATGTTTCTGCACCTCAGGGAAGAGGCTCCATTGTTATCGGCAAAGCTTTCTCCAGCCTTAAGGAGGAAATGATTGAAACCCAGCATATTTTGATTGCTGATAAAGCCGTTATTCTTGCCGATGCTTTGGAATTTGGAGATGCAGGAAAGATTATTGTTTCAGCACAGGAAAGTACTGGTTTTCACGGGCTTATTTTCTCTAGAGGAGGCCGCTTTGGAGGAAATGGGGGATTCGTAGAAGTTTCTGGCAAAAGATTAAATTATCAGGGTCTTGCTGACTGCACAGCCTGTTCAGGGAAGACAGGAACAGTTCTGATGGATCCGACTTCGATCATTGTGGCAACTCCAGATATGAATGTATTGATATCGCCGACGATTCAACCGACCGCCTCTCCCTCTCAAATTTCTCCGGCTTCCCTAGTTGGACAGCTTGCAATGAGCAATGTGCTTGTCCAGCCAAGCACTGCCGGCGTGGGACCGGGAGATATCACGGTCAATGAAGATGTGATGTATAGCAGCGCCAATTCTCTTACTCTTTCAAATCAGAACCTAATCGGTTCGGGGAACACAGGCAGGATTACGATATCTCCTGCAGTTTCTATCAATAATACGGGAACCGGAGATATCCGCCTTTTATCGGTGGATACGATTTTAGTTCAAGGTATTGTACAGGCGATGGATGGAGAAGTGGAATTAGAGGCTGCAGGAGGGGTTTTTGTCGGAGGGAATTTATACAATTCTTCAGGGCCGGCAGGGGTGGTCGGTTCGGGTACAAACCGAGTTTCTGTGACAACGACGGGATTAAATAGCGATATTATCGTTCGAGGAGGCAATATGATGTCTCAGCCATCTTTGATCTTGTCGGGGACGGGACATGTATCCATTACTTCCGGAAGAGATGTTATTGTTCAGGGAGACACAGATAGTTCTTCTGCCTCGATTTCGGCTCCGCTTGGCGGAGTGATTGTTTCTGCTGCAAGAGACGTTTTAGTTTTAGGAGGAGCTGGCAATATGGCCGAAGCGGGCATTTTATCTGCCGGCAATGCCGGATTGCGAGTCGATGCCGGAAGAGATTTAATAATGCTCGGGGGCGGAACCAATTCGGGATCAGAGATCTTTGCGCGCGAAGATGCGATTGTCAATGTCGGCGGCAATATTAGTGCAGCATCTGGTGCGTCAGGCGCTGCTGTCCTTTTGTCAACATTCGATCAAGGATCTTTAAGAATTACCGCGAGCGGAAATATCATGGCCTTGGGGACAAATTCCGATGCAGTAAATTTTCTGGTTCCTCTTGGTAACGGGGGATTGTCTATTTGGGCAGGAGGAAATATCTCTCTAGACCATTCGTTAGTCTCTCAAACGGGAACTGGCAGCGTGCTTGTCCAAGCAGGACAGAATTTAAGCCTGAATACTTCGATTGTCCAATCCAGGTTTAAGCAGATCTCATTAGTTGTCGATGCTGAGTTTCCTCAAGCCCCCCTGCTTGGTACAGGGAGCTTTTCAATGGACTCAGCCTCAGCAGTTCAAAGTGTAGACCCTATGAACCCGGTGCCGATCCGCATTTTCAGTTCCAGGCGGGAACAAAATTCAATTATCGGTTCTTTAAATGGACAATCCTTTTTTCCAGGAACCTTATTTAACAATGCGAGCACAACCGAGCAATGGGGAGCCTATTATTTTAACGCCTATGGGGGCGCTCCCTATACCGTATTTTATAAAAATACTCCGTTGACATTTCCTCCACAGCCATCAGTAGCCAATGAGTTTGTGATTGCGATGAATGAAGCGCTGCAAGAATGGAAAGCACAGGATGATTTGCTATATATCGCGAAGGAATTCAGCATACGCATTGCACCTGAATGGACTCTCGACAAGCGGTTTTCTCAAGGATATTTGTCATGGGTCTCTGTTATGCAAGACAAAGCCTATCCATGGATGCGCAGGATGTATAGAACCTACAATATGAAAGGCATTGATCCTTTATGACAATCAGCAGCTTATGGAAGAAAATACTTTGCTTGCCCATTTGCCTGGCAGCACAATCGGATGAGTTTGCCTGGGCAGAAGGAACACATTGGGATTCTTTTCAAGAAGAGGAGATCCTTCCATTATTAAAAGGGATTGTGATTTTAGATGACCCTTCTCGAGTTCATTCTTATGGGATCAAGGGTGTGGTCGGCGTGCGTGCAGAAGGAATAGAAATTCCGGGAGGTGTTCATGAACTGCAGCAAAGACTTCTTCCTTTTTTTAATAATGAGCTTGATTTTCAAATGATCAATGAATTAAAGAAGTGTATTTTTTCATATTATCAGTCTAAATACAGACCTTTTGTTACGGTTGGCCTTCCTGTGCAGGAAGTGCTAGATGGTGTAGTCCAAGTTGTTGTGATAGAAAGCAAACTTGGAGAAGTGAAGAGCGAAGGGAACGAATGGTTTGCAGATGGGCTCTTTGTCAAATCATTTCATGTAGAACAAGGAGATGTATTGAATATTAAAGCCATCAAAGAAGATCTTGAATGGCTGAACTTAAGCCCATTCCATAATACAGATGCTATATTTGCACCAGGAGAGCAAATAGGAACGACTGATCTTATCCTGGTAACGGAAGATCGATTTCCGGTCAGAGTCTATGTTGGAGCGGATGATACGGGCAACAATGCAACAGGAAATGCAAGAGGGTTTACTGGATTTAATTGGGGAAATGTTTTTGGTTTAGATCAGACTTTGAGCTATCAATTTACGACTTCCAGAGATCTTAAAGATTTCTTGTCGCATACTGCACAATACATAGCGCCCCTTCCCTGGCGTCACCGATTATACGTATATGGAGGCTATGCAACATTCCGTCCCGACATCACCGGATTTAAATCGACGGGTCAAAGCGCGCAGCTGAGCATGCGATATAAAATTCCCTTTTCGGTTTACGAGGATTCAAATTTAGAGCTGAGCTGGGGAACAGACTATAAGTTCACAAACAATAACATTGCCTATGAAGGAGGGACGACCCTGCCTGTCATTGGCCAATTTGTGAATTTATTTCAAGGCATTCTGGGCATTTCCCAAGGAAAAAAAAACCGTTTTTTACAATGGGGATATGAATTCGATTTCATTTTTTCCCCGGCTGAATTCCTGCCTCATCAATCGAATTCAGACTACCAGGCGCTCCGTTATAAGGCTGTCAATAAGTACTGCTACGGCAAAGCGAATTTTCAAGGATCATGGGAGTGGATGAGTCACGGATTTTTGAATTTTCAGTTTCGAGGCCAGCTAGCTTCTGCCAACTTGCTTCCAAGTGAGCAATTTGGTCTTGGAGGGTACGATACTGTGCGAGGCTATAATGAAAGAGAGGTGAATGCAGACAATGCCATATGCTTGAATCTAGAGATAAGGCTTCCTTCTTGGAGTTTTGCAAAATATGCTGATGATTACCCCAAGGGAGATCAATTCACAATTTTAGGATTCCTTGACTATGGTTTTGGACAAAACCATAAACCTCTTCCTAATGAGCAAAAAAACTACCAGCTTCTGGGAGCAGGTCCCGGCATTCGCGTCTCGGTTTCCGATTATTTCTCTATGAGACTGGATTACGGGTTCCGATTGTTGGGAATACCGTCCTTGGAAGGCAAGGGCTCCCGCTTTCATTTTGGCGCAGTGTTTTCATTTTAACCCCAGTACTCAACCTCTATTCTTAAGCGTGTCAGAGCGCTAGTACCCCTGACTTAAAAGTTTTCAGATCAACTTCGGCGTCAAAGCTGCTCAAATCGACGAACTCACGCGGGTTTGTATTGCATTAATACGAACCCGCTTGCGTAGCCTGCAGCCGTCTATTTCAGCGCGCTTTGAAGAACTCTCCACTAAAGAGGAGAGATTCTCCGCTCCGGTAATGGGTGGCAAATTCTTTGCCACAGGTTATCAGATAGCCCGCTTGACCCTGTCCTAAAGAACAGGGATTGCGCCGAGCTGCCCGTTCAAGCTAGAAATTGTCTCAAAAACTTTTAAGTCGGAGTACTAGAGGAGGGTCTTGCAGAATGAATCAAGGAAGCTTTTCCTTCGGTTGCAAATGACCTCAAAATCACCAATTTTTTCTCTGGCAAAGGAGTCTCGTCGCGGCTTCCCTGCTAGAAATCAAACCGGAAATTAAGCTTTCCTCCCTGGATCAATAAATCATCATTGAAACTGGTCGGAGTGATGTAAAGATTTCTGCCTTGATCGTCGAATACGATCGTTACGTTAGAAATCTGATTTTGTTTAAACCAGTAAGACATCAAATAGGATATATCAAAGCTGAAAAGGTGATTTTTCCTTCCGAAGAACAGGTCGTAGCGGAATCCAATTTCCGATTCCAGATTTGGGCTAAAAGCCCACTGGTTTTGAGAAGAGATAGCGAAAAACGGAGCGGCCCCCACGCCATTGAAAATGGCTCCTTCTATGTGTGTTTTGACTTTAAACTTTCCCGGAAGGATTGAAAGAAAAAGATTACCAAACAATCCCCAATTGTTATCGAAAAAGAAAGCAAAATCGTTTCCCGCTCTTAAGCCAACTCCCCAAAATTTTTGATCAACCGTCCAGCGGGAAGAGACGGGAACAAAGGAACTCCCGGTGTCAAAAAAAGCACTATAACCTGTCCTCATATCTTGATCGATGATAGCGCCTCGGACCCCGAAACGAGGGTGGAACATGACGTTTCGATGAGGAAAATATGAACGACCGACATCCCAATCAAGGGTGTTGTAGTGGAATTCCCAATTAGAGCGAACGCTGCTTGCAATGCTACCCAACAAAAGAGGGGCTAAAGAGGGATTGAACCGAGCGCTTCTCAAATCCGCTTCCGGTACAGAGCCACTTTTCGCAGCCGTATTATGGAACCATGAGTAATGAAGTTTCGTTGTCCATGGGATTTCCGAATCCGAATTATATCCCAAAGCAAGACAAAAACCTGGCGCCCATTTGAAGTTCATGAAGACAGGATCAAGAGTAAAATTCCTTGCGCCGTCCGAAGTGCTAAATAAGGCAGGGATCAACCCTTGCTCATTTGCTTGGCCATAGAAAAATGCAATATCTGCCGTAAAACCGGGCGCTGGCATATGAGGATATTGCGGAGGATTCTCTGCTTTTTGACTTGTTGATCCGGCAAAGATCGTTGAAGCGAACAAAAAAGGCAAAAGATAAAAGCGCACAAATCCCCCAAAATATTTTCTTGTCTCAGCAAAAGCCTAAGCGAATTTTTGATTTTGCGCAAGACTGACGCATTAAAATTCGAATGTGATAAAGAGTTCGATGGCCAGCATCCCCCGCCGAGATTTTTTGCATACACAAACAGATTGGAAAGGTTTCGCACAGATGCAAAAATTGCACAGCATTTGGAAAAGCAAAAAAAGCGATCTTCGGATAGGATAAAGAAAAAAAGGATCCATCATGACAAGCGTTCCCCCTCCAGACAACACCTCTCCTGCGCAGCCAAGTAAACCTGCCGATCCCAACAGTTCTGCATCTCCTCCCCCGTCGGCACATACTCGGGGAAGCGGCGGCAGCATGACCGATTTCTTGAACTCATTTAGCCCGGAAGATAGTAAAAAATTTCATGACCTCATGGTGCAAAATCTTTCCAGAGCCATTCAACAAGACATGAAAAAACACAGCGAAATGATGCGCAAGCAAAGAGAAGAGATTGAAGAGAGCCAATGATGTAAAATCTCGTCTCGAAGCCGCCAGATAAAAAAATTTTTACTCCCTAATCCCCTCTTAAAGAATTGATAATCCTTGAGACCAAACTCATAAGTCCGTTAAACTCACACCCGATTATGGGACCAATGACTGATGAAGCCGAGCTGATCTTCGCCACAGAGAGCGAAGAGGGAATGCGAATCGACAAACTGCTTGCCGAGCGCTTCCCCGGGCATTCCAGGACCTACTTTCAACACCTCATCGACGAGGGCTGCGTACTCATTAATGGAGAACCCATTAAAAAGCGGACAATCCTCGAAGAAGGCGACGAAATCGAAGTTTGCTTTCAGGCAGTCCCCGGCCCCTCTTTAGATCCAGAACCCATCCCATTAGACGTCCTTTACGAAGACGAACATCTGCTCGCAGTCAATAAGCCCCCGGGGATGGTCGTCCATCCCGCTCCAGGACACTGGCGAGGAACCTTCGTCAACGCCCTTCTTTTCCATTGCAACGGGAAGGCACCTGGAG
>DALYFE010000055.1:8481-11893 GCA_031972195.1 Chlamydiales bacterium | reverse complement strand
AATCCGATCGAGCAGGCGGCGCGCTTGCTGGGCATCGACCAGATCCATATCGATATCGCGAGGGTGCGCAAGGGAGTATTCGACCGCATCTTTTGTGATGGACTGGAAGGCCGTTCGTTTGATTTTTGTCCCTTTAGGGAGAATAGAGGCGATGTGCCAGGCGATCGCTTCCCCTTCTCGGTCAGGGTCGGGTGCGAGGTAGACGATATCTGCTTTGGCTGCGGCCTGTTGCAATTTTTTGATGACGTCTTTTTTGTCGGGCATGGTCACGTATTTCGGTTCGAAATCGTGCTCTACGTCAATGCCGAATTCTTTTTGGGGCAGATCGCGGATGTGGCCGACGGATGATTCAAAGATATAATGGGGACCCAGGAATTTCCTGATGGTCTTTATTTTTGCAGGAGACTCTACTATGACTAGGGCTTTGCCCATATGCTTATATCCTTAAAATGGGTCGATGGTATCTGATTTTTAGACAAAGTGCAAATTTTTCCGTATGCAGAAGATGGCTTGGGTTAAAAAATCCGGGCGGGATATGATTTTAATATGACTGATGAACAATTACTTGAGTTCAATCGCCAGGGGTTCATCCCGGGGCCTTTGGAAACGGAAGAGGAGTTTCTCTTTCGTGTGGAAATGGCGAGAAATCGATGCCGGGAGGGAGAGTTGATCCCGAGGACGCACTTGGATTGGGTGCGGATGCATCTGAAGGAAATTTTTGATTTTGAGCCGGAATGCCTTCCTGTTTTTTATTCAAACCAATCCTTGGCTTTTTGGCAGGGCGCTGCCAGCTGGATTGAAAATGGAAAGATTGCGTCGGTGCAATTGCGCGAGGCTTTGAGGAAAGGTTCTTATTGGGGCTACCAGCGGGATGAAATTTTGGCGCATGAGGCAGTCCATGCGGCAAGAAGCGCTTTTGAAGAGCCGAAGTCTGAAGAATTTTTTGCCTATATGGTTTCAGAAAAGTGGTGGCAAAGAGCTTTTGGACCGATCGTCCAAAGGCCTTGGGAAGTTTGGCCTTTTTTATTTACAATGATTGGAGGGATGGTTTTCCCTGCCTTGAATATTGGGTCGGCCATATGGCTTGGGCTGGGAGGGTGGAGGCTGGTTTGTTTGCAAATGCGCTTTCGAAGGGCCGGAAGAGCGTTGAGTTCCTTGAAAGTCGATAAAAAGAAGGCCCGGGCGATTTTATTTCGATTGACCGATCGAGAGATTGCAATGATTTCTCAAGGAAAGGATTTGATTGCCTATGCGAAAACCCAGCCTTGTTTGCGATGGCGGTTGATCCGTCTGGCTTATTTAGATACAATGGACTTCGTTCGAAACTAAGGATTCGTCGCTTTTGTGGATTATTTTGGTCGCGTTTTCGATTCAAAAATTGGGGGCAATATCAACTTTCGTATATGGCCCCCAATTTTTGAAATCGAAAAGCGGCTCAAAAGAACCGCAAAATCGACGAATCCTTAGTTTCGAAAGAAGTCCAAATTGTGCTTGAGGTGGCGTATGACTAAAAAAATCACTATTGAATGTCCCAAGGAAGAAGAATCGCTTCGCTATTGCGCGGAACTTGAAGCGGGCAATATTTTGTTTTTTCCATCGATTCCTTTTTCGTTTCCTCAAGAAGAGATTGATGTTCTGCTCAAGCAGAAGATGTCTCAGGCAAGTATTGTGTACCAATCGCAGGCGGATTGCGCCGTGTGCTCTGATGAAGACGGTTGTGAATTGTCTGATCAGTTGAAAGAGATTTTGCGTAATTATTCTAAGAGAGTTGCCGTCTTTTTAGCAGATGTATTGGCGCCCTATTCGAAGCAGTGGCGTGTTGATGAGACAGTGTTTAAGCCATTTCAGGAAATGGGACGCAAATTTCGTTCGGAGGAAAGGAGCGACTTGCTCCATGTCGAGACGTCTTTGAAGCGGCCGCTCCACGGAGACCGGATTCTTCGATTTTTCACAAACATCAATCCGGAAGAAAGCAGGCATTGGATCACCTCTGAGCCATTTGTTGAGCTGGTCAAAAAATATGGGGGAGACGCCGTAAAGTTTCCTAAATCAGTGGGGTATTCTTTAAGCGAGAGGCTTGGCCGCAAGATGAAGCAGTGGCTCTGGTCTTCGGGAGTAAAAATTCCTCTTCGCTCTCCCTATGATGTATTTATGTTGAAGATGCGCTCTTTTTTACAGAAAAACGGGGATTTTCAAAAAAATAGCCCGCGGGATCATTGGGAGTTTCCTCCCAATTGCTGCTGGGCCGTTTTTACGGACCAAGTGTCCCACGCGGTGCTGTCTGGGCAACATGCATTGGAACAGACATTTTTAGTTCCCATTAAGTCTTTATTGAGGCCGGAGCATGCTCCGATGCGGGTATTAGAGCGGATCTGCGACAAGAACTTGTTAGACCCGGAATTGAGAATTCTTCGTTGATCAATGGGTATGTTTTCTTAAAGACGCAGACCCGATTTTGAGATTTTTCCGGTATTTTGCAACAGTGCGGCGAGCCAGTCTCAAGCCGGATTCTTGTAAGCGTTTTGTGATGATTGCATCAGTTAAGGGACGGGCTTTGTCTTCTTTTGCAATGAGCTGTTTCAGCAGGTGTTTTGCGTGTTCTGCATTCGGATCTGTCGATAATAGAGAGTTGAGAGGTAAAAGACCTCTCGGAGTTTGGGCATATTTGCCGGAGAGCGCTCTTGAGAGCGTGGATGTATGAACGTGTAGATGTCGAGCGAGCTCTTCCAATATGAGCGGTCTGAGAGGGCCTTTTTGATCCAGGTAGGCTGCTTGCTTGCGCGCTAAAAAAGCGCCGATTTCCAATAACAGGAGTTTGCGCCGTTTGAGAGATCGGAGCAGCCATTTCCCGGAGGCGATCCAAGATCGGAGCGACTGCATTTCTTTTTTCGATGCGGAAGAGAGGGAAAGATAGTCTGTACGAAAATGGATTTTTGGCAGTTCATCTTCAATGGTTTCAACAATCCAGGTTTCTTCAACTTTTGAAATAGAAAGGTCTGCAACAGCCAGCTGCGTATGCTCTTTTCTGAAAAGATCTGCCGGACGCAGAGTTAATCTGGCAAGGGTTTGAATGGCTGCAGTGAGATCGGAGATCCCTGTTTTTTTCTTGATGGTTTCAAATTTTCCTTGGAGCAGTTCGTGGAAGCATAGGTTGACGATTTGATAGGCAGGCAGGTCCGATTGAAGCTGTAGAAGGAGGCATTCCCGCAGATCTCTTGCAAAAATGCCGGGAGGATGGAAGCTTTGGAGGATGGGCAGGATCGAATCGAGCGGAATGTCTTTCGGACAAGGGAAGAGATAGCCCCGTTCATCGAGATGTTCAAGAAGGGAAAGGGCTAGCATTTTGTCTTTCGGATCGGGAAAGCTCTCTTCGATTTGATTGACTAGCAGGTTGTGGAGAGTAGGAAGCGCT
>DALYFE010000055.1:0-8471 GCA_031972195.1 Chlamydiales bacterium | reverse complement strand
CCGATATCTTTTCTATAGGGGGCTGAGGAGGAAGGGATGTCGAGCTCTAAGAGCGGATTTTTTTCGATTTCAGATAGAAGCCATTGTGCCAACTCATGTTGCGGCATTTGAAGCATGTGGAGCGCCTGACGCATGGAAAAAGTAAGGAGAAGCTTCTTTTGGAGAGACGGCTTCATGGAAAGTTTCATGACGGATCGCACCTTTTCCCTCCCCATAGCACAGACAAGATATGGTTCCTAGTACATACGTGACTAGATAGGAGGGTGAGTCTTCCTTTCCTGGAGGGGAATCTCTTTCCCTTTGAACCAAAGGAAGCTAGGCCATAATATGTAGGCTGCGAGATCTCTTGCATTCTCAAAGGTTGTGCAAGAAATCTTAAGAAAATAGGAGATAAAAATGGGTTTAAAAGCAGGTGTTTTTTGTCACAATGGGTTAGGAGATGGCGTAAATTGTTTAGTTTTATCGAATAACTTACAGCTCAATGGGTGGAAAGTTGATACCTATCAAAACGTGATTGGTTCAATGCAGCCTTGGTTTCCCCATCTTCCTGTGCAAAGTTACCCTCCTGTCTCTGAACTCTCGAGGATCTTGAATACGTATGATTGGTTCTTTGTCGTGCAGAATGACACAGATGAATTTGTAATCAAGCTCATTCAAGAAGGAAAGCGGCGCTTTCCTGATCGGATCAAGGTGATTTATCTCTACCCTTCCCCTTATATCGTCAACGAACCTTATTACTCTGACTGTCTTACAGAATTTCATCTTTCCATTGCGGAGAATTTGCGTCTTTTTTGCGAAAGAGTCATGCATCTTCCGAAAATTACGAAAAGCAATGGGTTCATTCCTCCTGCGGGATTGGTCCATCGGCAATTTCGCAAACGGGTCGCGATCCATCCAACGAGCGCCCGAGAGACCAGGAACTGGCCAAAAGAGAAGTTCGTAAAACTGGCTTTACATTTGAAAGAAGAAGGGTATGAGCCGGTATTTATTCCGGGAGGGCCGAAAGAGAGAGAGAATTGGAAAGATGTAGAGAAATTGGGATTTCAAATCGCAGGATTTGCAAATTTGGATTTGTTGGCAGCGTTTCTCTATGAGTCGGGGTATTTGATCGGGAACGATTCAGGGCTTGGACACTTGGCGTCTGCTTTAGGGATTCCGACCCTTACATTTTGCCGAAGAAAAACGTGGGCGAATATGTGGGCTCCCAGTTTTCATAAGGGAGAAGTAGTGACTCCCGGATCATGGATTCCTAATATCAGAGGATTTCGTTTGAGGGACCGCCATTGGAAAAAATTCATCACGGTTGGAATGGCCAGGCGCGCTTTTGAAAGGTTGCTTGCCAGCTATCAAAAATAGGAGAATTGCCGCTATTCAAATTCTTCTAGATATTGGAGGGGCACTTCTTTGAGGAATCGAGAGGGGTACATGACGCGTGCTGTGCCCCACATGTATCGGTAGGCGGCATTGCAAAGGTAGAGATAGCGTTTTGCCCGGGTCATTCCTACATAGCAGAGCCGCCGTTCTTCTTCGATGGCCTTTTCATCGCCTTTAGCGTTGATATGGGGAAAGAGGTCTTCTTCGAGTCCGACCAGGAAGGCAAGGGTGAATTCGAGTCCTTTGCTGTTGTGGATCGTCATCAATTTGATGGTAGGCAGACTGGCGTCTTGTTCTACGTGGGAACGGAGAGATAACTCTTCCAAAAATTGGGTCAGAGTGGGCTCTTCGTGCATATCTTCCCATTCCGCAGCTTTGCCAATCAGTTCGTCGAGGTTTTCTTTTCGGTCCTGGAAAGTTTCAGGATCTGCCTGGATATAGGAGAGGTAATTCGATTCGGAGATGACCTCTTCGATAAGCTCATGAATTTTTATTTTTGTATGCTGGTGGCGGAGGCGATGGATAAGGCGTGTGTAGCTTTGCAGTCCTTCCCTTTGTTTTGCGCTCAGTTTTGTATTGGCAGTCAAACTTGGCGAGGAGAGCAGTTCCTCGCAGAAGGTAAAGATCGGCATGCTCAATTCGCTTGCAGAGGCTGCAAGTTTTTCTAAAGCGGCGTTCCCTAAGCCCCGTTTTGGCAAGTTGATTGTTCGAAGGAAAGAAATGAGATCGGTATTGGAGACGACCATCCGAAGATAGGAGAGAACGTCCTTAACTTCTTTTCGATCATAAAAGGAGACGCCTCCTATGATTGAATAGGGGATTTTTCGAGAAAAAAGAATATCTTCGAAAACACGCGACTGAGCATTCGTGCGGTAAAAAATGGCAATCTCGTCATAACTCAATTGATCGTTCAAGACATGTCTGCGAATTCGGTTGGCCACAAACTCCGCTTCGTCTCTTTCGCTTTCTGCTTTGTATAAACCGATCTTTGAGCCTGATCCGAGCTGGCTCCAGAGTTTTTTATCGTAGCGTTCGCAGTTATGTTGGATGAGCGCGTTGGCAGCAGCCAAGATGGTATTCGTACTGCGGTAGTTTTGGTCGAGCGTAATGACTTTGGCGCCGGGGAAATCCGATTCGAAGTTGAGGATATTTTGATAGCGTGCGCCCCGCCAGGAATAGATCGATTGGTCTGGGTCGCCTACGGCAAAAATATTTTGGTGTTTGGCAACTAGGGTTTTGGCAATTGTGTATTGCGCTGAATTGGTATCTTGGTATTCGTCGATGAGGATAAAGAGCCAGCGATTTTGGTATTCAAGCCTCGCCTTTTCATGTTCTTTGAATAATTTTACAGGGAGATATAGGAGATCATCGAAGTCGAGGGCATTGCATTCTTTGAGTTTCATTTGATAGCGGGAAAAGGCTTGCTGCGTGACGAGATCTGTTGTGATGTCCTCCGGCCCTAAAAGATCATTTTTTGCGCTTGAGATAGCCATGCGGATTTGCTTCAAGATGCTTTTTTCGCTTGAGAGCTCCATTTCTTCAAGGCAATTTTTTAAAAGTTTTTCGCTATCTTCTTGATCATAGATTGTAAAATCGGTGCGATAGCCTAATAGTCCGATCGATTCACGGAGAATTCTTGCTCCCAGACTGTGGAACGTGCAGGCAAGTACCTGGACATTTTTTAGCGTCCGGATACGCGTGCGCATTTCGTCGGCTGCTTTATTAGTAAAGGTGACCGCTAAAATATCTGCCGGATGAACTCCCAGTTCCAGGAGGTGGGCGATGCGGAAAGTGACCACGCGGGTTTTCCCGGATCCGGCTCCTGCCAAGACGAGCAAGGGGCCTTCCACGTGATTGACGGCGATTGTTTGTTCCGGATTGAGCTGCGAGGCGGCCATGGTCATGGAGAGCAGTTTAATCGATGAGGGATTTAAAAGCTGCTATTTGATCCGGATGAGCTAATGTTGCTACTGCATAGAGTGGTCTTGAATCAATTTTTTCTGAGGAAAGATAATTTTCTGCCCAAAATCGCAATCCTGAAGAAGATTTTGGATGATCTGTCAAGAATTGGTGCATGCTTCGCAATGTAGATCCGTGTCCGCTTTTCACTTCGATAGGGAGAATGCTATTTTGATAATCATATAAGTAGTCTACTTCTGCAAGAGCTCCTTTGGTTTCCCGTTTCCAAAAGTATAGGTCGGATTTCCATTTTGGAGTTGAATAAGCCAACAGTTCTTGACCAACAAAAGCCTCTGTTATTGTGCCTCGGTTGACGAGATCTTTGTCCGGATTTAAAAACCAGGCAGGTAAATCGAGTCCTAAAAGAGCTTGGGAAATCCCTACATCAAGAAGAATTGTTTTGAATCGGTCCAGATTAGCTTCTGCGCCTAGCGGGATGCCGTTGCCGGAGGAATGCGTGATTTGATGGAGAACATTAGCTCTTCTTAGCAAATCAAGACAGGGAGCCAGTTCTCTTTTTTTATATTCTCCATGAATTGCTGAATATTTGAACTGGTTGCCGATAAAGTAAGGAATTTGTTGGAAAATGATTTCCAAGTATTGAAGTTGGTGTTTTTTTGCATATTTTGGAAAATCTTGGCGGTACGTTTCAATCAATTCTTTTTGCGCTTCATAGCAAGCGCGGGGGTCTTTTGTTTCAACCCAGGCGCGTACGGCTTCCGGCATGCCCCCAATTGCGAGATAATGACCTAAAAGATCTAGGAGCTTGTCGTGAAGAATATCGGAAAGGGGAGTTTGTTTTAGAATAGGCTCGATGAATTGGCTGTTTTTAGTTGCTGTTAAAAATTCCATAAAGGACAGCGGGTACACGTATAGCATGCTGACCCGGCCGACTGGCAATCCAACTTGTTCGATTGCAAAATCTAATAGAGAACCTGCTGCAATTACATGCAGTTCGGGTATTTGTTCATAAAAATATCGTAATGCTAAAAGAGCTTGAGGAGCCGCTTGAACCTCATCCAGAAAAAGCAATGTTTTCCCAGGAATAATAGGGGTTTTTGCCAAGAGGCCAAGCTCCCAAAGAATACGCTCCGGCAGTAGGTCTTTTTCCAGGATTGTCTTGGCCTCCGGGATGAGCTCGAAGTTTAGTTCAACAAAAGATTCGAACTGTTTTCCAAGCTGTCTGACCGAATAGGTCTTCCCGATCTGTCTAGCTCCTTTTAAGAGCAAAGGCTTCCTTCGAGGGTCTGTTTTCCAAGTGCTTAAGTGCCAATCAATTAGTCTTTTCATGTTCAAAAATCAAACCAAATTTTGTGGTTCCATGTCTGAAATATAAACCAAAATTCTCTTTTTGTGTTCAAAAATCAAACCAAATGGGGGGGGGTCGATGATTTAGGGGGCATATGGGGCTGGGAAGGACAGTGGGTAATAGGCGCTATTCAGATCGTGCGTTCTGCAGAGGGTTGTCCTATTAGAAGGTCGGCCGATAGCTTTGAAACCAATCAATGAAACGGGAGATGCCCTCTTCAATCGAGACAGTGGGGGAAAAATTGAGGAGCTGTTTGCTTTTTTCTATGTCGGCAAAGGTTTCGAGGACCTCTCCCGGCTGCATTGGAAGCATTTCCTTGATGGCTTTTTTGCCAAGGCCTTGTTCAATGAGTTCGATCAACTGCAATACGCTAACCGGGCGATTATTCCCTAGATTGAAGACTTCGCAGGCAGCTCCAAGATCAATTGCGGCGGCAGTTCCTCTGACGATATCGTCAATATAGGTAAAATCGCGCTGCATATTGCCTGAATTGAATACCTGGATGGACTGCTCTGAGGAAATGAGATGAGCAAATCGATAATAGGCCATGTCGGGACGGCCCCAAGGACCGTAAGCGGTAAAATAACGGAGAGCGGTGAGAGACAAACCGTAGAGGTGGTGGTAGGCGTGTGCGATGGCCTCGTTTGCTTTTTTTGTCGCTCCATACAAATTTGCAGGAAGGTCGGTGCGGTCTTCGACATTGAAAGGGGTTTTTTTATTCAGGCCGTATACTGAGGAAGAAGAGGCGTAGATGATCTTAAGAGTTGGGAATTTCCGGCAGGCTTCCAAGACGGAAACGAACCCATGCAAATTCGATGCAACATAGTCATCCGGTTCTGTAATGGAATGGCGGACGCCTGCTTGCGCGGCTAAATGAACGACGTGAGTAATGCCATGGCGTAAAATGGCTAATTGAAGAAGGTCTCGATCGCGGATATCTGCGTTGAGGATCTCGATTTGTTTTGCATGAAGGAGCGCTGCTCTGTCTTTTTTTAATTGGACGTCGTAGTAGGAGTTGAAATTATCCAATCCAATGACGAAGTCGCCCCTTTCTTTGAGATAAAGAGCAAGGTGGAAGCCGATAAATCCGGCAGCTCCGGTAATGAGAATTCGTTTTCCCATAAAAATTTTTATGCTATAAAGTGGTGTTTGCTTTCTATCTTAAAGGCTGGAACGGATGTTTTCAAGGTACCTTACGCTGATATGTGCTTCGTGCGTTCTTTTTTTAGCGGGCTGCAATGGTCCTTATATGGGGAAAGATCTTTTTGGCGCCGATGAATTTGTCATGGACTCCTACAGGATTCGTGAGGGGAAATGGTCGATTCTGGAGATGGAAGGACATTGCTACGAAGAGCTCGATCCGTCTTTGCTGGACGAATATCAAGACCGCATTCATGAAGATGATGTATTGCAGATTGCTCTGTACTTGCCAAAGAGAAAAGATGTCGCAGAGGCAGTTGAATACATTGGTTCCAGAGTAGGCTATCGCGTTATCGGAGGTTCGATTACATTGCCGGATCTCTCTCCGATTCATGTGGAAGGGCTGACCCTTGAAGAGGCCCGATTGAAATTGCAATCGGAATATCAGGACCGGATTCAAGATACGGAAGTATTTGTAACCTACAAAGATCGGATTGCAAAGAAAGTGGAATTGGCCGGACTTGTAGGTATTCCCAGCGTTCCGGTTGATGGGAAAATGCGCCTTTTTGAACTTTTATCAAAGGCTCGCATTCCGAATGAAGCCAATCTTTTTAAAAGCTATTTGATTCGAGAGGGAAAAGTCGTCCCCGTAGATATGAATCGGCTGATGAAACAGGGAGACATGTCCCAAAACATCGTGATGCAGGGAGGCGATAAGCTCTACATTGCCGAACCCTCTGCTGCAACGCTCATGGTGATGGGGGAAGTGGCAAGGGAGAGAGTGATCTCTTTGCCGTCAGGATATATGCCTTTAAGGCAAGCGCTTGCAGAAGCAGGCGGGATTCCTTATACGGGGGACAAATCATATATTCAGGTGATTCGGGGCAGCGTTGTGAAGCCTAAAATCTATACGCTCAATTGGGAGCATGTGATCCATCTGCCGAACGAGAGCCTTCTTTTAATGCCGGGAGATATTGTTTATGTGGCTGCAAAGCCGATTACGGAATGGAACCGATTCATTTCTCAGTTGCTTCCGAGTTTTTCCGGGTTTGATGTGGTCAGCAAGCAATTTCAGGTGCTAGTTCCATGATTGATGAGCCTCTGCTGTCTTCAGGAGATGAGAGAATCTTCACTCTATTCGATGTGCGGCAATTGCTGCGGAGGCAGAAAAAAAAGGTCATTCGATTTGCCCTGATCGGCGCTATTTGCGGCTTAGGGTTTGCGATCACCCGTTCTCCCAGTTATGAAATTGAAGCGACATTTAAAGAAAATCAAGAGAGCAAGGTTTCTCAAAAAACTTCCCTGAAACAGTTGCTGGGCTTTGAGTTGGAGGAAAATTCCGGACAGACAGCGACCCTCATGCAATCGGATCAGGTGCTCAAACCGGTTGTTGCCCGCCTCGGAATCCAAGCCCAAGTATCGGATAAAGGACGAATCGTTCGGCTATGGCGGCGGCTGTCGAATCATCTGCGGGCGGAGATGGGACATCCCATTGAGTCGATCGATCGATTTGTTTTTCAAGATGTCCGCTATGACGGAAACGAGGAACTCTCGTTTGGATTGCGCTTTGAGGATCTGGATCATTTTGTTCTTCTTGAAGGAAAGCGAGTCGTTGGTTCAGGATCGATTGGAGAGCCCATCGAGATTCCTGAAGAGAGCATCGCATTTACAATTAAGAAGGCGCCCGCAAAATTAAAAGTGGGCCACTCTTATCCTCTCGTCATTTGTCCCTGGATTGATGCTGCAGACGGGATTCGCGGCAATTTAGAAATTGATCCGGATGAGAGCTGCAAATCGATTTATGAATTGATGTATCGTACTTCCGATCGCTATTTGGGGGTGCAAATTGTCAATGAGATCATGGCCCAGTATCGAAATTATCTGAAACGCGAACATGATGCGCTGGTTCTTGATCAATTGGCCTATTTAAAACAGAAGAGGGACAGTGTTTATAGTGATTTGTCCGCTGTTTTTGACGAATATGCGCAGTATTTGAAAAAAAATTTAGGGGAGTTTGGGGCGGTTGGATTAAATCAGCGAGTTCAGTCGATTTCTACAGCCTATAAAACTCTAACAGGTGCGATCACTTCGGCTGATTGCGAGCTCAATCGCTTGGGGCTAATGGGGAGCGCAGGACTGTGTTCTGCAGACACTCCATTTTCAAAAGAGCTCCAAAAAATTAGCTGCTCGATCCAGGATTTGAAGCAGCAGAGGGATCTTGTTGAATTGTCTTTGCAGCCGAGCGTTGCTTTGAACCATGGCAATGAAAAATGTTTTGAGCGCATTGAAGAGCTTAGAAAGATTCGCGAGCAGCAAAATTTGGCTAAGAATTTGATGGCGGCGCTGGACAATGGATCTGCACTGTCTTCCGAAGGGATAGATTGGAATGAGCCGTTGGTCCAATGGGCGTCTCATTTGGAGAGCTTTCGAGAAGGAGAGAGAGGAGATTTGACTGCCTATCTCGAAAATTATTTGCGTCTTCTGTCTATGCAAGAGCAGATCGCTCAAGAGCGGGTATTTTACGAAGGAGAAATTTCATCGGAATTGGACGGAATTAGCCTTGAGATGGCCAATACGTTGTTTCTTGAGTACAATCGCCAGCTCGATATCCACAATGGAGCCATCGAGCATTTTGAAAGACTGCTTGGGGAGATTCCAAAAAGCGATTTTGCGCTCAGCTCTTTGAATA
>DALYFE010000054.1:0-12131 GCA_031972195.1 Chlamydiales bacterium | reverse complement strand
CGAGCATCCCAATCATTTAGGAATGCTGCAGGCCTCCCTCATTTTTTTAGCAGGAGCCTCTTGCATTATTATCAATTACCTCGCTGACAGACAAAGACAAAAAGTGCGGGAAAAGCAGGGACAATGCCTTGTTTGGCGCCGTACTCCCCGTTTGATCCAAACAACGTATATCACTCAAGACGGGCAGACCAACCAAAGTCTTTTACTTGCATCCGGATGGTGGGGAATTTCACGCCATTTTCATTATGTGCCGGAAATTCTTGGCGCATTTTTCTGGTCGCTTCCGGCGCTTTTTGGCAATTTCCTGCCCTACTTCTATGTAAGCTTTTTAACCATCCTTCTTTTGGACAGAGCTTTCAGACATGACAAGCGCTGCCAGGACAAATATGGAAAGTCATGGAATGAGTATTGCGAGATCGTCCCTTACAAAATCATTCCTTATGTGTTTTAGAACTCAGAGATAATCTCTGAACGGACAGATCGGCTTTAAGTCCCTGTTCTTTAGGACAGGGTCAAGCGAGCTATCTAATCGATCTCTTTCGAAACTAAGGATTCGTCACTTTTGTGGATTATTTTGGTCGCGTTTTGAAGAACTCTCCCCTAAAAGAGGAGAGTTCTTCAATTAAATTTCAGTCGATTTTAGGTTCTTTTGAATCGAAAACTCGGCCAAAATAATCCAAAAACTCGACGAAACGTTAAATCAGCGATTGTCTCGCAGGATTTCTCTAAAGAAATCGATGGCAAATGCACCCACTTCTTCGTGGATCGACACCCTGCTGCAGCAGGGGTGGTCATTGGAAAATGCCTTATGAAGAATCGCCTTGCCGGTATCGGTAAGGCGGTTTAGAAAAGCATAGTGTGAAATTTCTTCCCGCAAGACTTTTAATTTCGAAGGAATGACGTGCTGGATCAGCCGAAATGCATGATCCTGAAATGGCAACACGTCATCCCCTATTGCTGCCACAAGACCAATTGGAATCTTAATCTGGTTCAATGAATTGGAAGGGAACACATAAGTTGCAGGACAGAGCAAGACCATGGCCCGAATCCGCGGATCAACATAGGATTTTTCTGCTTCAGAAAAATCAAATTGATCGAGCAGGGCCGGATCGAATTCCCGTAATGATTGATTCAGTTTTGCAATTACCTGCCGTACATTCTGGGCCTGAGCGCCGGCTAAAGAAAGCCCGGTCATTCCGCCTAGAGAATACCCAATAAATCCAATGCGGTTTAAATCGATCCTCTCTCGCAGCATTGATTCTTTGAGCAACTGATCCAGCATGAACGAGACATCGCGAGGCCTTTCCCAAAATCGAATCGTCGTCGGCAAATCAAATTGGGCCCTCATGTCGCCGAAATGGTCGACTGCGGCAATCACATATCCTTGCTTGGCTAATTTTTCAGCAAGCCAGCTCATTTCTCTGCGTCCCCCGCGATGGCCATGCGATATTAAAATCAGCGGATGCTTCTGTTTCGTTTTGAGCATCGCTGCATCGCGCACTTCTCTGGGATGCAGCCAAAGGTCATCCAATGCAGTCGATGGGATAGATCCCTGCCTTTCTGCAGGATACCAAAGTTCAACTACAATCGGGCGGTTTCGACTTTGATCTAGATAATGAAATGTGCGTACTCCCAAAACAGGTTTTTCTGTTGTAAGGCGATGCATCGCGCAGAGCGGGTGGCAAAGAATAAAAAAAACAAAAAAGATTCTCATGGCCTCGATTTTAAAGACAGAGCCTAAAGTAATCAAGTACGCACAACCGATCTGAAGGATCGGCCTTGACCAGCATCAATCCTCAAATTAAGTATGTATGAAAAAATTCTACTGTTTGATGCCAAGAATCTTCCTTGGCTGAAGCATTGGCTTTGAGAGTTCCCCCAAATGCAAACCATAGATTGACAATCGGATGCAATTCTTCCGTATGGTCTGATGAAGAAATTGCGTGTCCGGCCATGGCATAATGAAAATGGGTGCAAGCAATCGAAGATTTTTTACTCTTTAACCGCTCAATGATCTGTTCTGAAAATCGAGCCGATGGCCACATCCGGTCATCCCCTGCAGAAATTAAAAGAAGCGGACATTGAATATTTTCGACAGGAATTTGCGCAGCTAAAAATGCATCGCCATCGTCCATCCCTTCCAGAAAAAAAGGAGTTAGGGAAATAGCATTCTCAGATGTTTTCCCCTGGTGTACATCTACTGCAACCTGAGGGAACGGGGCATTTGGAAAAACAGGAGCTCCTTGATAAGTCCAGGCCGGCGCATTCGTTGGAATCGCCCCATAAAGGGCACTGCTGGGAAGCGTCGCAGCAATGGCGCAAATTTTTTTAGGAAAAAGAGACCCCAACAAAAGAGCCAGCTCAGCGCCTCGAGATACGCCCCAAAGAGAAATCCGATTCGGATCGATTGCCGGATGAGCTTTGAGCCAATCAATGGCCAACACAAAATATTCAAGAGCAATATTCTCCAAGGTAGGAGGAAGATCCGCATATCCAAAATAAGCCAATGCCAATGAGGCAAATCCCTCAAGGGCTAATTGCTCGGCCCTACTTTCTTGCAATCCTCCTCGGAATCCTCCCAGCGTCACAATGACAGGTAAAGGCGTCGTAGAATCCGGAAGAAAGAGAACTGCCTCAAGGCCGCAATCTTGAACTGCAATACGCTGCATGAACCTACTCCTCAATTCTTAACAGTTCATTGACGATCGATTTTGTAGTGATTTTTCGTCGGAGAGCGACCGAGGCAAATATTGCGATACTGATCTTTACGGGAGAGGCGGCGCGAAAAGCGCCCTGAAGCGTGTCGGACAGGGATTGTGGAGGATTGGGAAATAGGTTCATAGAACATATTATGCGATAATTCTTATTTCATTTATATAGAGGCCATGGCCAGCCGAGAATACGACAGCTTCTATAAGGCGTTGCAAACAAAGAGCATTCCATCCGATTTAACGATCGAAGAGTTCAGGATGCGCTTCGAGGCATGGCTGATGGAGTTTCCCGCAGCGCCGGAGGTTCAAATAGAGTCCTTCAAGATTGGAGAGCTCGCTGCTTTATGGGCATTTGCTCCGGATGTCACAAAACGAAGAATCATCCTATTTTTTCACGGGGGCGCTTATACAGCCGGATCGATCGATTCTCATAAAAACTTCGTTGGAAGACTATCGGCAGCAGCGAATGCAGCAGTACTCGCCGTCCAATATCGGAGAGCGCCCGAGCATCCATTTCCGGCAGCTCTCGATGACGCTCTCACAGCATATCGATGGCTTCTCCATCATCCGTATGCGCGCTCAAGAATTGTGATCGGAGGCGCCTCATCCGGAGGAGGCCTTGCTCTGGCCTTATTTTTAAAACTCAAGCAAGAACAAATTGCCATGCCGGCCGGAGGGATGTGTTTTTGCCCTTGGGTCGATTTGGCAATGAAAAATGAGACGATTCAAAAAAATCGAGGAAAAGATCTTTTGAAAGCTGAGCGCTTAGTCTGGTCTGCTGAACAATACGCGGCCGGGAAACCACTGACTGATCCGTTCCTATCTCCTCTTTATGGAAATCTAGAAGGGCTCCCCCCTTTATTTATCCAAACAGGGACTCTGGACCTTCTCTATGGAGAGGCTGTACAGCTTGCAGCCCTTGCAGAAAAACAAGGGGTCGCTACAACCTTCGATGTTTGGCAGGACATGATCCACTGCTGGCAGCTATTCGCACCCAGTTTCCCTGAATGCCAGGAAGCGATCGAGCGCGCGGGCAAATTCGTCGATGACTTATTCACACAGAATGCCGATCATCGAGATAAAGCCTAGGGATTCTCTCGTTGAAGGCGCATAACATCTCATGCGGGATTGAATGGGCAAAGCGGGCAAATTCCCACATGGTAATCTCGTCCATCCCCTGCTTGCCAATTAAAACAACCTCATCGCCTACATAGGCATCTCGATTGCCGATATCTACCATGAACTGGTCCATGCAAACAGTTCCGGCAATCGGAAATCGTTCTCCTCGTATCAGCACCAATCCTCTTTGAGACAGCGAGCGTCGATACCCATCTCCATGGCCTATTGGAACTGTCACAACCCGCGTCTGACTGGCCGTTCGATAGACATGGCCGTAACTAATCCCGGATCCGCCGCTGACTACTTTAAAGTAAGAAATTTTGGCGCGAAGACTAAAACAAGGAGCAATTTCCCCTTGAGGATCTGCTTCTCCTCCGGGAAAATAACCATAGGACAAAAGTCCGGGCCTAACCATGTCAAAATAAGAGTCGGGATAATACGCGACACCTCCGGAGTTTGCCAAATGGCACAATATCCCCCGATCTTTGACTTGATTTGCCAAATCGCGAAAGATTGCGATCTGATTTTGGGTATTCTGATCGAACGGTAAATCCGCTGTCGCCAGGTGTGAATACATCCCGGCAACTTCAAAACAACCTAACCGATCAACAAAATGGAGTAAATCCAAGGCGCTCGAAGGGCGCACTCCCGTACGGTGCATGCCTGTGTCAATTTCAAGATGCACTTTGCATGTACGCCCCAATCGCTTGCATTGATGAGCTACAAGCTGGGCTTTGTATTTCGAACTGATCGAAAACTCAAGATCGAGGTCCATAAGAGAAGAAATTTGATCTTCATGAATAGCGCCAAATACCAGGATGGGGATCGAAATGCCTGAATGGCGAAGCGCAGATGCCTCTTGAAGACAAGAAACGCCTAGAGAATCAACACCTGCTTCCTGAGCGATTTTGGCCATAGGACACAAGCCATGTCCATAGGCATTGGCCTTCACCGGCAAACAAAACAACCGATTGCCTATCTTTTGCCTTACAGCAGAAAGATTGCGCCGAAATTGAGCTGTATCCACCTCAATCCACGCGGGATGTGTATTCATCGGAAAGAGTGGGATTCGAACCCACGGTACGCATAAACGTACACACGCTTTCGAGGCGCGCTCCTTAAGCCGCTCAGACATCTTTCCATGAGAGAGTTTAAGACACTCAACCAAAATGATTCAATGACAGATTTGATGTCCCTCGGACATGTAAAATAAAAATTTAAATAGCAAATCAGTTACAGAAATCTTCAATTTACAATTAACATTGATTAGTATATAATTTACCACAAATAGATAAAGGACATAAAATTATGGCGGCAATAACACCTAAAAAACTAACTCTCGAAGAATATACATCCGAAATAACAAAAGCTAAGATTCTTCAAACTTCCGTAGAAAAAGCCCTAATCGCCGTTCAAAAAGGGACAACAAGCCTCGTCGATCCTGCCCTATTTTCGAATTATAACGCTCTGATCAAAACGATCAAAACAAATGGACAGATCCTTCAGGAAAGCGTAAAACAAGGCGAGAAAATCAATCCCAAAATTCTGCAGGCCCATCGAGATCTGACAAAAACCGCCAATGACTTATCCGGAAAAATAAAAGTCGTTTATGCAGCAGTACACCCGCAAGCCCAACCAACCGATCCGGCCGCGCCTAAATTACGAAAAGGGGAAACTCCTCTCCACTGGGCCGTGCGCAACCACGATCATGATCTAGCCCGCAAGTTATGCATAGCCGGCCATTCTCCTCATGCGCCCGATGCAGACAACTTAACCCCGATCGATGAAGCTGTTTTACAAAGCGATCCAACAATGAGGAATATCCTCTTATTTACCAATATTTTAGCTAACCCGACAGTAAAGGCCGAGTTCGAAAAGAACATACAAAATGCTCAAAAAAATCTAGCTGCTTTAATGAATACCATCGACCTCGAGCATCTATCTCCCATTAATCAGGCCGCATTCAATGGAACGGTTGAGGAATTATCGGAACTGGCAACACCCCTTGAACTCACAACTCCCGATGCACAAGGACTCACTCCTCTTCACTACGCAATATTGGGAAAAAACTTCGCAGTGATCCAATATTTGACCCCCCGGAGCAAAATACACTACCTGACACCCAAAGGGAACTCATATCTCGACTATGCTATCTTATCCGGAGACTCCTCACTGCATAGGTTTTTCACTAACGCCGGATCGGTCTTTCGATTAGGAAAACCGGAACAATTGATTTGGCACTTACTTTGCACGGGCATCCTCTATCAAGATTTGCAAAAAACCGCAGCTCAAAAGGATCCAATTCGGATTAATCCCTTAGATGCAGCTCTTGCTGAATCGAACATCACTCAGGCATGTTGGTCTGCTCTCATCTATGTGACCAGGCTACTGGGAGCTAATCCGGACAATACATCCCACGCCGACTGGCTCCCTACAATCAATCAAATGGTTCATAACCAATCGAATGTATTTTATGAATTACAATCTGTTAATAAAACTTTCAACGGAATCGAACGTTTGATTCAACTGAAATGGCTTCCGCAATTTAGTAAATATATTATACAAGCCTATCAGTTGAGCCGGTTTGCCAATCACATGATTCAATTAGTAGGACAGGGTTTTGGCTATCCAATTCCTATGATCATTCCGACGCCGATTGCTGTAGCAAACAGCTATTCCCCAGGCTCCGGAGATATTCTTTGGAAAACATTTTCTGCAGCCAGAATGACTGGAATCGCAACCTCTGTCTTGCCGAAAATCAGTACTTATTGGAACACTTTCAAATCCCGCCCGAAAGCGGTCCTTACAAGTTGCGCGCTGGATCTATTGAATTTCTCAAGCGAGGCTTACTCGACGTATTTAGCCTTTGCAACACCGCGGCCTGCAAATAGCTAGTATATAATGTAATTGCGCTAGGTTTGTTAAGTTGATATACTCCTCGGTTTGAACGGGAAGCTCGGCGTAAGGTTCCTACTGAGTCCGGCGAGCTATCCATCTAGATGCGGCAAGGAACTTGAGCCTTCCCTTCAGACAGGAGTTCTTCAACCTCATCCATGATCTCAATCCTCTGGCGCTATTTTCTCAAAAGCTACTTAAAAGTATTCGCTCTTTCTGTCTGCACCTTTGTCAGCATCCTGATCGTATCTCGATTTAAAGAAATTGCACGTTTTGCCGCTCTCTGCGGCAGCTGGCCAAAAACAGGACTGTTTACCTTATATCAAATCCCCTTCATCCTTCCTCTCGCTATTCCTATCTCCGCACTACTTTCCGCTTTTCTGTTGTTTCAGCGCATCAGCCGCACTCATGAACTTGCCGCATTCCGCACATCAGGGATCAGTCTCCGCTCTTTGATCTCTCCTCTTGTGTGCGCAAGCCTATTTTTGACCATCCTTCATTTTTCCATTTGCGCTGATGCGGCACCTTATTGCGGGAGAGAAGCCAAAACAATTTTATATCGGGAAACTTCAGCAAATCCTCTACTCCTTTTGCAAAGACAAAATCTAGTGAAGATCAAGCACACCTATCTCAATATGGATGTAAAAAAAGAAGGGAAGATTGCAAACGATGTATTTCTTATCACTCATAACGAGCGGAATCGCCGGCTTAGTTTATTTACAGCAAAGCAGCTTCGTATTTCTAAAGATAAACTTCTTGGATCCAATGTTGCAATTCTCTCTCACTGCTCTTCAGAGATTGAAGAAGGATTCGATCCTCTCTTGATTGAAAATCAAATGACCATGTCCACCTCAGCCCCGGTTCTTTCCACAGCGTTAAAAAAAAATCGGCCAAGGGTCGATTCAAATGGGTTAAATATGAAAATGCTTCGCATCCGTTGCATGGAAATGAGCAAATATACCAAAGGCGCCAGGATTGAAATCTTGCGGCGCATTTCACTCACTCTAGCCGTTGCCACTTTCACTCTCATGGGATGCGCATTCGGAATGCAAGAGGGCCGCACCCCTTCGCATCGGGGAGCCCTTATTACATTTATATTCGCCATCTTGGTGGTCATGTCCTATTTGGGACTTAAAGAATTAAAAACACAAACCACTCTTGCATGGATCATTGCTTTTCTACCCCATCTATTGATCTTGATCGCGTCCACTTATCGAATCAATCGCTTAAGCCGGGGGAAACTGTGAACATCTGGTTTCGCTATTTATTCCGGCATCTCATCCTTTCTTTTCTCTTTTTTTTCTGCTGTATTTTAACTCTATACACAGCCATTGATCTCTCGATTAACGGAATCCGTTTTCTCTCTAAAGATGCCATTTCTATCATTGGCGTCTTCGTAAACTACTTGCGTCATTTTTCAAAACTCTTCGATCTTTTTGCTTCTTTTTCTTTCCTTCTTGCAACGCTGAAAGTCTTGATCGATCTCAATACGCATAGAGAACTTTCCGCCTTGCAAATCGCCGGCATCTCGGCAAAACGGCTACTCACGCCATTTTTTCTGCTAGCTGCCTTATTAACCATGGCCTCCTACGGCAATGGCCAATGGATCTCTCCCAATGCACAACAAACAATCGAAAACGGGACGAATAAGAAAAAGAAATCGAAAACGGAAGGACGTATTTTTTCGGTAGACCTACAAGACGGATCTGAACTGATTTATCAAATGTATTGCGCTGAGAAAAAAGAACTATTCGATGTATTTTGGATCCGCTCTCCAACAGATTTATGGTACATCAAATACTTAAAAGTACATTCTCAACCTGTAGAGGGCCGATTCGCCGAACATTTTATCAGAAATCCTAATGGAAATTTAGAGAAAATAGAAAGCGTCGAGCACCCTGTATTCCCCGATCTGCACTGGAATCACTCGGCCTCCCTACAAAAGTTCATTCCCTTTGAAGACCGCCCCTTATTCCTTTTGCTCCAACAGGCAGCCTCAAAAGGCGCTGAAAAACAGAAAAGCGCAGCGCATCTACACTACAAACTCGCTCTTCCCTTGGTTCCTTTTCTCATGCTCTTATCAATCGCTCCGTTCGCATTTCGATTTTCAAGAGGCGCTTCTGCATTTCTCTTCGCATCCTGCTGCTTTTTTGCCTATGTAGGCTTAAGAACTCTGCTCGATGCGTTACTGATCCTCGCAGAGAACCAAGTCTTTTCTCCTTTTATTGCAATATGGGGACCTCTTGCTCTCTGTTTCGCTGTTTCCCTTTATTTTTTTTCGCAGCTTCGCTAAATAGTATATATGACTAAAACCCCGCCATTAGCTTATCGCAAGCTCGAAGAACTATCTGTTAAAATCCACACCTATGGATCTGCTCTAACCCTTCTCCACTGGGATCAGGAAACTTATATGCCGCCCGGAGGACTCTCTCCCCGCGCTAAACAAATTTCGCAACTATCGACCTTGATCCACGAACAAAAAACGAGCAGGACGTTTAAAACCTATTTGGAAAAGCTCATCCACCTTCCCTCCGGAAAGCCCAAGGTCAAAGGATTATCCAGAATGCAGAAAGCATCGCTGCGGGAGTGGCGGCGCGAGTATCTCAAAGAAACCAAATTGCCAAGCTCCTTTATCGAAACTTTTTCAGAAGTCACCTCGGAAGCAACCGCTGTTTGGGCAGAGGCAAAAAAAGCAAATCAGTTCAAACTGTTTGCTCCGTTCCTGAAAAAAATTATCAATATGAACCGGAAAAAAGCAGACATCCTGGGATTTGCCGACCATCCTTATGATGCATTATTGGAAGGCTATGAACCGTGCATGACCACTGCTCGCGTCGGAACCATTTTTGAAGGACTGCAAAAAGAACTTAAAGACCTCCTGAAAAAAATCACTAACGCAAAACAGATAGACAACCGCTTTTTAAAACACAAAATTTCGGATGAAAAGCAAATCGCAATTGGGAAGATGACCCTCTCAAAATTGCCCGTAGACCCCCATTATATCCGTTTGGACCTCTCCTCCCATCCATTTTCTTTAGCCCTGCATCCTCATGACAGTCGGATTACTACCCGAATTATTCCCAATGCTTTCATGAGCAATATTTTTTCTGTCCTTCATGAGGCAGGCCACGCTTTCTATGAAATGGGCCTGCCGGCCCAGCATTGGGGCACTCCGCTTGGAGAATATGTCTCTTTAAGCATCCATGAAAGCCAATCCCGCTGGTGGGAAACGCTCATCGGCAGAAGCCTGCCGTTTTGGACATTTTTCTATCCGCATCTGCAAAACATGGTTCCGCAGCTGAAAAAAATTCCTCTCAATCGGTTCTATAAAGCAATCAATAAAGTAGAACCTTCCTTAATCCGCGTAGAGGCCGACGAAGTCACCTATTGCCTGCATGTCATCCTCCGCTTTGAAATCGAAAAAATGCTCATTACAGGAAAGCTCGAAGTAGCCGATTTGCCCGATGCCTGGAACAGCAAAATGGAAGAATTGTTTGGCATCAAACCACCCAACGATACGCAAGGCTGTCTGCAGGACATTCACTGGTCGCTAGGAGATTTTGGCTATTTCCCCACCTATGCTTTAGGGAATCTTTTCGCCGCCCATTTTTTCTCCGCTTTTGAAAAAAAACATCCTCAGTGGAGTGAACAGATTGCAGCAGGAGAGCTTGCATTCGTTCGCGACTGGCTCAAAGAGCATATCCACCGCTGGGGCCGCACGTACAATGCGGAAGAGCTTGCGAAAAGAACTACAGGGAAACCTGTCAGCGAAAAGGCCTATTGCAATTATCTTAAAAAGAAATATGGGGCTATCTACGGGTTTTAAGAAGCTGTATTAGTTCAGCTTCTAAGAAATTGTTACTTCTTTCGAGATAAGCGATTTTGGCGGCGCTCTTCCGCCTCTTTGTAACGCTTCTTTTGTTCTTCTGTTTCCGGAATCACCGGGATCACTTCAACAGGTCTATGGTGGTCGTCAATGGCAACGAATGTGAAATAGGCAGATAAAATATCTTTTTGTTCTAATGTTCGGAAATCTTCCGCAAGCACTTTTACCCCCACTTCCATGGATGTGCGCCAGGTTCGATTGACGGAGGCTTGGCAAACGAGAATATCCCCATGGTAGGCAGGATTGAGGAATCGAACGGAATCAATCCCCAAGGTCACGCAAACTTGGCCGGAGTGGCGTTTCGCAACGATTGCCGCTAGAGTATCAATGATTTGAAGAACGCGTCCTCCGAACAAAGTCCCATGAGGATTCAAATCATTAGGAAACACCTCGACCACTTGGTCGATCACCATCGATGCAGAAACAGGCTTACCTTCCATGTTTCAGCTGAATATCAAAGGAAAATAAAAAACGCAAGTCCCTGGAAAAAATCCAAAGACTTGCGTATCAAGACTAAGACTAGAAAATCTCTTAACGTTTGGAGAACTGGAAGCGCTTACGGGCTCCTTTGCGGCCATACTTCTTGCGCTCTCTTCTGCGAGGATCGCGAGTCAGATAACCAAGTTCCTTTAGATCCCCTCTCAACTCCTCATTCTCCAAGAGAAGTGCGCGGCTGATCCCAAGGCGTGTAGCAATCGATTGGGCTTCCAATCCGCCACCCTTCACTCGGACGACCATGTCTACTTTTTCCGGATTTGAGAATTTTTGCAAAGGAGCTAAAATGGTGTCTCTTTGCAGCTGAAGAGGAAAATACTGTTCGAAAGAGCGCCCGTTGATGTCGATAATCCCAGTCCCTTTTCTTAAGCGGACTGATGATACTGCGGTCTTTCTGCGGCCGATGCCAATTGTTTCTTTTAACATAAAAAGATCCTTTAAATATTCACAGGAATTGGGTTTTGCGCTTTCATCTGATGATCTGTTCCGGCATAAATACGGAGTTTTTTCACTTGCTGACCGCCGAGACGAGTCTTAGGCATCATCCCCTTAATCGCTCTTTCGAGGATGTAAGCGGGCTTACGGGCTAAGAGCGTTTCAAAAGGAGTCTCGCGCATTCCCCCGATAAATCCGGTGTATGAGCGATAGATTTTCCGAGCTTTTTTCATCCCGGTAACAGCAATTTTTTCAGCGTTAATGATGACAACGCCGTCTCCGCAATCGACATGAGGGGTAAAATCAGGGCGATGTTTGCCGCGCAAAATTTTTGCAACCTCGGCAGCAAACCGACCGAGAGTTTTTCCCGATGCGTCAAGCAAAAACCACTTACGAGTTTCTAAGGCTTCCTTAGTGGTCAAAATACGAGTCTTGTTTTGATTCAAAGTCATGGCTTCCCAAATAGTAAACGAAAATAAGGAGCATACAGCAAGCCCTATATTTTTCAAAAGAGGTTTTTTTCCCATCCATCTCGACAGCCCCTATTTTATTCAAAAGACATGGCAATGCAGTAAAAAATTTATTTTTAC
>DALYFE010000053.1:7494-12400 GCA_031972195.1 Chlamydiales bacterium | reverse complement strand
GCTTACAGACCCTACCAAAACTGTTGCCCAATCCATTTGATGCAAATGGAGAAAAAAGTACCCCGCCTGGGACAAAATCGTAGCGCCTCCTTGAGGAGCTGCTATGCCCATAAACCCAAAAGCCTGAGTGACTGCAATCGCGACCGTAATCCCTCCGAAATACCCCAAGATCACGGGACGGCTGACAAACTGCAATAGCTTACTTACATTAAAAAAAGAACAGCCGATCTGGACCAATCCCATAACGATGACAAAATGCATCAGGATATACATCACAAGAGCATCGCGATTAGCCCCAGCCCCATCGGGATAGTAGGTATATAGAATGCTTGAAATGGAGGTCTGCAATAAAATCGCAGTTCCTGTGCTAGGTCCTGAAACAAGAAGTCTGGAAGAACCGAAGCCTGCGGCGAAAATCGTACCAAAAATCGCTGAGAAAAGACCTGCCGTGGGAGGCAGATCCGCCAACAGAGCATACGCGATCGATTGAGGAATCGTCATTAGAGCTACCGCAATCGCTGCGAGCAGATCTTGGCGGAATATCGAAAAATTATAGAGCTTCATCTCATCAATGAAGGGGGCGAAGGAGATAGCGCGAGGACTTGGAAGTTGCATACCGTACTGCCTATTCTTCAATCTAGGAGAAAATGGGTTATGCGTCTACGGGAGCTTCAGTTAAAGGTCCTTTTTTACCGCGCAATTCAAACAAAAGCGGACATCCGGTAAAAGGAAACTCCTCACGAAGTCTGTTGATTAGGAACTTTTTATAGGCGCCGGTCATCAAATTAGGACGATTAACGAACAATACAAATTTAGGAGGATTGGATTCTGCTTGGGTCAGGTAATAAATCCGCAAGCGCTTTCCCATGATCATCGGAGGATGGTACTTTTGCAAACACCCTTCGACAAACTTGTTCAATACCCCGGTCGTCAATCGAAGAAACCGCTGTCTATAAACCTCTTGGATCAAAGGGAAAATCTTATCGAGATTTCTCTGCTTGGTCGCAGAGATAAATAGGGTCGGACAGTGCGCCAAAAAGGGAGCGGCTTCCCGAACGCCCCGCATCGCATGCTCCATCTTCAGGTTGTCCATCAAGTCCCACTTATTAAAAAGCAAGATGCAGCTCTTCCCTAATTGTTCAATTTCCGCGGCAATGCGCATTTCCTGAGTCGTAAAACCCTCGAACGAATCGAAAATCAAAAGACAAACATCGGCTCGCTCCAGCGCCTCTTCCGTCCGGATCGCCGCAAACTTATCAACGACCTCTTTTTCACTTTTTTTACGCCGAATCCCTGCAGTATCGATGAGTAAATAATTTTGACCGTCTTTCTCGAACAATACATCGATTGCATCCCGAGTCGTCCCCGCAATGGGGCTGCTAATCGATCTCTCTTCGGAGAGCAGTTGATTCAACAGCGTTGACTTTCCCACGTTTGCCCGCCCTACAATCGCCACGCGGATTGCATTGGACGGAGACGGCAAAGCCTCTCTCTCTTCAATGGGTTTTAACGCTGCATCCAAAGCCTCGGCCACCTGATATCCATGCAATGCAGAAATCCCCATCACCTGGCCGATGCCTAGAGGACAAAAAGCGGCTACCTTGGCTTCATTGGTTCCATCATCAATTTTATTGACAGCAAGAACCACCGGCTTGCCGCATTTCCTAAGCCGCCTGGCCAATTCCTGGTCTATAGGAGTGGGCCCTACTTGCCCATCGACGACAAATAAAATCGCATCCGCCTCTTCAATCGCCACTTCCGCCTGTCTCTGAACTTCTTCAGCAAAAGGAATCGTTCCGGAAAGGTCGATCCCCCCTGTATCGATCAAGAGGAATGGACGTCCGAAAAGATCTGCCTGAGCATAAAGACGATCGCGAGTAATCCCTTCCGCCTCGTCGACGATAGAGATTCTCTTCTGGCAAATCCGGTTAAATAAAGCCGATTTCCCCACATTTGGGCGGCCGACAATAGCAATTTTGGGTAGCATAATATTCTTAAGCCAAGAGTATAGAGGATCTTCGAGTCAGATGCAACCATTCACGCAAGCAACCGGGTTAAAATATTTTTTAGACGCCACAACAAGAATAAAAAATATTTTTAAAACACCGCGATTTCGAGGATTACTTTGAATTTTAAAAAATCAAGAATTAACATAAAATACTAGACAACTAACAGGGAAACCTGCCAGTTATATCATAATAATAATTACCTTAATCACCTTTTTTATTATTTGGCGCCTCTTAACCCGGAGGCGTTTTTTACATCCGATCCACAGTCTCTAGTCCCAAAATTTCAAGACCTTGCCGCAAGATCCTTGCTGTAAGCTCGCAAAGAACTAAACGACTGGCCTGTTCAGCAGACCCAATGACGTGGCAATCCCGAAAAAATGCATTAAACCTTTCGGCCAATTCGTAAAGATAATCGGTCAGCCGATTGGGCAGCAAATCCCTGACAATGAACTCAAGCGCCTCTCCAAAACGGCGTAAATGAAGCCCTAGAGCAATCTCGGAAGGGTGAGAGAGCGCAATCGTCCCTTGCTGTAAAATTTGCCCTGCATCCATTCCGGATTTTCTTTGAATCCCGCAAATACGGACATAAGAATAAAGAAGAAATACCGCAGTATTCCCCTCAAATCGAAGCATACGATCATAGCTGAATGTATAATCTTTTGTTCGACAAGATGAAAGATCGGAGTATTTCACGGCCCCAATCCCAATAACCCGGGCAAGACGGGAAATCTCTTTTGAATCTGCATCGGGAAGGCGCTCGGACGCAATCGCGTGGGCCCTGCTAACCGCCTCTGTTAACAAATCAATGAGCTTTTCAGTCTCTCCCGATCGCGTTTTAAATTTCTTTCCGTCAGGGCCCAAGACAAGTCCGAAGCCAACGTGATCTACCTGCGTTTTTTTCCGATCAAGCCATCCAATCTTTTCTGCTGCGGCAAACAGCATCTGAAAATGCAGCGATTGACCTGCATCGGTAAGCACAATGATCCGATCGGCTTTTTCCACAAAAATACGATGGTGCAGCGCAGCCAAGTCCGTCGTATCGTAATTGTAGCCGCCATCCGACTTCTGAATCATTAATGGAAGAGGCTCTCCTTCCCGATTCTTAAATCCATCGAGATAAATGCATTTAGCCCCATTCGAAACAACCACCAGCCCTTTCTTTTCAAACGCTTCAACCACTTCTTTTAAAAATGGATTGTAAAATGACTCGCCTCTTTCTGTGATTTTTACATTGAGCAGATCGTAAATCTCTTGGAATCCCCGTCTGGAAATTTCACAAATCAATTTCCAAGCCCGAAGAGTCTCCGGATCTCCCGCTTGCAGACGGACTACTTCTAATTGCGATCGCTTTTTAAAATCAGGATCTGCATCGAACTTACCCTTAGCAGCGCGATACCAGGCCATCAACGCTTCCAAGGTCGTTTGTTCTTTGCCACTCAGAATATTGGGGGCCGATTCCTTCATGTAGGTAATCAGCATCCCAAACTGAGTGCCCCAATCTCCAATGTGATTGAGCCGCACGACGTCCTGCTGCAAAAACTCAAAGACCCTAGCTAAACAATCTCCGATGATCGTAGAGCGGATATGTCCAATATGAAGTTCTTTAGCGACGTTCGGAGAAGAAAATTCTACAATGATCCGCTCGCGCTTGACAGGAAGAGAAGCTCCAAGCACCGGATCGCCAAGGACCTGTTGCAGCTGCTCTGAGAGAAATTCAGCGGAAAGCGTCAAATTAATAAAGCCGGGTCCCGCGATTTCAATCTTTGAATAGATGGATCGATCTAAGTGATCGATGATTTTCTGTGCAACAGCGCGCGGGGCCATTTTAAGCGATTTTGCCAACCGCATCGGACTATTGCATTGGTAGTGGCCAAACTCTTCTTGGGCGCAAGGAGAAATGTCAGCGCCGGCTTCCTCCGGGGGAAGCGAAAAGGCGGCAGCGATTGCTTGTTCTGTCTTCGCTCGAATCAACGAAGTAAGTGTGTCCATGGAATCCCTTTAATCAAACTTGAAGAACTTTCCCTAAAGAGGAGAGATTCTCCGCTCCGGTAATGAGCGGCAAATTCTTTGCCGCAGGTTATTAGATAGCTCGCTTGCCCCTCCTCTTAAAGAACGGAGACAGCCTTAAGCTGCCCGTTCAAAAGCAGTCTATTCAGCGACGTGGTGGAAAGCGGGAGGAACAACGCGTTTCCCAATTCCATACTTAATTCGGTAATCTGCCAATGCAAGCGCGGCATTATGCGTCGATTCGCCATTTCTTTCCGCGATCTCATAAATTGCAAGAAGCGTGTCGTAAATATTGTGCGTTTTTCTGCGAGGAATCGAAGGAGTGTATCCTGCGGATTCAAGTTCTGCCGCTACATTGAGCAACCCGCCTGCATTAATCACAAAATCCGGAGCGTAAAGAATGCCTCTCTCGCAAAGCTGAGTTGCATGGACGTCTCGCAAAAGCTGATTATTCGCCCCTCCGGCAATTGCCGCACATCGGAACCGAGGAATTGTATGATCATTGACCACTCCGCCTAAAGCGCATGGAGCGAAAATATCACACTCGACTTCTAAAATTTCTTCAGCAGACACCTTTCGGCACGCGTATTGTTTCGCAACTCTCTCTGCTTTGACAGAATCGATATCTGAAACAATCAATTCAGCGCCTGCCCAAAACAGCGTATCGGCCAAACGGCTTCCGACGCTGCCCAGTCCCTGAATGGCGACCTTGCGCCCCTCCAAAGATTCGGTCCCAAACAATTTTTTTGCCGCTGATTGAATGCCGCGGAATACGCCCCAGGAAGTAAATCGGCTCGGATCTCCGCTGCTATTGGCGTTTGGCAGGCCCACAACATATTGTGTTGCGCGCCGGATGATTTTTACGTCTTCGACAGTACAGCCGACGTCTT
>DALYFE010000053.1:3138-7424 GCA_031972195.1 Chlamydiales bacterium | reverse complement strand
ATATACTGTCCTTCCAAAGCATCGACCGCTGCGCCAAATGCCAAAAGAAGCTCAGGCGTCTTATCTTTTTTGGGATCGGCAATAATGACGCTTTTGCTCCCCCCGAACCCAACTTCCGCGATCGCAGATTTATAGGTCATTCCTTTGGAAAGCCTAAGCACGTCTTCCAAGGCATCTTGAAATGAAGCATAGGGGTGGATCCGGATCCCGCCCAAAGAAGGCCCTTGGGAGCTATTATGAATTGCGATGATCGCTGTAAGGCCCGCTTTTGGGTCGACTGCTTTAATTACTTGCTCATAACCTGGAACGGGGATGAAATCTAACTGCAAAGAAGAAGGGGCCCCCAACCGTTGCGGAGAAAGAAAGTTCTTCGCTCTTTGAACAGAGTTTTCAAGTAATTGGTTACTCATTCAACAACCTCGCAGGTAAAAAAATTTTCAAATCCCCATGGAATTTTCGCATCTTGCAGAGCAAAAAAAGCGCCCTCGGGTGGAGACACGATACCACTGAACCGCCCAAAAATCAAGATTAGGTTGAAACTTAATTTCTCTCTGAGCTATCCTCTTGATCCAAGAGACCATTATACAGAGTTTTTTGATGACTACCGCTCTCAGCATTACTTCCGAGCAAAAAGCCGATCTACTGAAATTTTTGAAAAAAAATCGCAGCGCAGATTTGGTTACTACCTACCTTGCTTTTATCGAAGAAAAATATCGACTGAAGCCCGTACTCTTTCCTAGAGAAAAAACAATTTACCAGTTTGGCCAGCAAAGCGTCAATGAAGCGACAAAGAAAATCTATATCTGCCCTTTTACAGGAAAAGTATTTGCCGACAACACCCATCCCAACCCCCAAGACGCTATTTACGACTGGGTATCCACGTGCCCTGAAAACAAAGAGCGCGCCGGCGGACTCCCCGTTAAGCGATTTTTTGTTTCAGAAGATCCGGAAGTCATTAAAAATTATATTAGCGAACGAAAGGCATCGATCAAAAAAGTGGTTTACTCGTCCGCAGTGACAGGAAAACTCTTCAATAGCAAAGCAGCTGTGCTCGATGATTTCAAAAAATCGCATATAAAGCCGCTTACTTTCCTTGAAGTGCAAAATCAGAATCGGTATCAAATCGAAGAAAACTTCCTCGCGTTTATTCAAAAGCATTTGACCGAAGAGAAGATTGCTCAGTTCGTCGAAGGCCTATCGCTCCATTCCGAATTCGAGCCCTATTTAGAAAAATGGATAGAATCTGATTAGCGCTTCGCGACGTCGGCTAAGTTCTTCTGAAGAGACCATTGCCTTTGGGAAACATTGCGCAAGTCTCTTATCTCCGGGGTCAATCCTTGCGCTTTCCGGAGACTTGGGAGCCGGCAAGACGACGTTCGTTCAGGGAATTGCACTAGGCCTGTGCATCAACGAGTCCGTGCAAAGCCCAACCTTTAATTATTTAAATATTTATCAAGGCACCTTGCCTCTTTATCATTTCGATTTATACCGGATGAAAGGGCCTTCCGATTTTTTCTCCATGGGCTTTGAAGAGTATTTTGACTCGAATGGAATCACAGTCATCGAGTGGGCGGAAAGACTGGGCGAGGCACTTCCTCCCCGCACAATTTCTATTCATTTTTCTCATGACGGGAATGAAAGAGTTGCAATTGCCTCTGCAAACCATATGTCTTCGCTTTTTGAGTGGAATTAATATATAGTGATTAAATTATGGGACTGATGAAACAAGAAATATTTATCTGCCTCGACTGCGAATCGACCGGACTAGAGCCTGCTACGGATCGGATTATTGAAATCGCAGCAGCAAGCTTTACCTTTGAGGGAATTTTAGATCGATTTGAATCCCTCATCAATCCGGAATGTCCTATCCCTCAAGTCTCCCAAGAAATCCACAAAATTTCCGCAGAAATGCTCGAGGGGAAGCCAACGATTGCCTCCATTCTTCCCGATTTTCTAAAAATGATCGATGGACATATTCTCGTTGGACATGGGATCGGATTTGATATTGCCTTGATCGCTGCAGAAGCCAAACGCCATCAGATCCCTACCCGCATCGGACAACAACCCTATTTTGATACGTTGCGCATGGCCCGCCTCTATGGAGAAAGCCCCGTCAACTCCTTGCAGCAGCTCCGCCAACATTTCAATATCCAGCCGGAAGGCGCGCATCGAGCCATGAGCGATGTGATCGTCAACATCGAAGTATTCAAGCACCTTGCAAAAACATACCGGACAACAGACGAATTATTTAAAATCCTCCAAAAGCCCATTCGCCTTAAAACAATGCCTCTGGGGAAACACAAAGGGCGCAAGTTCGATGAAATCCCTCTGGAATACCTCGTTTGGGCTGAGAAAAAAAATTTCGACCAAGATCTCCTCTATTCTTTGCGATGCGAATTGCGCAACAGAAAAAAAGGAGGAGGATTTGAACAATCAGCAAACCCATTCGGCAACTTATGAAAAAATTGACTCTAAAAGATCTGTCGCTAAAAGGGAAAAAAGTGTTGATGCGAGTCGATTTCAACGTACCTCTAGCAAAAGACGGCAGCATTTCAGATGATTCCCGGATTACAGCAGCTCTTCCCTCTATCGAATACATTTTAGCCCAAGGAGCCTCTCTAATCCTGATGAGCCATTTGGGAAGACCCAATGGGAAACCGGACCCCCAATATTCTCTAGCCCCCACAGCCAAACGCCTCTCCGAATTATTGGAAAAACCAGTTCCTCTCGCTCCCGATTGCGTAGGGACCGAGGTTGGAAAATTAGCTGCAGCATTGCGTCCGGGCCAATTGCTCATGTTGGAAAACGTCCGTTTTCATCCGGGTGAAGAAGAACCTGAAAAGGAACCGGGATTTGTCGAGAACTTGGCAAAGCTTGGAGACATCTACGTCAATGATGCATTCGGCACAGCCCACCGCGCCCATGCATCCACTGCACTCATCGCCAAGTATTTTCCCGGCAAAGCGGCGGCAGGTTTTTTGATGGAAAAAGAAATATCGAGCCTCTCCCCTCTTTTATCAGGACCGAAACGCCCATTTTACGCAATCATTGGAGGCGCAAAAGTGTCTACCAAAGCGGGCGTGATCCACAATTTACTTAAGCGGGTCGATGCTTTATTTCTAGGGGGAGGGATGACCTATACATTCCTCAAGGCGGAAGGGATTGCCATCGGCTCTTCTTTGGTTGAAGAATCGGAAATACAGACCGCTAAAGAAATTCTTGCGCAGTCAAAATCTTTGCATCTCCCCTCCGATATCCTGATTGCCGATGCATTCACAAATGACGCACATCAAAAGGTAGTTCAATCAAATGAAGGGATCCCTGCAGGCTGGCAGGGAATGGGAATTGGCCCGAAAACAGTACAGGAGTGGTCTTCGTTATTTCAAAAAGCAAAAACTGTTTTCTGGAATGGACCGTTAAGCGTATTCGAACTGCCCAATTTTGCAAAACCCACTCAAGAAATCGCAAAGACCCTTTCCAAGCTCGATGCAGATGTAATTGTCGGCGGAGGAGACTCGATTGCAGCCATCAAGCAAATGCATTTAAGCGATGATTTCACGCATCTTTCAACTGGAGGAGGCGCTGCCCTCGAATTTTTGGAGTTTGGCCATCTCCCCGGAATCGATGCTCTTTCAGCGTCTCTGATCTAAGAGACTGAAAGACTACCCATGATTGAACTTCCATCTTTGAAGTTTTAGTTTCATCCACAGCTTTCGACTATCTCTCCTTCTGTTAAAAAATAACTGTAGTTGTTTTGATTTTCGATTATTTTGCATACTTCGCACTCTGTTTTTGAACAGGTGGAGCTATATACGGAAACAACTTGAAAAATCGGTTTTTGACGGCGGTGGCTTTGCAGCCTTCTTGACAAATTCCCGATTCTTCAAGTTGTTTCGGTATAGTGATCTAAGAAGATGTTCTCAAACTTTTAAAAAGAAGAGGTTTTTATTACAGAGATCGATTCAGCAAGTTATTCATATGATATATATGATTTGATTGACAATACTTCGGAACAATTTATTATACCCAATGATGAACGCATTTCGGATGTTTTTCATCAATTGGTTGCACAAACTATTTCCAAGACGAATGAAACCTCTTGGCAGACTCGGGTTGCAGCAAGAATAAGCAGCGAAGTAGATGTTGGAATAGATATAAAATGGGGCGGGGAAAAAGGCATTGAAATTGGCGGCCACGCCAGAGGGGAAGTGCGCGATGACAATGGAAATTACGGGACAGTTGAAATTACTCAAAATAGCGATGGAACAGGGGAAGCAAATATCTCT
>DALYFE010000053.1:0-3074 GCA_031972195.1 Chlamydiales bacterium | reverse complement strand
ATTGATTGTTCCAAAATAAACTCCGACTGCTAATTTTCGCTACCGTTTTCCTGATTGCAGGTGTAGCTATTTTTTTTGTTTCTAAAAATACATTCTCAGCAAAACAGGAAGGTCCCAAGAAGCGTTTCTTTGCAACGGTGCCTATTGTGAAACTCGCATCTCTTGGAGCACCCTGTCTTGAGATGCAAATTGAAGACAAAACATTCATCATGGAGCTGGATCTTGGGTTCCGTGGCGATCTTTCCTTGTCGAGTGAATTCATAAACCAGATCGCTTCTAAATCCTTCTTAGGCACCAAAACCATGTATGGATTTAAGGGTCATGCCTACGAAACAAATCTATATCAAATTCCTAAAATTCAAATCGGTCCGTTATCTGTATGGCAACTGGTTTTACAAGAAGAATGTGAAAAAGCGCGCAACGATGCGATATTAGTTAAAAAGACTGATTTGCTTCAGAGAGAACCCGGCAAACTCGGATGGGAACTGTTCCGCAATTGCAATCTGCTCATCGACATCCAAAATAACAGAGTCGCTTTTTGCGATGGGCTAGAAACCTTAAAACAACGAGGATATCAAACGGGAAAAATAGTCTGCATACCCCTCATTAAGGAACGAGGACTGATTGAGTTCGATACAGTAACATCCAACGGCCCTTTGCGTTGCGTATTAGACACAGGATCAACTTGGAATATTTTGAATATAGAAATCAAGGAGAGTGCGTGTTCGCTCTCAAACACCGTCCAAATCACGTCATTTAAAATAAGTAATAAGGATTTTGGACCGATTGAATTCCACAGAATTCCGATCCAAATCCCAATCCATGTAGAGGCAATTTTGGGCATGGAATTTTTTCAAGACCACCTTGTATTCATCGATTTTTCCCAAGGGAAGATCTGCTTTCTAAACAGGTAGCTTATATTCTACGGCAAAGAATTTGCCGCTCATAGGACTGCTTTCGAAAATTCGGTCAAAATAATCCGCAAAAGCGACGAAAACATAAGTTATACAAGAGGTCTAATCGATAACAGCGAGGTTGATGGTCAGTCTCTAATCATTGTGGCTTCGTTCTTCCAAAAATGTGTAGAGCGCTTGCAGAAAACGGAAATCCGCTAAAGATACAAGAGGATCTTTGACCCTTCTCAATAAACACTGCTGTAAACTTTCAATACTCAGACCATGGCGTTCTTCCAACTCAGCTTGGTTTTTAAAATAAAATTCGGCAAATAAAAAAACAAAGCGATTCACATACTCTCTTTCACGTTCTTTAGAGATGTGTCTTTCGGTTCGCATTGTCGCAATTGCCGTTTCCGAATGATACGGTAAGCCAATCCAAAAATTGTCTGACGAAACTTCTTTTCTTTCCTCTAAATAATTCAACAATTCGCGATCCAATGTAGTTCGGAAAATCCAATTTTCCTCTCTTTCTTTTAAAAACTTGGCAAACGCGATCCAAACCGGCCTATGCATATTCGCGGATTCAATCGCATGGTGATAAACAATGTCATGATGGTAAAAAGTCAAAGGTTGCGCTGATAAATTATGAAGCTTCTCTGGCAAAGGAACAAAAGAGGGAATACTCACGATACGCGATGTTAGGTTGGACAAGTTCTCTATTTCTGAATATCCAAGGGCGGGAGCTGGACGTATTGCATTCTCTCCAAATCGCGCTCGATGCATTCTATAAATGAATTCCGGAGGGGCAACGGTTTGCCATACTGATAGCCAAGAATCTTCCGGATTGGATGAGCAGGTGATAAACAGCGGCCATTCCACATTTTCCCTAATTGCGTCAAAAGCGCTATCAGGCTCTCTTTCAATGATAAAAAATTGCGTTTGCTCCGGAGGCAATTCAGAAAGTGCGCTTAAAAAATCTCGAAATTCTCTCTCATCTAAATATTGTTTTGTAGCCTCTTTTAAATGATCTAAAGAGCGGGGATCAACTTCTCCATTGGCTGTAAATACCTGGCAAGTCTCAAAGCTGGAAGAGCGATTAAAAACAGAAAAGCTTCCACTCTTGCCCTCCAACATTTCCAAAATATCGCTTTCCTTAGCTTCATCTAAAACCACTTGTCTCTGACAGCTATTATACAAAAACAACTTGCACATCGTATCGGGCGCAATCAGATCTTCCAAGTACGCCTGAAATGCAAAATAGATCCAATCGGCGTGATCAAAAACAGGATGCTCCCACATTCCTAACCGAAATGCATCCAATTCCTCTGAAGAAATGCTATGGTTCAATCCTTCGATTTTTTGTAAAATTGCATTCCAGTCGCCATCGGAAATACGCCGAAGGAAATTTCGTTTTCTATGCTCCGAAATTTTTTCAGCAGACAAGGCAGCTGGAGGATGAACTTGGCTTACGTTCCTATTGATCCAATACTCTGCAATCTCTCCCTGAACAGGAAAATCTCTTCTTAAGGAATCTGCTCCCTCAACAACTGCTTCGCTTATACTCGGTAAAAGCGGTTCAGAGGGGGGCAGAACGTTATACGAAGAAGATTGCACTGAAGCATTAACCATTATAATACCGTTATTGTTTAATTAAAAAATGTATGTTACAGATATTTTAACAACTAAATTATTAAATATTAACAAAAATACAAATAATTTTATCCGCCAAATCAGGAAAGAGATTGTCTCTTATCCGGAAAAATTGCTTTAAAACGGATAAGATGGTACTTTCTTACCATCGTACGAGAGTTTCTTTGCTAAAATACTCTGCGGCCATGGCGGAATTGGCAGACGCGCTAGATTCAGGTTCTAGTCGGGGCAACTCGGTGGATGTTCGACTCATCTTGGCCGCATTATGAATAGCGCAATCATTGCGAATGGGAGCATAGAGGCATTATCTAAGCTCCTTCCTTCTATCTCGTCCCACGACCGTATTGTTGCCGTAGATGGAGGCCTAATCTATTGCCATGAAGCCAATATACAGCCCGATTTACTTGTAGGCGATTTCGACTCCTGTCCCCCATCTTTGCTAGATTCCTATCAACAAATTCCTCGAATCAAGCTTGATCCCGATAAAGATCGGACAGATCTGGAAGTTGCCATAGAAGAAGAAATGCG
>DALYFE010000052.1:0-12759 GCA_031972195.1 Chlamydiales bacterium | reverse complement strand
AATTTTTGAATCGAAAATCGGCTCAAAAGAACTTAAAAATCGACTGAAATTTAATTCAGAAATTGTCTCTAAAGGGTTTCTAAGTTAGCCTCGATCTCCGCGCTTCATCTTAAAAATCCTTCCTCGACTCTATAGTGACTTAAATTTATACCAGAGCGAAAAATCTCCTTCGTTTGTTGAGACAGAAAATCGCTTTGGATATTTTTTCATGAGCAGATTCTAGACGATCATCAATGATTCAGGGCTTAACAGCCCCTCGAAGAGGACCGTCTTGGAGCCCTGGATCATTGTAGTTATTTTACTATCGGTCGAAGTGGCATTTTCTTTTGTTTTGCGCATGCTTACAGCATATTTGGGCTAAAGTGATATGAGGATGTGTATTAATTGGGGAGCATGCCCAATTCATATCACCGAATCTCTCCCAAGCCAATTTTTCTAGTATTTTTGAGTCTACGATGAGAGGTGCTATTAGTGCTGTTTTTCTAACCTTATCAAACTCGCCGCTTCCCTTTTCCTTCATACACATTCTTTTTGGTGTCAGGACTTTAAAAGAAATTGGACCGAGGTCCTGCAATTGTCTTCGTTCTTTGGAGGTTAAATTTTTCTTTAAATTTCCGATTGTTATATGGGGATTTCTTTCGACACCTCCCCTGAAATTGTATTCAGGATCGTTGGGATGTTCAGCGGCATAATCGTCCACTTGTTTTTTCACCCAATCTTTTAGATGGGGGAGTGTTATGGATACAAATCCAAATCTGTCTACTTCTATATACCCCGAGAAAGGATTGCTCTCTTCCTGTGGTTCTGGTTGTGGGGAAGAGATAGAAGATGAAGAAGAAGAAGAAGAAGAGGAAGATAATCCCGGAATATAGGACTCTTCTTTTTTGGAATTTGGCTTTCTCTTGCGATGAGATTTACAGGGCGTTGAAGAGCTGCTCTCAGAAGAAGAGTCAGTCGAATTTGCATTAGGTTTTGAATGAGTATCTCGTTTTTCCGGAATAGATACTGTGTTGGTTGCTTGAATTTCTTTCCATTTTTGTGTAAGTTCAAGGAATTTTTCTTCAGGTAGTTCTGCTCTTTCTTGTTCTGTGGGATCTCTGCCAAATACCTTTTTAAATTGCTTGATGCGGGTAGCATTTAATTGATGGCCCCTTTGAGGAGTTTGTTCTGGGGTTAACGCTTGATCGGAAGAAGCCGAAATTTCGGCCTGCGTACTTTCTTCCTGTTTCTCTTCAGGTGTATTTTCTTCGAGTATTAATTCCGAGTTTGGTGCCGGATCAGAGGGAGTTGCAAGCTTGTCTTCCTGCTTTCCTACGGGTGTATCTTCTTGGAGTATTAATTCCGAATTTGGTGCCGGATCGGAAGAAAGAACAGGAACCTCATCGGATGCATTTTCTTGAGACTGTGATTCCTGACTTAATATTGGCTCTTGTTGCTTTCCGCTCAACAGAGATACAACAGTTTGAAATGCCGTATATAATCCGTTGAATCCCGAGTAGAGGTATATCAAAACTTGTTCTCTTGGCAGGTAAGTCGAAAAAAGATTTAAAAAAGTGTTGTAGTAATCTGCCGAGACAACCGAATATTCCGGGCTAGAGCTTGTTGAGTCAACGTCGTTGATATTAGGTATTCCATTTGGATCTGAAGAAAGAAGATCTTTTTCTGTTGGTAATAAATTGCTCATAAAACCCCTTATTATTTTATTAATTTATAACTAATTTTAACATAAAAACTAATTTTTTTGTATTAATTCTTAATTATATTTTTAAACAGCTTAAGTGCTTTATAATTAGGTTGTTATGTTTTTTTTGTTGGTTGCCTTTTGAGAGGTTTTTTTCTTTTTCCGTCGGGAATATTGGGATAACTCCCAAGGGGGCTTTTCAGAGAGCAGGCAGGAAAATACGTGTATATTCGGATGGGGAAAAGGAAAGAGACAAGCTTATACCAATAAGCTGGTCCAGTGCTGTTTCTTGATCGATTAGATAGGCCGCCTATGGAGTTTTGAACAGAAATAAATGGATAGAGATAATGGAGTTACGCTGTCAAATCCTTAGATTGCGCGGTTTTTTGTTCATAAACTTCTGAGAGGTACCGAGATGCCGGGGTTGCTTTCCAGTGGGTCATACGCCGGTTGTTATCAACGACTGGTTCAATGATGGCAAGCTTGCAGTCAAAACCACCTTCCCATTCCATTTGGCGGCGCAGATCGCTCCAACAGAAGATCCCTTTGATTTCCCGGAGGGTTTTGGCGCTATAATCTCGAATACGCTCGGTGAGCTGTTTTAAATAGTCCGCCTGTGCAGCATTATCGAGTCCCAGTCGAGGTTTTCCCCACTTGTGGACTTGCGCATCGGATCCATATTCTGTGATGTAAATCTGATCTGTAAGGGCAAATGCTTCATCGAGGATTTCATCGATTGCGTCTGCTTTCCAACGAGGACCGAACCGCATAACCGTTCCGCCGGATTCGCAGGTTGCGCCAAAACTAAAGAAGGGCAGATTTTTAACGGCCCCCTCAAATCCGGGATACGTTTGCCCATGGTTCAGGCCCATTTTAAGCATTGGCTTGGGGTAGGCTTGCACTCCGAGCCGCATCAAGAAGCGGCCGTTGGCATCAAACTGCTCTTTGGGAACCTCGAACTGAATATTTGCCATGAAAGGAAACTGAAAGCAGTAGCGCCCATCTTTAAAGAACTGGTAGACAGGAGTGAAGCCAAATTTTGTGAAAATATAAGCGAACAGGTTTTCCAGCCAGTTTCCTGTAGCTGTATCAAATTTCAGCCATTGATGGGTAACGCCCAATTTTTTGTCAGGATAGAGTCTTGCAACTTCTTTGTGAAGTTTGCAGTGAGCGATCAGCATATTTCTTGTAGCGATGCCTGCAGCATGTACACGGCGGGATAAGGAACTTCCTTCGGGCATATCGGTGGGATATACTTCGCGTACCTGCTGATACGCTTTAATCCCAAGTTCATTGAACGACCACCAGTCCTTGACGTTCGGAAAAAGCTCCATGGCTCTAAGCGCAAATTGGACATAAAGATCGATGTTTTCCATTTTTTGGAAATTTCCTTGCTCATAGAACCATTCGGGAACGACAAAATGGCTTAAAGTAACGGAGGGGGTAATATTGGCTTCAAGGAGTTTTTTAATAAAATTTTGGTAGAGAGCGACGGCTTTCAGATCGATCTGGCCGGGCTTGGGTTCAATAATGGACCATTCCAGAGAGAAGCGATGCGCGGTGACATTTTGAGATTGGAGCATTGCAATGTAAGAGGTTGGGTCCGATAGAATATCTGTGAAGAAGTTTTTGTAATCGAATCCATCCGGGTGTGCGATATGAGCAGGGTTATCCATCCACTTGTCCCAGTCGCATTTTCCAGCAAGCGCCGGTGTTGCGCTCCATTTAGTCCCGACTCCTGATGTTTGAAAAAGAGAGGTTGCAAAACCTCGTTGCACAGGCGGCCAAGAGGGGAGCTCCTGCGGTGCAATATCAGGAGTTCGTTTGATGGGGACGATTTCTTTGGGAGCGAGCCAATCATAGGTCAATGTTAGAGGCGAGGCGAGAAGAAGGATTGTGAAAGCAAAGAAATTTTTTGCGCAGTACCTTACTTTTTGTTCAGTTGTATATTCTTCAATGATGAGATTCCCTCGGTCCCAGCGGATAATTTCCGGAGGGGGAAGTAAACATTGTTCCAAGCGAGTAAAGGTAGGCATCCGTTCTCCTTTCAGAGATTAAAGAGGCGCATATGGTAGCTATTCGATTCTTTGATGTCGATCGTTTTCAAGGCTCATATTTTCTTAGAATTTATCCAAGGATTATTTTTAAGAGCTGCTTGGCTTGCTTGCCAAGCCAATGGTAGATGATTGCTTGATCGTTTTTCCCTCGAACAAGTATTGGCCAATTATATTCATGGGGGATTGCTGTGATTTCCATGGGGATTTTCTCTGCAAGAAAAGACAAAGGTCCTTCATCTGTTTCGAATGCGGCTTTCCCATCCATTGATTGGATCCACTGCTCTAGCAGGGGCGAGTCCTTTTCCGTCAAAATAGTCCCGCTAGTGAACTTATTGAAATAGAAAGTTTTACCCTTGGATAGATTTTTGATGCATAAAAAAGCAGAGGGTACTGCACCGAGTTTGGAAAGAGATAAGGGAGCGGTAAGGAGCGGAGTTAGGTCTCCTCTCACTTGACAATCGAGATCGAGCCATAGGGTCCGAGCAAATGGAGATTTGCCCAGAGCTAAGGGCTTTCTGAAACAAATATAATTTCTATTCGAAGAAGAGGAGATATTGACATTGGATTCCTCCCAACGATCCTGTTGAAATACGAATCCCAGCTGCTTTTCAGGGTTGTGATGCAATTCGGGTGCCTTAATGAGAACTCCTCTTTCTTGGCACCAATTTTGAGCGGCTAGAGACATTCCAAAGTCGGCAAAAGCGATTGGGCAGTTCGGATTATGTTTCCGAAAATTTGAATAAAACCAATGCAAAAGCCATTCTTGCGACTGATCAGACCCCGTGAGCACTCCCATTTCTTTAAAATTGATCATGAGCCCTCCAGCTTCTAAAGAGCCTAGATTGCGCCGGGCTGCTCGTTCAATTTCGCCAGAATCAAGCTCATTGCCACCTGGTTATGTCCGCCTTCCGGAAAAATGACATCGGCATATTTTTTGCTTGGCGCTACAAAGGCGTCATGCATTGGTTTTACAGTCGTCAAGTACTGCTCTTTGATATTTTGAAAATCGCGGGAGCGCTCGCGTATGTCCCGTTCGATGCGGCGAAGCATTCGAACATCATCATCTGTATCGACAAAGATCTTGATGTCAAGAAGATCTCTGATTTCAGGAATGGCTAGAAGGAGCAGTCCTTCTACGAGGATAATCGGCGCGGGTTCGACGAATTCCGTTGTTGTTTCACGGGAATGGGTGCAAAAATTATAAATGGGTTGTTCAATGGTTTTCCCGTTTTTCAAATCGAGCAAATGGTTTTCAAGAAGAGAAAACTCTATGGAATTTGGGTGATCAAAATTGACTTTTTTTCGTTCTTCAAAAGGCAAATGCGATAGATCTTTGTAGTAGCAGTCCTGGCTAATCAGGATTGACTCAGGAAATGCCCGATGGATGTTTTGAGCTAAAGTTGTTTTTCCTGAGCCGGTTCCTCCTGCAATCCCAACGAAAATAGGAGAGACTCCAAAAATGGAGATTGATAGGCATGAAAAAAGGGCAAATATTTTAATCATTGAATTCTCTGTGGTAGTTTTTTTATATTTTCTGATTTTTTTAAAAATCAGTAGAGTAGTTGTATTTTTCCATTAATTCTCCAAGCTCTTCTTTGATGATAGCTAAATCATCAGGGGTAAAATGCTCTTTGTAGTCAGGGAGATTGTTTCTCGAAGGATATCTTGCAATGGCCCTTTCAATATCTTGGGGGCTTACTGAATAGCCGATATATTCCATGATCGCTTTAAAATAGAAGGGGAGATCTTGGCATAAGTCTTCATAACGAACTGTGAGAACATTATCTGCAGAATCCCAGTACTTTTGAAAAACAGACCACGTTTTAATATATTCTCTCAATAGTCCTCTGGGCATAAAACCTGTGCGTTTTGTTGAGTAGAGATAAAATGACCAAAAACTTTCAATGGGATTTCGGATGATCCGAATGGTTTTGAAGTAAGGTTTGTCAAATTGCGATGCGAGAATTGGGAAATGCGTTTTTACTACGAAGATTTCTCCCGGGTTAGGGTATCGGCGGCATCCCTCATATCCATTGGCAGCACAATATCCTCCCCAGGGAAATACGCGGTCTTGATGGAATGGATCAGGGTCCAGATAAACGGAACTGGTCGCAACGCCGGTCGCCTCTTCAATTAAATACCTTAGCCAATGGTTTCCTGAGCGAGGGTAGCTGGCTAGATAAACTCTTTTGTTCCAGGCAATCGGCGGCCCTGATTCCAGAGGCATAAGAGAGAGTATTCCAAGCGCGCAGGCCAAAAAAAACGTTTTCATGGATGCCTTATTTTGATTGCAAAAGCGGAGATAGTAAATTTTTTTCTAGAAAGAAATCAAGAAAAGAGTTTTTTCCTGAACGGGCCTGTTAAGGTTATCCCCGTTCTTTAGGACGGGGCCCAAGCGACCTATCTAATAACCTGCGGCAAAGAATTGCTCGTTAAGGGAGAGGTGTTGAATACGGGATTGATTCCGGACAAGCAGCATTTCCAACCCTTGACCCCGATGACCTCCACAGTTTCCAAGATGCAAGAGGCTCTATGGTATCGGTCGAGTGGACGAAGCATTAGATAACGATCCAATAAATCTGCTAAAAACGCATCGTGCATATCTTCAGATAGGCAACGAAGATAGGGAAATGATATCCGGAGCGCTTTATGAAGATCTTGTCGAGAGCCAAAGATCATCTCTTTTTTTCGAGTTTTTATGTAAATGGGGGACATGCCTTGTTTGCAAAGCAGTTCATGCATTTCTTGTTCAGAAAGATAGTTCGTTGGGAGCTGAAAATTTATAAAGAAAGAACTCCATTTTGGATTTTGAGATACAAAACGGGCTGCAGCGTCGAGTTCAGCGGGTATTTTTAAGGGGGTCACCATCCAAATGTGTCCTCGGGGAGAGAGTAATCGCGCGCAATTTTCGAGCATCTTTTTTTTGTTTTTAATCCATTGGAATGTAAAGAAGGCGGTGATCAGGTCGAATTTTTCTTCACACTCAATGGCTTCGATGTCTTGTAATTCAAATCGTAGATTTTTTTGCGTCCAGGTTCGATTGGCATAATCGATCATAGAGGAAGCAATATCGATGCCGTAAACTTCTCCGTAGATTGCTTTCTGGCTAAGCAAACAACTGATTTCTCCATCTCCGCAACCGATATCCAGGATCTTTTCATTTCCTTCAAAGGGGTAATAGGAGATGGCTTCATAGATCCAAGATTTTTCAACCCATGATGATTTATCATATGCATTGCAAGTTGCTGGATAGACACAAGTGGTTGCAAAGATTAGAAATTTTAAAAAAAGACCTAAAAGGTTAATATCAGTTGTTTTATGCATGCGCTCTGTTCTTTTTTTAATTAAAATTAATTCGTTTTCCTGTGCTATCGCCTGATTTGATTCCCTTGCTTAAACTTACATCTAAAATTCTACCTTCCAGCATCATGTTGACGCTGCCGGTTTCTTTGAGATAATCGATGACAACCGATGTAAGCAGGGGGCCGACTCCAGGCCCTATCAGGGTTTTTGCCTGTTTTAATCCCATGTTGCCATCTCCTCCTCTGAGCAAAAAGTCATTCAGTGCGAGTTTATATGTTTTTTGAGGATCTATGGGTTTCCCATCTACAAGAACTTCGCAGACGCGATCGCCGAAAATATGATCTGCTTCATAGATGACTCTCATGCCGGACAGCTGTGGGAAGCTTCCGCTTTTTATATCGATTTTTCCAAGACAATATTCCAAGGTCTTTAAGAGTTGTTCTCCTGTAATTTCCACAAGCACTGCAATATCTCCAAAGGGGAGCTCTTCCTGGATGTCTCGTTTTGTCAATACTGTCCCAGGAAGATAGAGTCGATTGCCCCGAATCCCTCCGCCATTGATAATTGCAATATCTGCATTAAGACCTGATTTGAGTGCGTCTGCAATGAGATTGCCCATTGTAGTCTCTCCGCTTCTGACAGAAGAACTGTCTAAGGGGGTTTCACATGTCGCGATCTGTTCTGCGAGCTCTTCATGGACCCGTTTGGCATAGTAGGCGACTTTTTCAGCGACTATGGGATCTTCAGGGTAGCCGCAATTTGAAATCATTTTCCATTCAGGCCGGATAAGAATTTTAGATTTCTCTCCGATTTCTGTTTTTTTGATGCTCAAATCGACTCTTCCTAAGAATTGCGCATCATGTCCTGATTTGTGTACTAAGGTTTTGCCGTTATACCAGGTCATGACTTCGTGGTCGTGCCCGCCCAGGATTACATCAATTTCTGGTACTTGGCTGGCAAGTAAGAGATCTTCTTCATAATTGAGGTGAGTGAGGGCGATGATGACGTCCGCGCCTTCTTTTTTTAATTTATGAATTGCCGCCTGTGCGCTTAAAATCGTAGGAGTTAGAGTCACTTCTTGCAAATCATTGGCCAGCGTGTTTGTTTCCGGGGTGCATAGGCCAATCATTCCGATTTTAATTCCGTCGATTTCAAAGAGAACGCTGCCTTGCGCTTTGTTAAGAGGAAGTTCTTTGTATAAGGTGAGCACATTTGTGCCCAACCAGCAAAACCGAGATTCTTTCATGCGTTGGGTTAGGATCTTTACCCCATAGTCAAATTCATGATTCCCAAAGACAACAACATCCACTTCGATCATATTCATTAGGTCGATCATTTGCGATCCTTGAAAAATCCCGGAGATCAAAGAAGGCGATAAGAAGTCTCCATTAACAGTGGTTAAATAATGGTCTGCCTGTTCTCTTTCTTTGCGCAGTATGGTCATCAATTCGGCAATTCCGCCATACCCATTCCGAGGTGTGATTTCATAGACGTCATTGATTGTAAAAATAGTCAGAACTGTCTCGGTTCCATAAATAGCTAAGTGTGCAGCCAATAGGAAAAAAACCGTGAATTTTTGAAAATATGAAATGAGTCGTTTGTGCATGAAAATTTCCTCGATTTTTTTGGAATTTCTTCCATATAACAAAATGCTTAATTAGATAACAGGTTCTGAAAAAAAGATTGCAGTAGGTATGGATTTTATATAGAATTTCGGAGATGAAGGATGTGTTTCTTACCGCTTTGCGAGATGCTGCGACAGAGACCGGGCCGTTCCGCCGGGCGGCAAACCAGCTCTCTTTTCTTTTGGCTGCCGAAACTAGTGTGTTCTTGTCGAAAACTCCAACGCCGGTAACAACGCCGATCGCAGTGGCTCAAGGATCGGTCCTTAGGAAAGAACCTGTGCTTGTGGCCATTTTGCGCTCAGGTCTTGCCTTGCTTCCCGCATTTGTTTCTCTTTATCCTGCATCTCCAATTGGCTGCATAGGAATTCGGCGCGATGAGGAAAGCGCGCTTCCGAGTTTGTATTCCTCTCATCTTCCCTCTATGGACGCTCAGGACGGGGTGTTTCTTTTAGATCCGATGATTGCAACAGGCCAAAGCGCTGCATTGGCCGTCAAGCTATTAAAAGAGGCGGGAGCTCTTGAGTCGAAGATCGTCCTGATTTCTTTTTTGGCAGCACCGGAGGGGGTAGCTCATATCCGTGCGCATTGTCCAAAAATCCAAACGCATATCGCCCACATGGATGAACAGCTCGATTCCAAGAAATGGATTGTCCCCGGGCTTGGCGATTTTGGAAATCGCTATTTCGCAACGTGATTTACAGCTCTATGATTCAGGAGCCTCTTCAGTTGCTGCAGGTCTCTCGGCTATAAGAGGCCTCGTTAAAAACCAAAAATCTCCTTGTGTTTCTATTGCAAGCTGATTGGCTGTAGCAAAACGGATCAGACTTTCTTTCACATAATCATTATGAACCATGTTTCCGCAAATGAACACATCAGGGGAGCTGCTGTGATAGAGTTCATGGAGCTCTGCTTGCAGGCTATGGCGCATGGGTTTTAAGAATTGTAAATCGTATAGGCCATGTATTAACAAGGAGCTTCTATGGTAGGTCAAATCCAAGAAGATAGCGCATTCTTTACGGCCAAGCCATCCGGCATCGATGTACCAAGATGTTAAAACATTTTGAACGTTGATCTTGTGTTGATTTTCGTAAAAAAGCTGTTTGGTTCCGGCATTTAGATAGGATGGAAGCGCTTCAAATCGGCATGGATTCATCCAAGGGTCGTAGAGTTCAATTTCTTGAATAAAAGGCGCTGCGTGGGCCAGCTGCAGGGCATGCATGAATGTAAACATGCTTCGATAGACTAAACGTGTATGGCCGCTTTGCTGCAAGATCTTGCATAGATTTGTTAGATCCTCGGAAGAAAAGAGAGTCGCTTCAAACGAAGAGGAAGAGGTATCCCAATTTCGGATTTGTTTTTGTTTTTCCTGAATGAGATTTTTCCAGTAGGGAAAAAAGGCTTTTTCTTTTGAAAGATGACGATTTTTGATCTCGATGTATTTCCTTCGTAAAAATTCTTCATTGATCTCATTCCATTGATGGATGAGCAAAACGGGTAAATCGTCATAGAGAGGATCGAAAAAACCATGTTCGACGATAGGAATGCAATCGACCAAAAAGGCTTCCCAGGTTCTTGCGCAATCGGACTCCAGACCGGGTGGTGAGATCACAAAAACAGAGGAGGCGAGTTCTTCGTGGAAAAGATCTCTTGAAATGATTTGATAAGGCTTATCGCTAAAGTTGCGGCTATAGCAGTAGGGTTGGTTTTCAAAAAGAGGAATAATTGTTTGCCTGTCTCCGTAGTCCCTAGGATAGTGGTTCATATACAAAAAGTGTTTTTTAGGAAGAACGGGAGCTGCGGCCAGATCCTCTAGTCTCGATAAATTCACATCTCCCCAGTAGAGGATATGTTGTCCCATGGGAAGTTGGATGAATTTCGGGTGATAGCTGAAAACGATGTTTTTACAAAACCAAGCTGCCAACTTGGGATCATATAGCAATTTATTCGTCGTGTAGGGAGAGGGAAACGAGCCTCCTATATCGCATGTTATGAGGATGTATGGGAACTTGATGCGGTCATGGATTTGCTGTTCAAACCAGGGCAAATCCCAGCCGCATAGATAAATCGTATCACCCAGCTTGACCATCTCCGGATTAAAGGCTTCCTTGTTCTGATGGTCGACTATATGATCGCAAATGGCTTGAAAAGCTCTCTCTTCGATCATTTGCCCCTGTTCTGCAAAACAAAATAGAGGTGTTAAGAAGACTAAAAATAGCAGAGGAATGATCTTGTTGTTTTTTAGGTTCATGTTATCTCCGCTTTTTTTTGAGAGACAATTTTTGCGTATAGTATTTATTTTTTAGATGGTATATCCCCGTTCGTAATTCAAAAGCAATAGCTATTTTCTGGACTTTTCTTGTTTTCTTTGGTTTAATCTCGCTATCTATGATGCACGATCCTCATGCGGAATTTGGCCTTCACAATCAGACGATCCGTCTTTGGCGCCCCGGTGCGGAATTTCTTCACTTGGAGGTGCAAGGAGAAATTGTTGAGGCAAAGCGAGAGGGGAACGATGGGGTTTTTACCTACCCTGTAAAGAAAGGGACCTGCCCTCTGGATTATCGGGTCTACCATAGAAACGGCCTTTTAGCTCACGACCCTTATGCTTTTGCTCCAACAATTGGGGAGATGGATTTATTCCTCTTCAATAAGGGATGCCATTATGAACTATATAAGGTTCTTGGCGCCAACCCAGGAAAGTATCAAGGTGTTTTGGGCGTTCGGTTTGCTGTATGGGCTCCAAATGCATCCTCTGTTTTTCTGATTGCAGATTTTAATTATTTCGATGGACGGGTCAATCCGATGCGCAGCATGGGATCGTCCGGGATTTGGGAGTTATTTGTCCCGGGGATTTGTGAGGGAGAAAAGTACAAATTCGAGATCCATGCTCGGGAAGGATTTGTTCGGATGAAGAGCGACCCTGTCGCTTTCTATTCAGAACTTCGCCCCAATACGGCATCGATTGTAGCGGATGTCTATTCGTATCCGTGGACGGATCGGGATTGGCAAGCATCCCGCCGGAATAAGACCTTAGATCAGCCGATGCATATCTATGAAGTGCATCTAGGATCATGGCGGCAATATGATTCGTTTTTTCCAAATTATCGGCAGCTTGCCCATGATTTAGCGCAGTACTGTACCGAGATGCATTTTACCCATGTCGAATTGCTCCCCATTATGGAGCATCCCTTGGACGAATCTTGGGGATATCAAGTCACAGGTTTTTTTTCGGTGACAAGCCGATATGGAAGCGTCTTTGATTTTCAATACTTTGTTGATTATTTGCATCGAGCGGGAATCGGAGTGATTCTCGATTGGGTGCCGGCCCATTTCCCAACGGATGATTTTTCTTTGAACCGGTTTGATGGAACAGCCCTTTACGAACATGAAGATCCTCGCAAGGGGATACATCCTCATTGGCAGACGGCGATTTTCAATTATGGCAGGATGGAAGTTTCCAACTTTCTTATTGCAAGTGCGCTTTTTTGGATCGATGTAATGCATGTCGATGCGCTTCGGGTGGATGCAGTCGCTTCCATGCTCTATCTTGATTATGGGCGCAAATCAGGAGAGTGGATTCCCAATCCTGATGGAAGCCATAATAATCTTGAGGCGATCGAGTTTTTAAAGCACCTGAACGCAATTGTTCACGAACGTTTTCCCGGTGTTTGGATGATTGCCGAAGAATCTTCTTCGTATCCCGGCGTCACTCATCCGATTTCTCAGGGAGGTCTTGGATTTGATTTGAAGTGGAACATGGGCATGATGAATGACATGCTCCGGTATTTTCAAACAGATCCGATTTATCGTAGATTCCATCAGAATGATTTGACATTTGGATTGCTCTATGTATTTTCTGAGCGGTTTTTGTCAGTGATGTCCCATGATGAAGTAGTACACGGGAAAAGAAGCCTGCTTTCAAAAATGCCGGGCCCCGATTGGCAAAAATTTGCCAATGTCCGCCTTCTTTACAGTTATATGATATCCTACCCCGGAAAAAAGCTATTCTTTATGGGAGGCGAGCTGGGGCAGTGGACAGAATGGAATTGTCAAGGACAGCTCGATTGGTATCTTTTGCAATATCCTCTTCATG
>DALYFE010000051.1:0-12788 GCA_031972195.1 Chlamydiales bacterium | reverse complement strand
AGATGATTCGGAGATCTGGATTGCAACCATCGATAAAGAAGCTCTTAAAAAAGCCCTGGTGCCGGCCAGGGTGACTTAAGAATGAGTATGCGAGTTAAGACGAGGCTTAAAAGCGGCCGGACCAGCAAGAAGCGCGTCCTAAAGGCATGACTTGGAATCTTTCAACAGGTTGGTAAATTTGTCTTGGAGTAATCCCGCAAGTTTGTTTTTTGGGGATTTTCTTGGCGAATAGGTAGAGAGGTAAGTGTACAATCGCTTCCGCTTGATAGATCGTATTGAATACGGGGTCGTGGCTTACACTTAAATTCAATGCAATGAAGTCTTTATATTGAGGTTGGATTCGGAATTCTCCGCCTCTGGTTTTACCGCTTTGGTGTTTTTCAGAGATATAATAAGGGCCGCCGGCAAAATAGAGCAGGAGGTATTTTGAGTTGATCGCCAGCCATCCGACCTCCGCATTAAAACTATAGGAAAGAGATTCCAGAAGGTTTTCGTTTTCCATATAGGAATGGCTGTGTCCTGCACCTTTGCAAGGGTCTACTCTTCTTTTGGCTCCGAAGGGAAAGTAAATGTTAGATCGGAAGTCCCATCTTTTTCCGAGGATTTCCAGGCCTAAGGCCAATTGATTGTAGTACCCAATATTTCCCTGCCGATAATCATAAAATACGTTAAACCCTAAAATCTGACGAAAATTCGAAGATAAGCTGGGAATAATCCTGGTTACGATCCCCGCGCTCGCAGCATAAGTGATATCATCAAATCGGTCGCCTTGAAAATTGAGCATAGGTAGAAATTTTCCGGGCACATATGTTCCTCCTAACAGGATGTCCAAAGAGGTGTAGTTGCTGGCGAAAAAGTTCTGTAAGTTCTCTCCTTCCGTGTGGCTGGCTGTAATTCTTTGAGGGATAGGGAGGTATGGGTTGCGTTCGTTTTCCGGAGGCGGAGGAGGAGGGGATGGGAGCAGTTCTTTTGGGGAAAAAGAAAAGGCCCATGAACGATTTTTCCAAGGGGCAACCTCTTTTTCTTCGATATCCAGGAAAGCCAGTTTTGACTTTTGAACGATAGGAACAGAAGGAACCTTTTCTGTGTGAAAGACTTGGGCGATATCTTGGGATTTTCTGAGGATATATCTATGAAAGGGCACAGAAAAAAAGAATAAGGTCACAAAAATTCCGGATATAAAAAGAATGCGGTAGATATTCCTGGCCATTTTCGTATTCATACCTAAATTTGTTTGGTATAGATTTTTTTTATTTTATTCCAATATTTTTTTTTGATTTAAATTAAATGAATATGTGTTTTTGAATTTGTTTTGGTCTTCCATTTTTTTAAGTTTCTTGCTGTCAATACGTTCTGTTTGATTTTTCAGGGCGGTGAAGCTCTTCTCTATGAACTAAAAAAACTCTGATTAGAAAATAAGAGGCAACCTTCTTGCGGAACGTGGTCCCGATAGGAAGCTGTCCTAAAACCAAGTATCAGTCGATTTTCGTGTTCTTTTGAACCGATTTTCGATTCCAACTTTTGGGGGCTATATCGACATGAGGTATATTGCCCTCATAAGTTGGATCGCAAATAGGCCAAAATAATCACAAAAAGCGACGAAACATGGTTTTGGTACAGCTTCTAAGCGCCAGTTCGTAGTCTGTTTAGATTTTTGAACGGGCAGCTTAGGCCTTAAGTCCCTGGCCTTAAGGGATGGGGACCTAACTCTAAGCTCCTTGTTCAAAGTCAAGGTTCGTTTGTAGGTCTATTAAGAAATTTCTTTCATTTGATGAATTTTTTTGTTAGCATTTCGCCTCCTAAAATGGAAAATCGGAGGTAAATGTTCTATGTGTTGTTTGGTTTGTAAAGATTTTGTGGAATTAATTCGATCTGCGAGGATGGTGAAAATGTCATCGGCTTTCATTTCATCTTTGAGCCATTTTTGTGTTCGCAGGGAGGGGAGAGTATGAGATATTTTTGGTTGATATTTATTTTCACCCCTTGTGTTGTCCTTTTGGGGAAGGTTCGTATTTGCCTGTCTGTACCGATAGGACAAAATACTGCTACTTTAGAGCAATGTCTCGACAATGTTGAAAAGTGGGTTGATTGCATTGCTTTTTGCAATTCAAAAACGATTGCTCAGAACAGTTCCTCTTTGAGGGCCGCCGAAAATTTTTTAAATAAAACTGGAATTCCCGGAATTATTGATTTTTGTGAAGAGGGAGCTTTCAGTTTTTCTGGACGCTGGAAAGCGATTAGAGATTTGCTTTCCGGGCAAAATTTCTCTTTTTCCGACACGTATGTTCTTTTTTTAGATTCAGATTCTGTTTTGAAATTGGGAGATACTTTTAATGTCGATGGATTAAAGGAGGATTTATATTCTGTGCTCGAAAAGAGCGATGTTCTGTCCTGTTATGAATATTTTCCTCGATTGGTGCGTGCAGAAAAAATGGAAAATTTTTCTGAATTTTTGTCTGAAGGAAGCTTATGCCGCAGACCTCCTCAGTCTACGAAGCTTCGCAATGCCTACATTGAAAAAGCATCCGATAAATTTTTACAGAATGACTTGGAAATGTTGGAACTCGCCTATCAGAGAGATCCTCAAAATAGCCGGATCATCTTCTCTTTGGCACAGGCCTATCGCGCTTTAGGCCGTTTTGAAGATGCTATTCGTCACTATGAAGCGAGAATTGCTGTTGGGGGAAAGAATGACGAGGTGTGGTTTTCGCAATATAGGATTGCTCAATGCCATCAAGATCTCGGGAATTGGGAACAGGCTTTTTTCGGATATTTGGAGGCATTGGAGAAGGATCCAAGTCGAGCGGAATCTTTATTAGCGATTGCATCCCACTATCGAGATCTGGGGAAAAATCAAATCTCTTATCTTTTTGCAAAGCACGGATCGAGGATTCCCTATCCGTCCCATTCCAATTTATTCCCATTTTTTTGCAATTATCACTTTGAGCAGGAGTTGTCGATTTCGTCTTATTACACACGATTTCGAGAAGAGGGTTTTCAGGCATGCAATGAATTGGTAATCAAGCCTCATGTTCCTGCGTCCCTGAAAGATCAAACATATCGGAATCTTCTCTTTTATGTGCAGAAATTAAAAAATGTCCGCTACCGCCCAATTCGACTGGATCTATCAAAATTGGATAAGGCTCCTGAGGAAAAATATCATCCAATGAATCCTTCGATTGCTAAGTTCGATCATGGTTATGAGGTGATCTGCAGAGCAGTCAATTATACTCAGACCGGTGCAAAACATTTTCATACTAGCGATCCGGATGGGATTTATCGATCTGTGAATTTTTTTCTCTCTTTTGATAAGGACTTCAAACTTCTTTCTCAAGAACAAGTCTTTGAAGAACTTGAGAGGGAGCGTATTCCCAGGCTGTGGATTGAGGGGATGGAAGATTGCAGAATTTTCCCCTATCAAAACGGGTCTTGGTTTACTTGTACAAATTTTGATACGAACCCTACTGGAAATTTACAAATCGGACTTTGCAAATTAAGCAATGTCGCTGAAGACGGAGAGAGGCAGGTTGAGTCGCTTCTTCCTTTGATCGGCCCCGATCTTTATCGGTGTGAAAAAAATTGGCTTCCTTTTGTTCACAAAGGACAGATTCATGTAATTTACTCATATGATCCTTTCATCATCTACAAGCCGGATCTTCAGACAGGGGAATGCCATGAGGTTGTTCGTTACGAACCCCTGCATGATTTTTCTCGATTTCGGGGGTCCGCGGCGCCTGTTCAGTTTGATGATGGGTACCTTATGATGGTCCATGAGGTTGTTTTTATGCCTGAGTTTGAGCGATGTTACTTGCATCGATTTCTCTATTTGGACCAGGATTTTCACATCCAGACGTTATCAAAACCTTTTATTTTCGATCATTTCGGTGTCGAATTTTGTTGCGGAATGACTTATACCCATGCCGGGGATGAGTTAGTCATGGCAATTGGCTCGGAAGATAAAGAGGCTTTGCTTGGATTTGTCGATTTGGAAACGGTACGCTCTTTGTTGGAACCTCTTCCTCCAGTGATAGAGAATCCTTTAGAGCTTAAATAAAAAAAAGACCAACCCGTCCGGGTTGGTCTTTTTTTTCATCCGCCGGATTGCCAAACTCGAAGCGCTCCGACTAAAACCCAAGTTTTTAAGGCTTGGGTTCATTTAACGCTTTATCCGCCATTGCGTTCAGAGGAAAGGTTCTGTTCTTCTCCGTTAGTTTTCTCCAGGATTCTGGAAGATTTTCATTCGCCAGTAATTGGTCACAGGTATCCAGCGCTTCTTGATAGTTCCCTACGTAGTAGGAACAGATAGAAAGTTGGAACGTTAGCCCATAATCTGCAATCCATTGCATGTTAAAAAGCGCATCTTTTTGATCTGGTTTTTTAATTTGTTGGTATGTTTTTAAATACATATATGCTTCTGCATACCTACCTATGGAATTGCAAAGTTCTGCAATAAAGTAGATGGATTCCGGGCGATGCGGACGATAGACAAATGCATCTTTATAAGCTTCGATCGCGAGATTGTCCGAGCAATTAAGCTCGCGAAGCATGTGGCCTATTTGTAATTTTGACCAGAAAACTTCTTCCGCCCATCCTCCCATGTCGACCCTTTTTTGAAACCATTCGAGCGCCTTTGCTTTTTTTCCGCTATCGCGATAGCTCTCTGCGAGATAAAATGCATAGCGGCTATTTTCCGGTTCTTCCTTGATGCCGTCTTTCAATAGAGCCACATTTTTGGCAAACTTTTTAGGATCTTTAGAACCGGCTCCGCCATCGAGAGTTACATATTTGACATCTGTCAATAGTTCGGAGTTGTAAGGAACAGGACAGTCTAGGTATTCATGGGTGACGCCTACCCAGCGCCAAGGAAGGTCTCCTTTTACAATTTGTGGTTTTTCGTAGAGAAAATGGTTGGATCCTCTCCAGAGTCTGTATTGATCTGTTTTCAATTTTGACAGCCACGAGGTATTATCGAAGGATAGGATATCATCTGCATCCATGAAGAGAATGTATTCTCCCTTTCCTTTAGCCAAGTTAAAAGCTTCCGTTCTGGATTTTCCCCAGGTTTTCCAAGGACTTTCATAGAGCTCTCCGGGAATATTTTGTAGATGTTTTTGGATAATATCCTGCGTTCCGTCTGTGGATCCTGTATCTAAGATGACCCAATAGTCGATGATGGGGATTACTGAATCCAGGCATCTTCGAATTACATCTTTCTCATTTTTTACAATCATATTGAGGCAAAGTTTCGGCTTTTCATTCTTAACAGCTTTGCTTGATTGCTTCTTTTGAGAAGCATATGGGTTTTTTCGAAGGACCGGAGTTTGCTTGGATTTAGAATTCTCTGGAGCGGCGGAACGATTTTTGGTGCATCCAGAAAAAGCGACGAATATTGCAAGAAATCCAAAGAGTGCAACTGATATTGTTCGTTTTATTCGCATAGAGTACTCGGGGTTTTGTTTTTTATTTTTGCATACGAAAATAATTGGAAAAATTGGTATTGATGCTGCCGGTTATACTAAAACAACTGGACATTCTTTCAACTTTTTCTGATGTCTTTGAAGAACTCTGCTCTAAAAGAGGCGAGATTCTCCGCTTCTGTAACGGGCGGCAAATTCGTTGCCGCAGATTATCAGATAGATCGCCTAGCGCGGCCGTAAAGGACCTGGATAAGCCTAATCTGCCCGTTCAAAACCTGACTTTTCTAAGTTACTTGAGTATGCGTACGGACAGCATTCTGTCACTGTAAATAATTATTTGCAATCGTTTCCGGCTCGTTTTCTTTCTGTTTTCCAATATCTTAGAGCAGACTGTTAACGAACTTTCGTTTCAGTCGATTTTGCGGTTCTTTTGGAGTCGAAAACTCAGCCAAAGTAATCCACAAAAGCAACGAAACGGAAGGTTGAGAATAGTCTCTTAGTCTCTTCTGCGATGCCGAACCTAACGGATCTCTGCTTTACAGTGCTCTTAGAGGGTGATATAATTTTTTTTATCAAATGAGTTATGCTGGACTCGTTTAATGAGCTGTGTAAGACCAGAAATTTTTCGGCGTTCTGACCGATATCTGCTTCGATGGAAAAATGGTACCTATGGAATTGGATTTTTTTAAGATAAGAAGAGTTTTTTTTCTTTTCTTTTTTTCAATGTGCTTTTCTTGTTTTGCAAGACAAAAAATGTATGAGCTGTCGGCTTGTGCAGTGATAAAAAACGAGGCCAAATACATTAAGGAATGGATTGAGTTTCATAGAATTATTGGCGTAGAGCATTTTTATTTATACAATAATGGAAGCACAGACCGGATTTATAAAGTTTTAAGACCTTATATAAGACAAGGGATCGTTACTCTTGTTGAGTGGCCGGAAAGAATAAAAAATGTGCCTGAAGATCAAGCGTATCTTTGGTCTTTGAGTACGCAGGTGCCCGCTTTTGAAAATGCAATTGTGTATAAGGCGGTCAATAAAACAAAATGGATTGTTTTTTTAAATATCGATGAATATTTGGTGCCAATAGAATCTTACAATGTCCTGGATTTGTTGAGAAAGTATAAGGATTATCCAGGAATTGTTTTGGAAACCGATGTATTTGATGCCTCGCAAGTTAATTTGTCTCAGGCAAATCCTTTAGTTGTGAATTCTAAAGAATTTGTGAAGGGGCCAAAGCCAAATATACAAAAAACATTTGCAAAACAGATTATGAAAATAGAAGAGTATGCCGGATTTATTTGGCCTCCTTACCAGCCTATTTTTAAAGATGGAAAACAACCTGCGGTTTTGAAAAGAAGTTTAGTTAGGGTTAATTGCTATGTTCATAGAGATAAAATTCCCATTGAATCATTTAAGCATACAGTTTATCTGGATATTTCAAAAATTGGCTCTGACGAAATGAAGGATTTTTTGGATCGGGGATATGCCATAGAGGATCCGGAAAGAGCTATTTCTAGATATATTCCGGAATTAATCAAAAAGTTGTAAGGAGAAGCTGCCGTGAGCCGATGGATCATTTTAACATTGTTTTGGATGCATCTTTATGGAGATCCTCTCGTTTGGGAAGCCCCGCAAACTCTATCGACTCCGGGTCTAGACGCTTCTTCTCCCAGGGTCGGGATTGATAATTCTGGTAATATGGTTGCTGTCTGGATAGAGAATGGAACCGTTGCTGCCAAGAGCCAGTTATACGACGGACCATGGGATATGAGTCCTGCTATCTTATCTGATGCCGGCGCCTCTGAGGTAGAAATGGTCATGGATGGCAATGGAAATGCTACTGCTATTTGGAACTTAGGAGGAGCTGTTCAAACAGCTACTTTGCCGTTCAACGGAGTATGGAGCGCCCCGGTCGTGTTGGCGCCGTCAGGATGTTCTTCTGTAAAAATTGCTTTGGATGTTCTTGGAAATTTAGCTGCAGTTTGGGTGTGCAATGGAGTTGTTCAATCTGCGGTTCAACCGATCGGTGGAAGTTGGTCTGCAATGCCCAACAATATATCTTCCGGATTGGCAACTGCTGATAGTCCATCCATTGATATTTGCCAGACAGGGCAGCTTGCTGCTGTTTGGCATCAAGTTGTAAATCATGTTGATACCATTTATGCCTCTACAGGTACATTAAATGGTTCATGGAGCGCTCCCGTTGTAATTTCTTCATCGGCTTATCAGAGCGTCAATCCAAAAGTTTCCGTAAATCCTAAAAAGGGCGCGATTGCAGTTTGGTATCGATATTTACTCACAGGAAAAAACTATTCTCAAGTAATTGTACAAGCGTCTTTCTTAAATGCTCAAGGAGTGTGGGGATCTCCTATGGATGTATCAGATCCCGGATTTTGGAATCCGAATGAATTGGTAATCAAAGCGCATTATAATCAAAATGGTATTCCGGTTGTGATATGGAATAATTCTTACGATCGCATTAATTTTTGTTTGGAAGGCGCGGCATACGGACGGCAAGTGTGGTTAGGTCCTCTGGATGTGTTTAGGTATAATTTATACGCTTACGATTTTGATTTTACCATTTCTCCGCAGGGGTATTTATTCGGAGCAACTATGTTGCAGGACGTCTCTTCTAAGCTCCCTGTGGTTGAAAATTTGTGTTCGAATACAAATGCAGTCTTTCTGAATATCGCGGATATTTCCATAGTGAGCGGAGGGCCTAGCGGATATCCGAGATCTACAGGTACTACATTAGCATCGAATTCTATTCGGCATTCCTGCGTAGTATGGCTCTATTTTGATGGAATGAATCAGGTGGTGCAAGCTGCTTGTGGAACAGGACCTCTGTTACCCTCGCCAACGGATTTATCAGTAGTGCAAAATGTTACGGACTTTGGCATTTTTCAAGAATATGCCAATACAATCAGCTGGGGTGGAGTTCCTGATGAGCAAATTTCCGGGTTTTTGATTTTTCGAAACGGTGTGAATATCGGATCGGGTCCTCAATGGAAGACTGAATTTGTAGACGGGAATCGAAAGCCCGATGAATCGCTAGTGTATGGAGTCGCTTTTTTGGAGTATGACGGGGATCAAAGTCCGGTTGCAACGATTAATTTTCCCGGACCTACCGGATCGAGTGGGCCCACTGGCGCTACCGGTCCAACCGGCGACTCGGGACTTACCGGAGCGACTGGTCCAACTGGCGACTCGGGACTTACAGGGGCGACCGGTCCAACGGGTGACTCGGGACTTACAGGGGCAACTGGCCCAACCGGCGACTCGGGGCTTACCGGAGCGACCGGCCCAACGGGCGACTCAGGACTTACCGGGGCGACCGGTCCAACGGGTGACTCGGGACTTACAGGGGCAACTGGCCCAACCGGCGACTCGGGACTTACAGGGGCAACTGGCCCAACCGGCGACTCGGGGCTTACCGGGGCGACCGGTCCAACGGGTGACTCGGGGCTTACAGGGGCGACTGGCCCAACGGGCGACTCAGGACTTACCGGAGCAACAGGGCCTATGGCGCCTTGAGAATCTTGGGTTCTTGCAGTGGCGTAAGCTGCCCTTGGATGACACTTTCTCCTTTATCTGAGAAAGTGTCACTGTCGGCGGATCAACATTGAGTTTGTAGACAAATTTGTTTCTTGCAAGAGCGTAGAAATGCTATCGATCCAATAAGATTCGAGATTGAGCGCTGGGCATCGGTACGCCCGTAATCCATTTTTTTCGATTAGAGGAAGATAGAGTTTTTCAATTTCAAAGAGCGTTTCAATGTGATCGGAGGTAAATGTAATAGGAACAAGGATCACATTTTTTCTTCCTTCGTGCCAATCCAGGATTTTTTCGCAGGTTTCATCTGTTGCAGGGGTGAGCCACTGGCCCCGTCCAAATTTGGATTGATAAGAAAGTTTCCCAAGGATTTTTGGAAAAGCTTGCAAACAAGCAGAAAAAGAGAGTTTGCATTCTGATTCATAAGGATCTCCATTTGCAACGAATGATGCGGGAATTCCGTGCGCTGAAAAAAGAAGGATGGAATCTTCTTCTCGGAGTCCTTGCTCCTTTAGAAAATCACCAATACGTTTTTGATAGGCCGAGATAAAGGCATGATGTCCCGCATAGGATTTGATCCATTGTAATTTGCGAATGGATCTTGTTGATAAATGTAACTGAAAAAAACGGGCAATGCTTCCGGTTGTGGCATAACAAAATTGAGGAAACATGGGAAATACTCGGATCGTATCCGAAGGACAGTTTTCTATTGCTTCTAAGGATTTTTCATGTGTTTTTGGTAAATAACGATGGAATGTTAAAATGGGCGCTTGCAGTTTCTGTGCAAGAGAGGCCCTGATCGATTCCGTATCAAAATAAATAGGAGATCTGCCTCCAATTTCCTCGTAATCGTGGGAAACTTTCAAAGATCTTTTTTTTGCAATCCGTCCGAATATCCAATGATGTAGCCATTTTGGAAAACGTGTTCTTATCACGTCTTGATCACAGAGAAGTTCTGTTAAAAATGGGCTGATCTCATTAAGGGATCGCGGTCCTCCAAAATTGACGATGAGATTGGCTGGTTTTTCTGATGCGAGTAAAATATTTTCCATGCGATCGAATTTACAGGGGATGGAAATTTTTTACGACAGTGTTTTTTAGACCGCTCTCTGTTATAGTACTTCCCGTTGAACTAAGGAATATCATTGTAGGATCTATGGCAGGTGAAAAAGAGGTCAAATATTATGGAGTGCATTCTTGTCTGATGCTGGCGGACCAAAGGCCCGATGCGATCATTCGAGTATATCTTGATGCGTCCAACGTGAAGATATTCAGCTCTCTTTTAAAATGGTGCGCCAATAAAAAAATTGCCTACCATATTATTCCCCCCCAAGAGCTTGATCGGGTCAGCGATTCGGTGCATCATGAGGGGGTTTGCATTTTGGCAAAAGAGCTTCCAATCTTGTCTGAAGAGAGTTTTTTCCTCTCTATCAAGAAACTCCCAAAGGCAGCCTGTCTTCTTTATTTCGACGGAGTAGAAAACCCCCATAATATTGGATCTATTTTACGGACGGCCGCTCACTTTGGGGTTCCATACGTATTAGGAGAAAATTTACCCAGGTTGTCCGCATCATGCTGCCGTATTGCCAAAGGGGGAGCAGAAGTGGTCCGTCTTGTGGCTTTACGCAAACCCATTGATGCGCTCCTTCGACTGCGCAAGGAAGGGTTTTCTTTAATTACTACCTCTTCCCACCGAGGGGAGCCTCTTCATCAATTTGCTTTTCCTCCTCGGACAATTTTGGGAATTGGTTCTGAATCGAAAGGAGTAAGACCTGCTTTGATGAAATCCGCCTCCGGATCGGTCCGGATTTTGGGTACCGGGATTATGGAGAGCTTAAATGTTTCAGTAGCTGCAGGGCTGTGTATGGGCGCCTATTGTTTTCAGCATAAGGTCTAAGATGGGTCTTGTCGGGTATTTGGCCCCTGATGGGTATGAAGAGGCTTTGGCAGAAGAACTGCAGCATGTGGTGTTTCGCTATGGGCGTCTTTTTTTTGCGGAGGGCCCTGAGCAGAAAGTGCATTGGGTGCAAAATATTTGGAAAAATCCTCAAACGATCTCGTTCGGCTCTATTTCTGAGGGGGCTGCGGCATTGCGCTCTTTAGGTCCCCTTTGGTCTTGTTATCCGTTTGCATCTGTACGGCGAGCAGAGTTGATTTCTGAAAAATTGCCATTTTTCTCTCCGAAACCCATTATATTTCCTCACTTTCCACCAAAAACTCCTTTGGGATCTTGGACATTGCTCGATGCAAATACATTGATCGCATCTCCTGACTGTTCTAGCAGTTTTGCAAATGGAGCGCCCTGTTTTGCAGAGACTAGGGTGCCTCCTTCTCGAGCTTATTTGAAGCTTTGGGAGTTTTTTACGCGTACGGGCCGGATGCCTAAAAAGGGGGAGCGCTGTTTAGAAGTAGGAGCAAGTCCCGGCAGTTGGACTTGGGTTTTGCAGCAAATTGGGGCTGATGTGACCGCGATCGATCGCGCTTTGTTAAGTCCTGAAATTGTCCAATTACCTCGGGTATCGTTTTTGCAGAAAGATGCATTTTCGATAGGTCCTAAAGATTTTCCCGATATAGATTGGGTATTTAGCGATGTCATCTGCTACCCTGCAAAGTTGCTTGAATGGCTGCGGCCTTGGTTGCAAAAGGGTGTGTCCTGTGTTTGCACTTTGAAATTTCAAGGGAAGGGGGAGTACGGAATTCTCAAGGAGTTTGAAAAGATCGAAGGCAGCGAAATTGTTCATCTTTTTCATAATAAGCATGAGCTGACTTGGTATTGTTTAAAATAGTTAGTTATTCCTGAAAATAATCTAGTTTTCTTTATAAATTAAATCTCAATTTGATAGCCCTGGAGATTAGTTCAAGAGACTGTGAAAATTGCACATCTTGTAAAAAAATGCTAAAGCAATTTAACGATTGTCATAAATGCTACTGTCCCAGCGCCTCCTGAAGCAGTTGTGATTCCAGTCAAATTTCGAGCTGCCCCTGTATCATTAATAAGCGACAATATGGTTCCTGATGTTGTAATTTCAACGATGACACTTAAGCTTGTTGTAACGCCAGTGCTTCCCCCCATTCGCAGCCCATTTGCGCTTGTGGTGCCTATTGTCAGGTCCCATCCATCTGCATTGTTGTTTGGAATGACTCCAAAGGTAACTTGATAAAAACCCGTGCTATTGATTCGAATGCCGGCCCCTGTGGTCCCAGGGCTACCAACGGCGCCCGAATTAACGAGCACTAAATGTGTATTTGGTGCCGTATTCGCAAGGGTGTTGAATGGAACCGTCGAGGTGCTTGAAACGGCTACGTTTGCCGTACTTGCAATGTATGCGAATCCAAAATCGGGAGTGAAAGCTCGTGGTCCGGTCGGACCTGTCGGCCCCATTGGTCCTGTTGCACCGGTAGGACCTGTAGGGCCTGTTGAACCGGGACTTCCTGTGGGGCCGGTAACGCCCGTAGAGCCTGTGATACCGGGCCCGGTGGGGCCGGTAGGACCTGTGGATCCTGTTGAACCTGGACTTCCTGTGGGGCCTGTTCTCCCTGTAGAGCCTGTGATGCCGGGCCCAGTGGGACCGGTAGGCCCCGTGGATCCTATGGAGCCTGTTGCACCCGGGTTTCCTGTCGGTCCGGTAACACCGGTGGATCCCGTGATGCCAGGACCAGTAGGGCCAGTGGTTCCCGACGGTCCAGTAACGCCAGTTGGCCCAGTAAGGCCAGGTCCTGTAGGTCCAGTAGATCCTGTTCCTCCAGTAGGTCCTGTGATACCAGGACCAGTAGGGCCAGTGGTTCCCGACGGTCCGGTGATGCCAGTTGGCCCGG
>DALYFE010000050.1:0-13057 GCA_031972195.1 Chlamydiales bacterium | reverse complement strand
CCCCGTTTGATCTCCCTCTTCAAAAACTTCGATGCATCATCAGCGATCCATCGAATGGGAGCCTCTTCCAGTCCATTCAAGGCACTATTTTCCCGCGCCCACTGGATCATCCCTTTGGATGCATCGAGATGGCAAACGGATGCTCCCGCCTGTGCCGCCGCCAAGGTAGCTCCCCCTGAATAAGCAAACAGGTTGAGGACCTTCGATCCCTTGGTTAATAAAGACCGCATCCAACCCCACAAAGAGGCATGTTCAGGGAATACTCCTACATGCCCAAAGTCGGTGAGGGCGATTTTCATCGCCACGCCATCGAGCTCAATGGTCCAGGAGGCCGGCAATTTACGACGGAATGTCCATTTGTTCTCCCCTTCGCGGCTAAAGATCGCATCCGCCTCAATATTTCCTTGAGGCCGCCAAACCGCCTGGGGGCAGGGTCTTTGAAGAATGAAAGGTCCAAATTGCTCCCATTTCTGCAAATCGCCGCTATCTAGTAGTGCATATGTTTTCATGAAAATGTCAATGTATTATGTGCAATGCGCCTCCACAAAGCGCCTAAAGCTGTCTGCACAGCCAGTTCGAGTCCCGCCTTTCGATCAGAACCTACGCTCAGCTGCCCGATGTCGATTTTTTCTCCCCGCACCCCTAAAAACCGCTCCTTCCAGCTATTGGCATACGCCACAATCGATCCAAGAAAAAATTGCGATGCCCCGGGGACGGAAACAATGCGCGAAGCGATCGCCCCCCCTGTACAAGACTCTGCAAGGGCAAGCGTTTTTTTTTGCGAAATCATCTCGAGATGAATCGCTTCCTCAACTGTACTATCTCCTACAAAAAACGTCGCAAACCGCTCTTCGATCGCCTTCATCACATCATCGACAACAGGAGGCTCTCCTTTGAAAGCAAGCCTTAAGAACCCATGGGCCGCATCGATGCCGATCGTTAAGCCTTTTTTAGAAAACGGATGTAAAAATGACTCGACCTCCGCACTGCGCATTAAACACAGCGTGCAATGTCTTAAATAAGGTCCTTTTTCAAATGCGGCATCATCCATGGACAACTCCAATGTTTTGCTCAATGAGCTGAGGATGGCGCCCAATCCAGGAAAAACATTGTTTCCCTAATCGAATCGGAACATTCACTTTTTTACCATTCACGAGAAATGGCGTGGCCCTCGTAACATCCCGCACCCAAAAACGAAGTTTTTCAAAAAGATCCGATCGATGCGTCTCTTTCAATTCCATCGTTGCCGGATCTTGATAGATTTGAGGATAGGAAAATTGAAGCCCCCAAAAAATGCTGCCAACTCCCATGGACATCGGACGGAAGACCTCATCGACCGAGGAATAAGTAAACCAATGGGCCTGCACCTGAATGACCGGTTTCGAAATTTTCGCAAGGTACCCCCTTCCCGCAACAGGCTGCAGCCAAAACGACTCCAAATCCTCTGCAAATGCACAGGCAAGAATTTTTCGAAGCAGATCTTCTTTTGGCACTGCTCCATTTTGCAAGCAATCGATGCAAGCTCCCCAGACATCTAAAAAATAGTTTTGAGCGAGTGTTTTTCCATCTATGATCCCGGTCAAAGGAACTATAAAAAATGGATCCAGGCGCTTGAATAACTGCTCTAGTTCTTCCCGATCGCAAAGAACCTGGAACTTCAGCCATTTGGAACCTTGATAGACCCCTTCTCGGTCAGGGCTTGAAATACGGAGCGTCATACAGGCTGAACTTTCTTCTTCAAAGAGTCTCTAAGAACAAAGTAGATCACTCCAAGAGTGATGTAAGAATCTGCAAAATTGAAAATTGGGAACGATTTTCCCCAAAACGTAAAATGCAAGAAATCGATCACATGTCCGTAGAGGCAATAATCCACCACATTCCCAAGAGCTCCGGTCACAACAACCCAAAGAGGCCACAGGGACTTTTGAGACCGTCTCTCGAAACACAAATACGCGATCAATCCGGCGATGATTGCAAGCCTTACTCCAAAGAGCAATCCGGGGTAGCCCGGAAATAGACCGCAAGCAGCGCCGGTATTGACCACGGTATTTAATGAAAATGTGATCCCGGAACAGTCGAACATCCCAATGCCGCCAAATGGATATCCCCGCCCATAAGGAGCAAGTGGAGGAACCATCTCAAGCGCCCCGATTTTTGTCGCAAAATCAAGCGCCAATAAGCCTAAAAGAGAAAACCATTTTAGGCTGCATCGAAACATCACAGCAATCCCTTTTCAAACTTTTCCTGCGATTGCACAGTCATCGTCGCATAGGGAACCGCATCGAGCCTCTTAAACGGGATCTCCTCTCCGCTAATGTCGCAAATCCCATAAGTGCCCTCTTCAATTTTTTCCAAAGCGCGATCAATTTGTCTGAGCAGTCCGCATTCTTTGTTCGTCACTTCCAAATTGATTTGTTTTACAAAATCATCCGTTCCTTCATCGGCCGAATGCTGGGAATATCCCTTGGATTCATCCGGAGTCGTCACTTCTTTTTTTGTTCCAACCACAGTGGCCGTAATCTGAACGCGCAGAGCCTCTAATCTTTTTTTAAATTCAGCGATTTCACTTTTCTTCAACGACATGATTCCTCTCGTTTGTTTCCGATTCTTGAAAAACGCCTTGCGGAGAGATCGATTGAATCGCCTCCAAAAGCTCCTTAACGTCCTTGAATCGTTTATAGACGCAAGCAAAACGGATGTAAGCAATAACGTCGATTTTTTGCAAATGCTGCATCACAATTTCGCCCAATTCCCTGCTGGCAATCTCGCGGATTCCCCTGGCCATCAACTCCGATTTAATCTTGCAGGCCAATGCACGCACCTGATCGTGGCTAATCAACGTGTGCCTGCAGGCGGCATCGATCCCGTTGATGAGTTTTTCCTGCTGGAAGTCCTCATAAGTGGCATCTCTTTTTTTCACCTGGAGACTTACGTCCACGGTCTCAAACGTAGTAAATCTTTTCATGCACTGGCAGCACTCGCGGCGGCGGCGGATTGCGTTAATTTCAATCGCATCGCGCGAATCAGTCACTTTAGATTCTTCATGATTACAAAATGGGCATTTCATACAATTTGAATTAAAAACCGCAGTGGGCACAGTCTAGCAAAGGCTTTGCCAAAGATCAAGAAGGTCTCCGGCCGGCGCCTCTTAAGGCTCTCAAAAAATCCCACATATCAAGCAATTTCTGCCCTGATCGCGCAAGATCATATTGCGCGATAAATCGATCGCGCAATATGATCAAATAACAGATAAATAACTAGTTTAGAAAGACTTAATAAATATCGCGCAAGATCATATTGCGCGATAAACCGATCGCGCAATATGATCTATCTTATACGCAAGGAGAGATAGATGGCAAAGATCCCCGAAAGAGACATCCGGCTCATTTTAGATCTCATTGCGAGGTTTCCTGAAGGAACATCGATTGAAGAAATCCTCATCGGTCTAAACCCACCTCCTCCCAGGCGCACCCTGCAGTATAGACTGGCCTCTTTAATCAAACAGGGGCATTTGGAAGCAGTAGGCCCCACCAAGAAACGGCTCTATCGACTCCCCTCAAAAGAAACAGACTCAACCAAACAAACCGGAGCCATCCCTTTATCTACTACTGCAAGAGCCATCCAATCTGAAGTCAACCGACCCATTCAAGAAAGACGCCATGTTGGCTATAACCGAAAATTCCTGGATCAATACCAGCCCAACACCACCTATTACCTTTCAGAAACAGACCGTCTCAAACTCCTTGAGATAGGCAAAACCGACGGGAGCCGGCCTGCCGGGACCTATGCTCGGCAAATATACAATCGATTGCTCATCGATCTATCCTGGAATTCAAGCCGTTTGGAAGGAAACACCTACTCTCTCCTAGAAACCGAAAGGCTGCTCGAATTCGGAGAAACAGCTGAGGGGAAAGATCGCCGAGACACTCAAATGATTTTAAATCACAAAGCAGCGATCGAATTCTTGATCGAATCGGCGCAAAACTTAAACGTTGATCGATACACTATCTTGAATATCCATGCTCTTCTATCAGACGAACTTCTCCCGGATCAGGCTTGCGGCTCCATCCGATCGATCCCGGTGAGCATTGGAGGATCCACTTATCTTCCTTTAGGAATCCCTCAATTGATTAGCGAATGTTTCGACCAAATACTGAACACGGCAAAAGTCATTAAAGACCCCTTTGAACAAGCCTTTTTCTTGATGGTTCATCTTCCCTACTTGCAACCTTTTGAAGATGTTAATAAGCGAGTTTCTCGTCTTGCTGCCAATTTACCGTTGATTCAAAAAAATCTTTGCCCTCTATCCTTTGTCGATGTGCCCGAGAAAATGTATATTGGCGGCCTGATCGGCGTTTATGAATTAAATCGGATCGAATTTTTACGCGAGATATTCATTTGGGCTTACGAACGATCCTGCTCCCGCTATTCCACCACCCGGCAATCACTGGGAGAACCCGATCCTTTTCGAATTCTGTACCGCGATTTAAGAAAAGAAACCGTTTCCACCATTGTTCGCAAAGGGCTGAATAAAAAATCAGCAACTGAACTGATCAGACAACAGGCAAAAAGCCATGTTCCTTCACAGGATCAAATGCGGTTCATTGAAATTATCGAAACAGAGCTAATGAGTTTGCATGAGGGGAATATAGCCAGATATGGATTGCGCCAATCAGAGTACAAAAAATGGCTTACTGGATGGAAATAATCAAAAAAGACGGAGGGGGTGGGATTCGAACCCACGATACGTTTTCACGTATACACGCTTTCCAAGCGGGCTCCTTAAGCCACTCGGACACCCCTCCAAAGAAACAATGCTATCAATGCTACACGAAATATCCCTATTCAAACCAGAAAAACCTTTTTTTGACATCCCATCCCCACTTGACAGCCGAGAATGGAACATGAGATACTCTGCCCTTGAAAATGCACACAAAAATCCTTTTTTTTCTCTTTACTGCGCTCCTTTTCGGCTGCGGGAAACAGCCTGGCGACGCCGCCAAACCCAACCACAAACCTTTGGTTCTCGTCAGCATTGCCCCCTATCGATTTTTAACCGAACAGATCAGCGGCGATGCGGTGGATGTACAAACAATTATTCCATCCGGCGCAAATCCCCACGCATACGAACCTACCTCCCGCCAGGTGCTCGAAATCGGACGAGGCCACATCTGGTTCCGCATTGGAGAGCCCTTTGAAAATAAAATTATTTCCTTCCTGGAAGTCAAAAATCCCGACCTCTCGGTCCACGATCTGCGCGAAGGGATCGATCTCATTGAATCGGAACATACCTCTTCCCACTGCTGTCTCGATCATCTGGATCGGCATATTTGGCTCAGCCCAAAACTTGCGGCAAGCCAGGCTGAAATGATCGCCCATATTTTGTCCGAGCGCTTCCCTGAACATCGCGCCTATTTTAAAACCAACCTGGACCATCTTCTCGCAGAGCTCTCCCAGCTCGACCAGGACATCAGCGCAATGCTCACTCCCGTCCAACACCGCTCGCTAATTGTCTCTCATCCGGCATTTGCCTATTTCTGCCGCGACTACAACCTCGAACAACTCTCTGTTGAACAAGAAGGAAAAGACCCCAGACCCCGCCATCTTGAAGAAATGATGAGCAAAGCGCGCCAAAAAGGCGTCGAAATCGCACTAGCCCTCCCTCAATATAACAACAAGGGAGCCCAACTCATTGCCGAACAGCTCCATGTTCCCGTAAAAATGATCGACCCTTATTCAGCCAATTACCTGGAAACAATGAGAAAACTCGCACGCCTCATCGCATTCCCCCCGGGATCTCAAGAGGGGCTGCCGTGACTGCCATTGAAGTCTCCAATTTAAGCTTTTCCTACGACAAAACTCCCATCTTGCAAAAAGCGCATGTCAAAGTACCGGCAGGCACTTTCATTGGGATCATCGGCCCGAACGGAGGAGGCAAAACAACATTTTTGAAACTTCTCATGGGATTCCTCACCCCGGAATCAGGATCGATCCAACTGTTTGGAAAGTCCCCATCCCAAATGCGCCATCGGATCGGCTACGTGCCTCAAGTCTCTCAAACAGACCGCGATTTTCCGATCACGGTTTTGGAATTGGTCATGCTAGGAGCCATTTCCAATCGATTCTCCTATCCATCGGATGCAAAAGACCGCGCTCAAAAATTACTCGAAGAACTAGGTCTTTCCGCCCATCGCTCAAAAGCATTTTCCTCTCTATCGGGAGGCTTGGCTCAACGCGCCCTGCTTGCCAGAGCGCTTCTTTCCAATCCGGATCTGCTTCTCCTCGACGAGCCCACCGCAAATATCGATCCGATGTCCAAATCGACGATTCTGAACAAACTCTCGGAATTCAAAGAAAAAAAGACCATCTTGCTTGTGACTCACGATCTCAAAACCATCATCGAAAGAGTCGATCAAGTCCTGTGCGTTCAAAACCAAATCACCCCCTACCTTCCCGAACTGCTTTGCGAACATTTTGCCCTAGGCCTTTATCACACTCCGTTAATCACTCCCGCAGCTACCCAGGAATCCAATGCACCTTGACGCATTTTTAAACGACCCCTTCCTCCAAATGGCCCTTTGGGCCAGCCTGCTCGCCTCGCTTGCAAGCGGGATCGTAGGATCTTTTGTCATTGTCAAAAGGATTGCGTTCATTGCCGGATCGATTTCCCATTCCCTTCTTGGCGGCATGGGAGCTTGCCTATGGATCCAACGCTCTTACGGCATCTCCTGGCTCGACCCTCTCCTTGGCGCATTCTTCGGGGCCATCGGCTCCGCTCTGCTCCTTGGATGGATCCACCTCAAATACCGGCAGCGCGAAGATGCGGTGATTGCAGCTATTTGGTCCACAGGCATGGCCCTGGGAGTGATCTTTCTCTCTTTGACTCCGGGGACCAATGTAGATCTGATGAACTATCTATTTGGCAATATTTTATGGATTCATACCCGCGATCTCGTACTGCTGGGTATTTTGGACGCAGCGATCCTCGCAGCCATATTTTTCTATTACCGCAGATTTGTAGCGCTTTGTTTTGATGAAGAACAGGCCCTTTTGCGAGGCATTCCCGTCCGCATGCTCTACATGCTGCTCCTTACCCTGGTAGCAATCACCATTGTTCTTCTCATCCAAGTCATCGGCACCATCCTTGTGATCGCACTTCTCACCATCCCCGCCACCTTAGCCAGCCTATTTACAAGGAGCCTGCCCCTTCTCATGATCAGCGCCGTGATCTTTTCCTCTTTATTTAGTTTTTTCGGCCTGCACGCCTCCTATGTCCTCGACTGGCCTCCAGGATCTACCATCGCACTCCTGGCTGCCATCGTTTATTTCACCATCCTGCTCCTAAAAAACAAAACATTTTTCAAACTCCAAAGAGCAAAGTAATTTTTTAACCCCTTTCTTTTTTCTGATGATTGACAGACACTACCCCTTTCAGCTATGATCTTTGGCAAATCATTCCGGAGGATTCCACTATGTACGCGATAATCGAAACCGGCGGCAAACAATACCGGGTTCAAGAAGGCGATGTGATCGATGTCGATCTCCTCGAAGAAGCGACGACTGTTCGATTCGATAAAGTTTTATTACTCAACGACGGCACCACTCCGAAGGTAGGGGTTCCTTATCTTCCAAAATGCGTAGTCCATGCTGAAGTGCTCGGACAAGTAAAAGGACCGAAAGTCATCGCATTCAAATACAAACCATGCAAAAAGTCCCGAAGAACTGTCGGACACCGTCAAAAATATTGCCGGGTTAAAATCACTAAGATCGAAGCAGCATAAAGGTTTCTCATGGCACATAAGAAAGGACAAGGATCTACTCGCAACGGACGCGATTCTCATTCCCAACGTCTTGGCATCAAGGCGACCATGGGGCAATTTGTTACCACCGGCAGCATCATTGTGCGCCAAACAGGAACAAAATGGCACCCATGCAAAAACGTAGGACTCGGTAGAGATTTCACAATTTACGCTCTCACAGACGGGATTGTGTCTTTCAGAAAAGCCGACAAGACCTACGTATCCATCATCCCTCAATAAGCTGAAGAATCCATGTTCGTCGATAGCGTTGTTTTACACTTGTCGGCGGGCAGAGGCGGCAACGGCGTCATTGCATGGCGCCGCGAAAAATTCATCCCTAAAGGGGGCCCTGCCGGCGGCGATGGCGGCGATGGCGGCTCTCTTTTTCTAGAAGCAGATCCTGAAGTATTCTCTCTCGAGCACTACCGCAACCGTCGCATCATCAAAGCCAAAAATGGCATGCCCGGCTCCGGCAACAATTGCAAAGGGAAAGCAGGCCCTGACCTTGTGATTAAAGTCCCGATGGGAACTCTCGTCAAAGACTCTGTCACAAAAGAGATCCTCTACGACCTCACTGAAAAAGGCCAACGCGTAGAAATCTGCATCGGCGGCAAAGGCGGGAAAGGCAACAGCCGCTTTAAAACCTCCACACACCAAGCCCCCTATATTTGCACGGAAGGGACCCCCGGCGAAGAAAAAGAAGTAGAGCTTGAACTAAAGCTCATCGCAGATGTCGGCTTCGTAGGCATGCCCAATGCCGGCAAATCGACCCTGATTTCCAGCCTTGCCCACGTACAGGTAAAAATCGCTCCCTACCCCTTTACAACCCTTCGCCCCAACCTCGGCATCGTCCACTTCAGCAACGAAGAAAGAATCCTGATCGCAGACATTCCCGGCATCCTCGAAAACGCCCACCAGAACAAAGGCCTTGGTTTTGCATTCCTGCGCCATATCGAACGGACCTCCGCCCTGGTATTCCTCATCGAACTTGCCCCCTATCAAGAGCGCGATCCTTTCGAAGAGTTTTTGATCCTCCGCAAAGAGCTGGAAGCCTATAACCCGGCCATGCTGGAAAAGCCTTTTGTCGTCGTTTTAAACAAGATCGACCAGGAAGAGGCCCTTCCCCTCGCCGAGTCCTTCCGCTCCCGCTATACCTTCCCAAAAGAGACCCTTTTCGAGATCTCCGCCCTGGAAGGCACAGGCCTCCCAGCCCTGAAACAAGCCCTCCGCGGCCTTGTTGTACGGCCGAAAATTGAAGAAATTGAAGCAGAGCCCGCTTCTTCCATTGAAGAATAACGCCTCCTCTCCCAAGATGCCATAAAACAACACCTTCTTATCCCAATATTCTTTGCTCACGTTCACCCCTGACATCTTGCAATTTACAAGTCCTTAAAATCCAACAAGATAAAACAAGTCAATTATCGGGATAAATATATAAAAAATATAATCCAAAGACTATTTTTAATCTCAATTTAATGTTATAATATACATAACAAAGAGGATATTATGGCAACAAAAACAGATGCAATAAAAGTAGACGTTGAACCTAGAAGTGCAACGTCCATTGCAACTACTCTGGCGCAAACAGGCTCCTTAAAAGGCCGAGTCGTTAAAGTATCGGCAGCAGTTGGCGTAGCTGGTGTCGTCAGCGTCATCGCCGGGGCCGCCATCAAATATGCTCCGATTTGGGTACCGCTCGCGGTGCCTGCTCTCATAAGTTTTGCTGTAACACCTCCCGGTCTGTTTGTCTTATCATTTCTTGTTACCGTTCTGATTGGCGCTGGAATTCTTGGAATTGGCGTAGGGATTTATCTTCTTGTCAAAAAAATGAGACAACCTTCAGCTGAAGCGCCAGAGAAGTCTTTTGAGCAGGCCGTGAATCAGATACTAGCTGAAGCGCCGCAGAGTTCTTTTCAGCAAATCATGAATAAAGCAGTAGATGCTATTCCTAAAAAAATCAAAACGACAACTGTTCAAACGGAACTACAGGCTGGTATTTTTACAAACCAAGTGGGCCTAGACGGAAACAGAACCGGTTGGATTCAACAACAAGAAATTTCAACAGAAAACCCTATTCGTACCTATTTTCCTGAGAACGCACCTGAGGAATTCATGGAATGTTTTAATCAACTTTTTCTAATTCCGTCCTATAAGACATTAGCAGAAAAACTAGGGCAAGGCGGCCAATACGTCCTGATGGAGTCTATGGAGCATACGGCATGGGGCTACAAATTTACCGATAAAGACAATTACGAAATTACCTGCGAACAGACATTCTATATTATGGATATGCATCACCCTAAAGTCGATCAGCAGAATCCGAAGAGCGATTATGCATTTCCAATTTATGTGACTCAACATCTAAAGAAAGAAAATGGCCGTTTCATAGAGGAATATGTAACATGGAGCACTGAACCTGTCGCAGAACCAAAACATCGTCCTCAGAAAATCACTTCTCGACGAGAGCTACAACCAATTAGCATTTCAAAGTCAACTAAGACAACTTTATCGATTAACTCTCCTTCCCCCATCCACACAAATATTCTTTCAAAAGTAGAAATCAATCCCGGAGAATTAGAGACAGATCTATGCAGAATAGGAATCGTTAATGAAGTCCCATTTTTTAAAGATGGAGCTGATATGGTGTTACTTAACGAAACTATCCTTGGCGACCGATACGAAAAAGGCAAGACTGAGCTCCCTCATGAATTTACTCGGCACTTCCAACAATCTTTCATCCAGCTTGCCCGCTCAACTCTATCCCCTTGCCTATGCTATCCAGGGCTACCGGTAGAAGAATCTATTGAGACCCAGGTAATGATGTCAAAACAAACACGTATAACTGATTCCAATTTGATTTATGATGATTTTGTAAAAAAGGCGGACGAATTATACGCATGTTCGAATATACTCTTCCAAGAAAGAGATGAACATGTGGCATGGGATGCTCAATTTACCGACGAAAACAATTACAGAATCATCTGTGAAGTTCCTCTTCAAACCTCGAATATGTCGACCGGTATTAAGACACCAATTTATCTAACACAACATCTAGAGAAAAAAGATGGTGTCTTCACGGAATTCTTTACTTGGAGCGATCAAGCACAAGTAGAGCCAAAGGATCGTCCTAAGGAAGATGCCGTATTACCTACCAGCGAAAACGAAGACTCTTCTTCTGAGGCAGCGCTAACATCTAACGAGAGCTATGGCTATGGATCTCGACCACCGAATGCGGTATCAGAAGACAGTCCTTATGGTTGGGAAGATGCGATACAAATGTAAGCAATGATTAAAAGAGTCTTTTTTCGAGATCTTTATCCCCAAATAAGCTTTTAGCGATCTTTTTGTATGTCCTTAAGCTGAGGACATCCAAGTAAAATCTGCTGTTCCTAATCATCGAAGAATCAGGTATCTGTTCAAGAGATATAGCAGCATCTTTTTATCCTCATATTTTTCTTACAAACATAAGTCTATAAATTTCAAAAAGATACAGAAATCCACTTATTTCAAAAGAGGAATACCCCATTCTCAAAGAACCTAACAATCAAGAATCTAACAAAAAAAACAGAATGAAAAACAAATAATTATATCTATAAAAAATTTGAATAAAAATACAACTAATGATATAATATTAATTATTACCAACAAAAAAAAGCGAGATGTTATGGTTGAGAGTTTTTCAATATTCAATAAACCCTATTCTACTAGCCAAAGCAAAACCCTGAAGCCCTGGGTAAAAACGACCGCAACCTTAACATTGACTACTGCTGTTAGTGCGGCAGTTTTTAAAACGGCTCCATTGTGGGTTCCCCTTCTATCATTGGCTGTCTCTGGACCCATTGGCTGTCTCTGGACCCATTGGCTGGGGAATATTGGCCGGAGCCGGAGCTGTACTTCTCATTGCTTTACCCATCCTTCTAGTTGTCTTCAGAGATAAGGATGAATCTAAACTAGAACTGGCAAAGCGCTGGACTTTAGGCAGAGCAGAAAGCTTTGTATTATTCCTCCCAACACTACTGAGTACAATCGCAAATCTTGGCATAGCTATGAAAAACGCGGCTATAGACGGAGATTTTGACAGAGCAGGAAGTAGAATGAAATTGGCGGGACGGTGTTTTGTTACTTCTCTGATCCTTCTGTCAGAGACAGTATCGGCACCATCTGTTGAATTCTATACCATCCCAAACCAGAGGGTCGCCGAAGGCAATACCTTGGCTAAAACTGCCTTCTCTTATAGGACACACAACCTTTTGAAGACTTTCTCCCCTTTAGAGGATTCTTCCTCTTCAGAGGATTCTGCTTCTTATGGGGAAGACAGGGTTTATAGGTCCCCCTCTTTTGAGGATCTATTTCAATCTGTTTAAACCAGAATCGCCTAGTGTAATATTGGAGCAGAAAATTCCCATGGCTGACCGATAAGCCTCTGCCCATTATTAGAAGCTAACAATTAACCCAAAGTTGTAACGGGAGTCTGAAGGGTTGTGAAAACCATGGTGGAACAACTGGAAGCCGTAATCAAATCGGGCGCTTACATAGCGGTCGATTTGGTAGCGGACTCCGGGACCAACAGAGGCTAAACTTACAGTCGAGCTCTCTCCGGGACCGGGTTGATGGTTGCCGCCAACTCCATAGTCGCAAAAGGCAAATAAATAAAGCTCGTCAAAGGCTGTTCTCGACCAGCCTGCCAGCTTCCCGATGCTAAAACGAGGCGTTTGGAGCGTGACATTCAGCAAAAGAGCATTGTCAACGCTGACAATGCGCTCTTCAAAGCCTCGAACAGCATTATAGCCGGACAGAGTAAACTGCTCGCTTGGAAGCAGGTTTTTGCTGGAAAGCTGCGCGTTTAAATCATAGCTAAACCACCAATGTCTGCAGAAGCGATAGGCAAAGGAATGAGAAAGCTTGCCGTAGATATATTGAGGGCCCGCACCCTCTCTAAAGAGCTCGTAAGGCGCTTGCTTATTGTTGGTCGTGATCCCTCCGGGGTTGCCGTAGAGCTCGGCCACAAGAGCTAAGCGGTGATGACGTCCTTTATGCCCTAAATCATAACCAACCATGAACTGGTCAATGTCAGCCAGGCCATGGAAAATCACGTGGCCGTCTTTCTTAATGCGTCCAATCACCTGCTTGAAGTCATATCCCAAAATCATCTCTTGCAAAAAGGCAGTGTTCGTAATGATGGGAATGCGGTAGCGTCCGTCTACTTGCCAGCTTTGGGATTTTTCCTTCTTGCCATCGTGTAGCTCCGGCTCTACTTG
>DALYFE010000049.1:0-13152 GCA_031972195.1 Chlamydiales bacterium | reverse complement strand
CCTGATTTTGGAGTCGCCTGTAGCGTTGAAGAAGCAAAGCAGATTGCCGTGGATTTGGAACTCGATTCAGCCGTCTTGAAAATTCAGGTGCATGCAGGAGGCAGAGGAAAGGCGGGGGGCGTTAAATTTGCAAAATCTCGGGATGAAGTGGGGAAAATTGCCCATGGTCTGATCGGTATGAAAATGGTCAATCAGCAAACAGGGCCCGAAGGTGTGATCGCGAGAAAAATTTTGATTTCCAGGCCTGTTGATATTGCCAAGGAATATTACATGGGTGCGGTGATCGACCGCAATCGAGCAGTTCCTTTGTTGATCGCCTCTCCTGAAGGGGGAATGGAGATCGAGGAGATCGCTCATAAATTTCCTGAAAAAATTTTGCAGATGGCCTTTGGTTTTGATGGAAAGTTGCGGCCCTATCAAATTCTTAGGCTCTGCAAATTTATGGGATGGACCGGAGAAGATGCTAAAAAGGGAGCGCAAATAGCGCAGGGGCTTGCCAAATGTTTTATCGCAACGGATGCTTCGCTTTTAGAGATTAATCCCTTGGTCAAAACTCCCCAAGGAGAAATTTTGGCAATTGATGCAAAGCTTGCCATCGATGACAATGCATTGTTTCGGCAATCCGAGATTCTTTCTTTTAACGATCCGGAGCAAAGTTCTCCGCAGGAATCGGCGGCAAAAGAGTTTGATTTGGCCTATATTGCAATGCATGGGAATATCGGGTGTATGGTGAATGGCGCAGGACTTGCGATGGCCACCATGGATATTATAGAACTGTGCGGAGGATCTCCTGCGAACTTTTTGGACGTGGGAGGAGGCGCTACAAAAGAGAAAGTCGCCGAAGGGTTTCGCATTATTCTGTCTGATTCAAAAGTTCGAGCGATCCTGGTGAATATTTTTGGAGGGATCATGAATTGCGCGACGATTGCGGAGGGAGTCATCCACGCCGCGAAAGAGCAGCATATCAAGATTCCTATCGTGGTTCGTCTTGAAGGGACAAATGTTGAAGAGGGAAGGCGGTTGTTCAAAGAAAGCCATATTAAAGTGGCAACCGCTGAGAATTTACAAAAAGCCGCTGAATTGGCAGTTGCGGCATCGAAGAAATAGGGAGTGTCATGGCAATTTGGGTCAACAAAAAGACAAAGGTAATTGTACAAGGCATTACCGGGCAGGCAGGCCGTTTTCATGCAGAACAGTGCAAGGCGTATGGAACGCATGTTGTTGGGGGAGTGACTCCCGGAAAAGGAGGGCAGGAAATCTTAGGGATTCCTGTTTTTGACACGGTTTGGGATGCAAAAAAAGCCGTCCATCCGGACGCCACATTGATTTTCGTACCGGCCCCCCATTGCGCAGATGCTATTTTGGAGGCGGAAGATGCCGGAATCCCTTTGATCGTTTGCATTACGGAAGGCATTCCCATTCAGGACATGTTAGAGGTAAAACGTGTGATGAATATTTCCAAGACATCGCGCCTGATCGGACCGAATTGTCCCGGATTGATTACTCCGGGCGAATGTAAAATTGGGATCATGCCGGGATACATCCATAAAAAAGGGCCTGTCGGAATTGTTTCAAGATCAGGAACTTTGACTTATGAGGCGGTATGGCAGACGAGCCAGCTGAATTTGGGTCAATCAACCTGTGTTGGGATCGGCGGGGATCCGTTGAATGGGACTAATTTTATTGATGTTCTCGATGCATTTCAAAAAGATCCGGAAACAAAAGTCGTTTTGTTGATTGGAGAGATTGGCGGCGATGCGGAAGAGCAAGCAGCCGAGTGGATGCTCCATCACGGGAAAAAGCCATTGGCTGTGTTTATCGCAGGCGTTACTGCTCCTCCGGGAAAACGAATGGGGCACGCCGGAGCGATTATTTCCGGAGGCCAAGGAACTGCAGAGCAGAAATATGAAGCATTTCGGAAAGCAGGGGCAGTTATTACCCGCAGTCCTGCGGAGATGGGGCATGCTGTTGCAGAGGCTTTGAAACAATGATTGTTATTCCCGGAAGAATTCCCGTTGCGATCCACCCGTTTTTTTGGTTGCTCGCTGCAATGATTGGTTGGGCATATTCTCAGAACCTGATGGGGACCTTGATTTGGGTGGGAATTATTTTTTTTTCCGTTCTGGTTCATGAATTTGGACATGCGCTCACTGCAGTGATGTTTAGGCAGAAAGCGCAAATCCAATTGGTTGCTTTAGGAGGGCTTACCTCCTATGAAGGGCCGAAGCTGCGCTTTTGGCAGCAATTTTTGATTACATTCAATGGACCCCTTTTTGGATTTTTTCTGTTTCTTTTTGCGACCTTCATGCTCCAAATGAAAATCTCTTTAAATCCCGTAGTCATTGGTATTTTAAAATGGACTCAGGTTGCCAACTTTTTCTGGACGGTTGTCAATTTGCTGCCTGTCCTTCCTCTTGACGGAGGGCAGCTGCTTCGGATTGTTTTGGAAGCAATTTTTGGGATCAAAGGGTTTCGCGCAGCTCTTTTAATCGGAGCCGTGATTGCGTCATTATTCTCTTTTTATTTCTTCATAGCGCAGGCATTTCTCGCCGGGGCTCTCTTTTTCCTGTTCGCGTTCCAAAGCTTTGATTCGTGGCGCAAGAGCCGTTTTGTAAATCCTAGCGACCGCGATGAAGAAAATAAAGCCTTGCTCCTTGCGGGAGAGGTCGCTTTAAAAGAGGGGAAAAAAGAAGAGGCCAAGCAGTTCTTCGAACAGGTTCGAACAAAAAGCGCCGGGGGCGTGCTCTCTTTTGCTGCTGCACAGTACCTGGCTTTTTTAAGTGAACAGGAAGGCAATCATAAGTTGGCCTATGATCTTTTAAAACCCATTAAAGAGCATTTGTCTGAGGATGCCCTATGTCTTTTGCATAAACTTGCCGCAGTGCAAAAGGATTATCAGTTGGTTGCTGATATTTCAAGCGATTGTTATCAAATTGCAAATAATTTGGAGATCGCCGTTCGCAATGCGCGCGCCTTCGCATATCTTAAGCAGCCTAAACCTGCGGGGGGATGGTTGCAAGCTGCGTGGAGGCAGGGTGGTCTTGATTTAGAAATGATCTTGCAAGAAGAAGAATTTCTCGCTATAAAGGACGATCCTGAATTTCGTTCTTTTGTTGAACGCTTAAAACCTTGATTGCGAAAACTCTGAGATATCAATGCGACTTTTATTGCTTGCAGCCCTGGCTCTGTCTTCTTGCGGTGTTAGATCTTCTAATGTCTCTCTCGATTTGCCTTTGACAAAACAAAAGCAGAAAATTATTTTTCTTCAGAAAAAGTTAGAATTGGCTGAAAGGGAAGAAAAAAAAATCCATGCGGAAATTGAAAGACTCGGCGATGAGATGCGTCAAACGCAGCTTGCTTTGATTCGTAAACAGGTCGATGAATATGAAGAACAAATCCGCAAGCAGCCAAAGAAAAAATTCGATCTGGATATAGGGGAGCTTTTCTTAAATGAAAGGGATCAGCTTCACCGGATGATCCAAAGCGGCGCTTCCATCTACGAAGCGCAGATCGTCTTAGACCGGATCTTGCAGCTCATTACCGAGCTAAGCGATGAGTTGTATTAATTAGGTTTATGACTTCTTACCTCATAATGGATTGCAATCCGATCCTTTTTCTCTTCTGTGGTCAGAAGAACTTCTGAATGAGGAGGGATTTTTTCTTCGAGCAGCCCCGATGCTAACGTATTGACGACTTCTTGCTGGATGAGGCGCTTGAGAGGCCGAGCGCCGAATATTGGATCATACCCCTCTTCAGCCAGGTATTCCACGATTTCGTCGTTCCATTTGAGAGTAATGCGCCGCTCTAAAAGCCTTTTCTTGACCAGTTCCAATTGCAAGGCGACGATTTTTTCCATATCTTTTTGTTTGAGAGGGACAAAGGGAAGAACTTCATCCAGACGGTTTAAAAATTCGGGACGGAAAGTAGATCGCAACAGAGGCTGCAGAATTTCAAGAAGGCTTTCTTTGCTCCACTCTTTTTTTCCTTCCATCTTTTGCAGGAGGATATCCGAGCCCAAGTTCGATGTCATAATGAACAGAGCATTTTTGCAATTGATCTTGCGTCCTTTGCCATCGGTCAGGCGTCCTTCATCGAATATTTGCAAGAAGATGTTGAGTACATCGTGGTGGGCTTTCTCTAGCTCATCGAACAAGACGACCGAATAAGGTTTACGGCGGAGCGCCTCGCTGAGCTGTCCTCCTTCTTCGTAGCCGATATAGCCCGGAGGCGAGCCGATCAGGCGGGATATGCTATGTTTTTCCATGTACTCAGACATGTCTAAACGAATAATCGCATCTTCCTTATCGAATAGCTGTTCAGCGAGCGCTTTGACCAGTTCGGTTTTTCCTACTCCGGTCGGCCCTAAAAATAAAAAGACTCCTACAGGACGATTAGGATCGCTCAAACCGGCGCGGTTTCTTTGGATGGCCTGGGTTACCGCTGTGATGGCAAGGGGTTGTCCAATTACCCGTTTTTCTAAATGTTCAGCCAGATGCACAATCTTTGCAGCTTCTTTTTCAAGCATCCGATCTACGGGAATTCCCGTCCATTTGGCGACGATTTGCCCAATCAGCTGTTCATCTACTTCTTCTTGCAAAAGACGTTCCTCTAGCTCATTGAGTTCGTGCTGCAAAGTTTCGATCTGCTTATGTAAAGCCGGAATCGCGGCATAACGCAATTCAGCGACTTTATTGTAATCGACTTTTCTTTCCGCCTCTTCTTCTTGAAATTTCAACTTCTCTAGCGCGTCTTTCTTTTCTTTGAGAGATTGGATAAGCGTTTTTTCCCGGTTCCATTTTGCTCGCAAAACAGCAAGTTCTTCTTGGAGTTTTGCAATCGTTTGTTCTTCTTCTGCATCTTGTTTTCCTTCCTGCTTCAATGCTTCCTGTTTGACAAGCAAAGAGGCGAGCCGTCTTTCTTCGCGGTCGATGGGCAAGGGAAGGCTTCCGATCTGCATTCGGATGAGGCTTGCCGCCTCATCGATCAGATCGATGGCTTTATCGGGGAGTCTTCTATCTGTAATATAGCGTGCGGAAAGGGTGACGGCAGCATGGAGCGCTCCTTCGGTAATTCGAACCCCATGGAAAATTTCATACCGTTCTTTGAGCCCGCGTAGGATAGCTATTGCATCTTCTAAAGAAGGCTCGGGGATTTGGATGGGTTGAAAGCGCCTTTCCAATGCAGCATCTTTTTCGATATACTTTTGATATTCATTCAATGTGGTCGCGCCGATGCAATGAAGCGTTCCTCGAGCAAGAGCCGGTTTCAATAGATTCGCAGCGTCCATCGAGCCTTCCGTGGCGCCGGCTCCCACCAGTGTATGCACTTCGTCGATGAAGAGGATGATATTCCCTTCCGATGCCTCTACTTCTTGCAAGATGCTTTTAAGACGCTCTTCGAATTCCCCTCGGTATTTTGTCCCGGCGATTAAGCTTCCCATATCGAGGGCCATCAACTGCTTGTTTTTCAATGAATCGGGAACATCTCCCTGGATGATGCGATGGGCCAGTCCTTCTGCGATAGCCGTTTTTCCAACTCCGGGTTCTCCAATCAGCATTGGGTTGTTTTTCATTCTTCGTGAGAGCACCTGGATTGTCCGGCGGATTTCTTCATCCCGGCCAATGACGGGGTCGAGCTTGCCTTGTTTGACGAGCGCGGTTAAGTTTTTGCAATATTTTTCCAGCGTCCTCAAGTTCGACTCTCCCATGGGGGAGTCCATATGTTTTCCCCCGCGCAAATTGCGGATTTCTTCTTCCACGTTTTTTTTGGTTTTCTTCGAGCGCCGAACAAAAGAGGCAAACGGCTCCTCAGAGCTTTCCCAAAAGCTCAGCAATAGATGATCGCTGCTGATATAAGCATCATTCCAGCTTTTTGCAATTGCATCCGCAGCTAGTATTTTCTGCTGCAGCTTTTGCGATATTTGCGGCGGAGTAGCAGAACCGGAAAAAGAAGGAAAGGTTGCCAAAGCGGCATCCAGCTGTTCTACGAGCGCTGCGGGATCGATCTTTAGCGCTGTGCAAAGAGAGGAGAAATATCCTTTAGGATCGGATGCCAATGCGCGGAGAAGATGATTTTCTCCTATTTCCGTGTGGCTGCGCGATTGGGCGAACTGATAGGCTTCTTCGAGTGCATGCATCACGGCTTCTGTAAATTGCGGCGCCATTTTGTATTCCTCCTGAGTTTACAGAGTAATCATATCATTTTCGTTAATGAGCCCTCTTGCGTAACTTTGCAGCTACGCAGGAGGGAGTCTGCTTATCCCAATTTTACTGTGTAGTAACGCTGGAAGTTTTGATGGCGGACGATGAGGATCAAATGCTTTTTGTCGCCAACATCTTTCAGCGCCTCTTCAAATTCGGAGGTGCTTCTGACGGGTTTTTGATCATTCCAGTTGATTGCGACGCCTGTGATTAAAAATCCGGGGCGAAGACCTGCAAGCGCAGAAGGCGATCCCGACTTGATTTTAGTGATCACAATTCCATCGACAGTACTATTGTACCCCAATTTTGAAGAAAGTTCCGGAGTTAAGTTCTCCAGCTCAAGACCGAGTTTTTGAATCAGTTCTGCGGAGATCGTTTCTCCTTCCAGGGCGCCAAGCGTTGCATTGAGTGTGATTTTTTTGTCGTCTCTTAAGACGAGCAGCTTGATGGCGGCGGATGGAGTCATCATTCCGATTTCGTTGCGGAACTTAGAGACATTTTTCACCGGTTTTTCATTATACTGCAGGATGATATCTCCCGCTTGAAGACCAGCTTTTGCAGCAGCGGATCCCTTCACCACGTCAGATACCAGGGCTCCTTCTTGATTGTCCAAGTTCAATGCATCGGCCAGATCCTTGTCTACCGGTTGTAGAACAATCCCAAGATATCCGCGTTTGACAGCTCCTGTATCGAGAATCTGTTCAATTACGTTTTGGGCCATGTGGCTGGGAATGGACAGGCCAATGCCCATGTAACCGCCGCTGCGGGTATAAATGGCGGTATTGACTCCGATCACTTCCCCATGAATGTTTAAGAGCGGGCCTCCGGAGTTTCCCGGATTGATCGCCGCATCGGTTTGGATAAAATCTTCGTATGAGGCAATTCCAAGGTCTTGGCGTCCTTTTGCGCTAATGACCCCTGTAGTGAGTGTTGCTCCAATGCCAAAGGGGTTGCCAATAGCGATTGCAAGTTCTCCAATTTTGAGACGATCGGAATCGCCAAAAGTTAAGAAGGGGAGATCGGTCTCTTCGATTTTCAGGAGAGCCAGGTCTGTTCTCGGATCCGTTCCTTTGACAGTTGCAGAGTATTCGCGGCCATCATTGAGTACGACCGTGATGTTTGAGGCGTCTTTAATGACGTGGTTGTTGGTTACAACGAATCCATCTTCTGTAATTAAGAATCCGGACCCCCCTGCGATTTGCGGTTGCGGTTGGGACTGAGGGCTGTTGAATGGAGTACCTCCAAAAAACCTTCGGAAAAAATCGTCTTGAAAGAGGTCGAATTGGTTGCCGTTTTGCTGAGGCTGGGTAATTTCAGATTTAATATAAACAGTGGCAGGCATGGCCTTTTCCGCGATCTGGGTAAATGCTTGCGAGGTTTGTTCGAGCAGGTCCGACCCAGATGAGGTGTTTATTTTAAAACTCGATGATGTAATGGCAATTGCGCCTAAAATCGTAAAGAAAATCCATTTTTTCATAGAAAAACCTCCTAGGTAACACTTGAAATAATAGCGGTTTCTTTAAGATTTTTCAAGAGGAAGGACGGCCAGTTCCTGTTTTAGTTTCTTCTTCTCTTTTTCATAGAGATCTTGGCCTAGTAAAGTGACGAGGATTTTTTTCTTGGGGAGCAGGGCTGTTTGTACGGCCTCAGCGATTTCTTTTTTGGAAGCGGATAAGACTTTGCGGCGAAAGGCCTCCCGCATTGAATCTGTGCGGCCGGCTCTTTTCCACGAATAAGCGGCCATTGCGCGATTGCCGGGGATGATCGGGGCGTCCAATGTTTGAAGAACGCAAAGCTTTGCCTCTTCAAGTTGTTCTTCGTTGAAGGCCGCCGAGGCGATTTTTTCTAAAGATTTTTGAAAGGTTGCAATCGTTTTTGCAAGTTGAGGGTCTCGATAGGAATAGAGGTAGAAATTCCCTGTCGTAGGGGCATAAGAGGCCTCCGATCCGTAGGCGCCTCCTTTTTCTCGAATTTCGGTGTGGAGAATCGTGTTTTGCAACAGCTCCGTGGAGAGCAGCAAAAGGGGAGACAAGGGATCGCAGTATGAAGGCGCGCGCGTTCCCCAGGCAGTGAAGGCAACCGGGGATGCAATGAATCTTGCTTGGGAAGGGATTTCCGGGAGTGGATAAGCTCCACGCCACGGGGCCGCGTCTTTTTCAGGAAACCGATCGGCCAGATGGTAAAACGCGTTGTCGTGGATCTGTTTAAATTGCTCTTGATCGCAAGAGAGCACCAGATGAGGAGTTCCTGTTCCAAGGATAGTTTCGGCTACTCGCTGTAATTCCTTAATGAGGGTGTCGGGATCTTGAGCCAACTTGAGGATCGATTGAAAGTAGGGAAGCCCGTTCCATTGGTCAAACACAAATGATGCGGAAGAAAAGGCGCTTAAAGCGGTTTGGATTGCATAATTGAGAGCATTCTTTGTCAGACGGCTTTGCAAAGAGGTGACGTGCTGGGCAATCAGCTCTTTCAGGCGTGTTTTATCTCGAAGGTCCGGATGGGTGATGCAATCGGCAAAGAGAGTGAATAGATTATTTGCATTTCTCTGCAACGCCTTTCCCTTGAGAGAAAATGTTGGGCGGCATTGATCCGGGTTTTCTTGCGAGACATGGAGAGAGAGGGCAGCGCTGATCCCTCCGGTATATGCTTGTGCGAAGGTGAGATTTTCTGCATAGCTGCGCGGTCCGCTTCCTATTTCGGTAATCGCCCTGCTTAAAAGAGAGGCCAGAGGAAGGTCTGCGAGGGACAGGTCAGGCAAATCGAAAAGAAGGTCCGCATAAACGATATGGTTCGTAAAACAGGCGTGATGGAAGACATGCATTCTGCCCGCCCGTGTTTCCTCAAGGGGAAATGTTCGAACATGAGGGGGGACATCGTTTAAAGAGACTTTCGGGAGGCAGTTAAGCGATTGGTTCTCTGTTTCTTCCTGAAACTTCGCAAGCGCTGCCGCTTGTGCGATGCATTTTGCTTCATCCTCATGGGTCATTTTAGAGCGAATGGCATGAAGTTTGCTTTGTTCTTCTTCAGCTTCTTCTTTTTCAAGGGTCGGGTCAGGCCGGAGCGTCAATTGCAGGAAATGGGGATTTTCCAGCAGATACGATCGAATTAAATGGTGCAGGTAATTAGGATTTTTCAATTTTTCGCGCAGTTCTCGAAACAGGGTGTGGATCAGAAGGCCGTTTTCCGGATTGGCTCCGTGTTGAGAGAGAAGGGCTGAGCGCATGAATAAGGTAAGGCCGAAAGGTCCATCATCGCTATTAATTTCTGTTCGTTCAAATTCCAATTGATGCAAGGATGCTTCGATTTGTTCTTGAGGGAATGGATGTTTTGTCAGGTGTTCGAGGGTGTCAAACAGAACTTTTTTCAAAGGCTCGGCATTTGCAGCTTCACAACCTTTGCATACGATCAATAGAGGCGCTTCGCTCATTTCAACATCCAGCGAAGAGCCTGCTTGAGTGCAGAGTTTTGATTTCAGCAGCGCACAGCGCAAGGGAGATCCATCATTGTCCATTAAGAGGCTATCGAGAAGCGTCAAAGCGAGCAGCTCTCCCTGATCGGTTACAGGGGCTGTGAGCCATGCAAAGGCAAGAATGGTCTTTTTTTCAATCGGTTCACCCGATGCAATAGGGTATCTTTCTACTACAGAAACCGGAGAGGTGAAACGAGGTTGGCGGGGCAGAGGAGCCGGCAAAGGCAGCTTCCCGACATTATTGAGAGCATTTTCAGAAATGAAATCGAGATGCCTGGATAGGGGGATATCCCCATAGAAAAAAAATAAACATTGGGAGGGATGATAAAAGGTGCGGTGGAAGTCTATAAGCTCTTGGTGGGTGAGGTTAGGGATTTCTTGAGGATCTCCTCCCGTATTGAAAGCATAAGGCAAATCCGGAAGCAGGTGTTTAAATACCTCCCTCCATAATCTGCTTTCTGCGGAAGACAAACTTCCCTTCATCTCATTATATACGACCCCTTGAAATTGAAGCGGGCTTTTGGGGTTTTTCGGCTCTGTAAACTCCAGCCGATGGCCTTCTTGAAGGAAGCTTAAGTGTTTCAGTTCCGGATGGAAAACGGCATCAAGATACACCTCAAGCAGATTGTAGAAATCTTTTTCAACCTGGGAACTTGCCGGATAACAGGTGAAATCCTGGCCTGTTAAAGCATTCATGAACGTATTCAGGCTGCGGCGGGTCATCGAAAAAAACGGATCCTTCACAGGGAACTTTTTAGATCCGCAAAGGACAGTATGCTCAAGAATATGAGCAACTCCGTTTGAACTATTGGGAAGCGTTTGAAAGGAAAGACAAAACAAGTTCTCCGGATCGCGATTCGCGACATGGAGAACCCTTGCCCCTGTCGGGACATGGACAAGCTCAATCAAAGTGCTTTGCAGCTCAGAGATCGGCAAATAATTCGTGATGATGAAATCACGATAAGATTGCCCTTTGGCTTCAAGAACTTGAATCATTCCCCGAGTCTATCGGGAACGATTCTTTTTTGCAATATCCGGACTTTTCGATTAACGGCGCTTTTTTTTGTTGGCAGCTTCGCAGTTCATGCACTCTTGGGTCATGTAGTTGCACTCTCCAAGCAGCAGCACCAAATGATTGCGATCCTCTAAGAGAACATTCATAGGAGCTTTGCGCTTCATGTCAACGCGCAGCTTGTTCCATGCGTCGGTTGCCCTTTTTTGCAGCTCGTGATAAGTCTCCCAGAGGGCGGCTTTATTTTTTTTGTAGGCTTCATACTCAGTATCAAGCTTATAGGCAGGTTTCTTGCTTGCTGCATGCTTTTTTTGCATGGTTTTTTTTGCTGTCTTCTTGGCTGCCGGTCTTCGCATGGCTATCTCCTGCTTTCTTTGTTTTATTTTACAACAAATTAGGTTTTTTTCAATAAAATTTGTAAATATGTTAGTTTTATTTACTTTCGCCTAATCTTTGTTCTAGTATCATTTCTCTTAGTTTTAGTTCGTTTAATTCGATCTCGTCCATTTCAGCGGTCAGGATGCACATGTTGTATTGAGGATCGCTTGCCGGGAGGTCGTTAAGAAATTCGCGAAGCATTTGAATTCGTTTTGCAAGGAGGACTTGTTCTGTCTGGTTGACGATCATCTCTTTGCGAATTAATTCGGCGCCCGATCGCGCCTCCTCGATATAGGCTTTTTGAGTTCCAGGATTGCTGAAATCTTTGGGTTCTTTCTTTTTATAAAGGTTCTTGTCCATTTGACCTCTAAAACTAAAATGCGTTTTTTATTTTTATTATAATATAAATAAAATATTTTAATTTAACTAAATCGTATGTGTTTTGTTTTTAGGGTGTTGCGGTTTTTTATGAAAAATTTTTGAATTAAATTTATGGTTTGATGTAGCATGAATACTCTCTAAAAACCAAATAAGGAGTGTTTTATGTTGAAGACAATCGTAGCATCTCTCGCCGCTTTCGCAGTCAATTTTGCTGTTGCAGCTCCATCATTCCAGTCAGTTCCTGCTGGATCCGATGAAGTCGTGTCCGTTCCTGGCGGTGACAATGGATCCGTAGTTGAAAACAAAAAACCAGATGGTGAAAATGTTCGAGGCTGCGGCTGCAAAAAAGGCAAAAAATAGTTTGTCTGAGCAATCGGCGCTCTTTTCTTAGAACAGAAAAGAGAAAAAACCTCGGGTTATACAACCCGAGGTTTTTTTTTACCCCATTAAGACCAAGTCAAACTAGATGACGATTGGTATTCAGTCACTCTAGTTTCGAAGAAGTTCTTTTCTTTTCCCAAATCAATCGTTTCGCTCATCCAAGGGAATGGGTTCTTGGATTTATAGATTGCTTTGAGTCCAATGCGTTCAAATCTGCGATCGGCAATATATTGAACATAATCACGGAACATGGGTGCAGTTAAACCGAGAATTCCTCTTGGCAAGCAGTCTTCTGCATAGGCAATTTCGAGTTCGACTGCTTGTCTGATCAGATCGACAACGTGCTTTTGGAAATTCGGAGTCCAAAGATCGGGATTTTCTTCTTTGATTCCATTAATTAAATCAATTCCGAAGTTCAGGTGGATGGTTTCATCGCGTAAAATATATTGGAATTGTTCTCCAACTCCTACCATTTTATTTTGTCTCAAGAAGGATAAAATCATGGCAAAGCCGCTATAGAAGAAAATTCCTTCCATAATGATGTAGTATCCAATGAGATTTTCCAGGAATTTTTGGGCGCCTTCGAATGTTGCTGTAGAAAAATTCGGCTTCAGCACCTCCTCTGTGATTTGCATCTCAAATTTGTCTTTATTGTGAATCGAATTGATTTCGTTATACATGTTAAAGACTTCCCCGTGATCGAGGGTCAAGGATTCGACAATATATAAGAAGGCGTGGGTATGAATCGCCTCTTCAAATCCTTGTCTTAGCAAATATTGGCGCGCTTCTGGATTGGTGACATGCCGGAAAATCGCAAGCACGATGTTATTGCCGACAAGGCTTTCCGCAGTGGAGAAAAAGCCCAAATTGCGCATGATTACACGTCTTTCGTCTTCGGAGAGGAGATTGGATTTCCAAAGTTCTATGTCTTTTCCCATAGGCACTTCGTTTGGCATCCAATGGTTGGCGCAGCCATTGAGATAATGTTCCCATGCCCACTTATATTTGAGGGGCATGAGCTGGTTTACATCGACGGCGTGGCAGTTAATCAATCGCTTTTCAGCAACATCGACTCGTTTTGCTGGATTCAACAGCACAGATGATTGTGTATTTTTCATAAATAATTCCTTAATTATGAGTTGAAGAACTTTTCCCTAAGAGAGAAGAGATTCTCCGCTCCGGTAATGGGCGGCAAATTCTTTGCCGCAGGTTATCAGGCAGCTCGCTTGATCCTGCTCTAAAGAACAGGGACCTAAGGCATAAGCTGCCCGTTCATAATGTTACAGATAGCCTCTTATTGGCAGCTTTCGCAGTCTTCTCCCAGGTTGCAG
>DALYFE010000048.1:7581-13273 GCA_031972195.1 Chlamydiales bacterium | reverse complement strand
GCATTGCAGTCAAAAAAAGCGTCAAACTCTTCTTTTGGAATCGCTACTCCGCCTCTTATACGTTCTATTTCTTTCTTTAAGAGACATAAAAGCTTCTGAAACCGGATTTCTACATAAACCGATGCTAACGACTGGTTCCAATTGACAGGCGATCGCGATTTTTGGCTTAACTTTTTGATTTTTTCATGGGTGGTTAAGAACTGCGTTACGGAATCTACGCTGGGATCTAGCGGAAGTTCTCCATAAATCTCTCCCAAAACATTGCGAGCAACCGATGCGATTGGATGCATATCAGACGATTCCTCTTGAGAATCCTCTATTGAGCACTCAGCTAAAGCCTTTTCAAAATCTTCCGGGTTTCGTTGAAGAGAACGCAAAGCAGCTTCCTGCAGCGACATCACCATAATAAATATTCCTTGTAGCGAAATTTTTTTGGTTCACACAACCTATCGGAAGCCGTATCAATCATCCTTTAATCACAGGGCAGGCTTTAATCTGGCGGTCATCTTGGCAAGTTTTGCCTCCTGGACTGCAGAGACTAATCCAATCAAAATTGAAGAACTCTCCCCTAAAAGAGGAGAGATTCTCCGCTCCGGTAATGGGTGGCAAATTCTTTGCCGCAGGGTATCAGATAGCCCGCTTGACCCTGTCCTAAAGAACAGGGACCCAAGGCCTAAGCTGTCCGTTCAAATAATTTCTAATCAATTCCACAGAAGCCGTCATCTATCTCCATAGAACCTGATATAGCATCAACGAGCATTTGAACTGCTTTTTGAGAACCGCTTTTCTCTGCCAAAGATAGTGGAGTCTCACCTTGACCATCTGGAATATTAACACTGGCGCCTGCTGCAATCAAAATGCGCAGGATTTCTAAGTTTTTATATCGCACAGCATCGTGCAAAGGAGTCCGTCCTTCGTTATCTCGAATATTGAGATCGACGCCTGCTGCAATCAAAATAGGCAGGATTTCTAAGCTGTTATGCCGCACAGCACTGTGCAAAGGAGACCGACCGTAATCATCTTGAATCTTGAGAGCAACGCCTTCTGAAATAAGCGTTTCCACTGCGTCTTTATGATCAGACATCACTGCGTAATATAAAGGAGTCTGTCCTTCGTTATCTCGAATATTGGGAGCTGCGCCTCTTTCAAGCAAAATGCGCATGCTTTGCAAACTATTGTTTCCTACAGCATAGTGCAAGGCAGTCTGTCCTGAAATGTCTTGGAAATTCAGAGAGATTTCCTGATCGACTAAATCTTGCACCCCTTCCCAGTAGTTGTTAGCTGAGCTTAAGAACAACAATCTTTGGATACCTGGTATTCTCTCGCTTTCCTGTAGAGCGAATTCCTCCAGATCGAGCCTTTCTGTCGCTTTCTGTAAAAATTGTTTCCAAGCTTCTGGACTTTGAAATGCATTGTAGTCAAAAAAAGAGGCAAACTCTTCTTCTGAAACTCTCGTTCCCCCTCTTATACATCCTATTTCTAGCTTTAATTCATCTAAAAGCTGTTTAAAACGAATTTCTACATAAACCGATGCTAACGACTGGTTCCAATTGACAGGCCTGTTCCATGGTCGGTTCAGCTTTTGGATTTTTTTATGAGTGGTTAAGAACTGCGTTACGGAATCTACGTTGGCATCTAGAGGAAATCCTGGATAAATCTCTCTTAAAACATTGCGAGCAGCAGATGCGATTGGATGATTATCAGAGGATTCCTCTGGACGATCTTCTATTGAGAATTCAGATAAAGCCTTTTCGAGATCTTCCGGATTTTGCGAAAGCGTGCGTAAAGCAGCTTCCTGCAGAGACATCACCATAATAAATAATCCTTGTAGTCAAAATCCTTTAATCCATACAACCTATCGAAAGCCGTATCAAACATCCTTTAATCACCAGGGCAAGTTTTGCCTCCTGGACTGCAGAGACTACTGCATCGACATTCTTGTACGCATCAGGCATCTCTTTGGCGATCGTCCTGTCAGAAGAGGCCATGAGGCAAACCCCCTGGGATTTCATCTGTCCCCATAACGCTTAATAGCATCACTGAGCATTTGAACTGCTTCTTCAGAACCTCTTTTCTTTGCCAGAGATAGTGGAGTCTCACCTCCGTAACTTGAAAGCTTGGGATTAGCGCCTGCTTGAAGCAAAACTGAAACGATTTCTAAGGGCGGCTTAATCGCAGACATCGCACAATACAAAGGAGTATGTCCCAAGAAATCTGGAATATCGGGATCAGCGCCTGCTGCAATCAGCTCTGCAACTGCATCTTGATGACCATTGTATACCGCCCGGTATAAAGAAGTCTCTCCTTGGTGATCTCGAATATTGACCTCGGCGCCTGCTGCAATCAAAACACGCATGCTTTCTAAACTGTTATTCCGCGCGGCATAGTGCAAGGCAGTCTCTCTGTAAGAAGGATTTTGGAAATTCACACAGATTTCCTGATCGACTAACTCTTGCACCCCTTCCCAGTAGTTGCTAGATGCACTTACGAACAACAATCTTTGGATACCTGGTATTCTCTCGTTTTCCCTTAGAGCGAATTGTTCCAGATCCAGCCTTTCTATTGCTTGTTGCAAAAATTTTTTTCGAGCTTCTGGGCTTCGGAATTCGTTGCAGCCAAAAACAGCAGCAAACTCTTCTCTTGAAATCGCTCTTCCTCTTCTTATACCTTCTATTTCGTTCTTTAAGTAACATAAAAGATCTTGAAAACGGATCTCTACATAAATCGATGCTAATGGCTTGTTCCAGTTGACAGGCCTCATCCTTGATTGTTTCAGCTTTTGGATTTTGTCACGAGTGGTCGAGAACTGTGTTACGGAATCTACGCTGGGATCTAGAGGAACTTCTCCATAAACCTCTTTCAAAACTTTGCGAGCAGCAGATGCGATTGGATGCATATCAGACGATTCCTCTGAAGAATCTTCTATTGAGAACTCAGCTAAAGCCTTTTCGAGATCTTCCGGATTTTTCGAAAGAGTGCGTAAAGCAGCTTCCTGAAGCGACATCACCATAATAAATACTCGCTAGTTTATGTGTTTACAAAAAACATTTTAAATATAAGATTTTCTAAAAAAATCAGAACAAACCATTCTACCGAAAATTTAAATTTTGAAACAATCTCTAATATTGAGAAAAATACATAGACGAAAGCGGCGCTTCTAAAGATCCAGAAAGGACCCTGTGTCTTGAAGAGACACGAAGCTTACAACACCTTCTTAAAAAAACTTGCAGCCAAGATTTTTTGAGCCAAACAGCCTGTCGGACGCCGTATCAATCATCCCTTAATCACCAGAGCAGGCTTTAATCTTGCGACCATTTTCGCAAGCCTAGCTTCTTGCACGGCAGCGACCACTGCATCCACATCTTTGTATGCATCGGGCATTTCTTCGGCGATCGTTCTTTTAGAAGAGGCCATGACGCAAACTCCCTGGGACTTCATTTGCCCGATCAGATCTTTTCCTTTCCAAGCCGCCATGGATTGGATGCGGCTCCGGCATCTGCCGGCTCCATGACATGCGCTGCACCAGGTAAGCGGATTGCCCTGCCCTACCATAAGATGGCTGGATCTTCCCATATCTCCAGGAACCAGGACCGGCTGCCCTGTCGACTGAAACAAAGGAGAGAGTTCCTTAGCCCCTTTTCCATAGGCGCGGGTCGCCCCTTTTCTATGAACGCAAAGCTGTCTTTTTTTTCCTTCAAATTCATGCTGTTCAAATTTGGCGATATTATGGCAAACATCATACAAAAGCCGAACGTTGCGGGGAGCTATTCGAAGCACTTGATGGAAGGCATCGCGTACGCCTGCCAAAATTTTTTGGCGATTGTTGAACGCAAAATTGGCCGCTGCCGCCATCGCTTCAAAATAGGTCTGGCCGGCGATGCTGCGAATGGGAGCTGCCACTAGCTGCTTGTCGGGAAGATCTTTTGCAAACCCCTGTTTGACAAATTCATCAAGCGTATCTTGGCAAATCTGATGTCCAAATCCGCGCGATCCTGAATGGATCAAAATATAGGTTTGGCCTGGAGCCACTTTCCAGGCGGCGGCCGTTTCAGGATCAAACAAAGTGTCAATGGATCCAATTTCTACAAAGTGATTCCCCGATCCAATCGAGCCGAGCTGCTCGCGGCCTCGATCGCGCGCCATGCGGGAGACCGAAGAGAGATTCGCTCCCTTAATACAGCCTTGGCTCTCCATGTGATCGAGATCTTCAGGATATCCATACCCTTGCTCAACCGCCCAGGCAGCGCCCTTTTCCAATACGGCCCGATAATCGGCATCCGAAAGAGCCAAACCTTCCTTTTGCCCATGGCCCACTCCGCTAGGAATGCGCTCAAAGATTGCGCGTAAAAGGAGTTCTCGATCCCGCTGAGAAATTTTTTCAAACGGATCATCTACCAAAGCCAACCTGACGCCGCAATTGATATCATATCCCACGCCGCCCGGACTGATCACGCCCGTCTCTACATCCATCGCCGCAACGCCGCCGATGGGAAATCCATAACCCCAATGAATATCGGGCATCGCAATACTGTATCCAACGATACCGGGAAGATGCGCAACATTGCAGACCTGTTCCAACGGGCGCTCGATTTCAATTTCTTTTAATAGCGCATCCGTTGCAATCACAAGACCCGGAACGCGCATGCCGCCATGCTTCGGCAGCAAATAGGCCGCCGGAGATAAATATTTTAAATCAGACATCGACGATCATCTCCCATTCTAAAATGCCCTCTCCCTCGATCTTGCCATGATAACTCACCGCTTTTAAAGAGCAGCCCTCCGCTTGATCTGCAAGACCTATCATGCGATTGAGCGACCGGACAATTTCATCGATATTCTGAACCGGTTCAAAAGAAAAGTATTTTAAAAGCGCCGGATCATGAAAACTCAATGCAAGCTGCGCATGCAAATGGATTTGTTCCATGGTTTTTCCTCGAATGACAAATGCAATATCTGCCGTATGCTCTTTTTCTTCGAAGGGAGCTAGTATCGGATAAGTCCAGCAGACCTCATAGCGGGAAAAACCAAGAGATTCGCATAAATGAATATTTCGAATAAAAAGGGGCCGTTTTACAAAAGAGTGTTTCCACTCATGGATGACAAAAGGGCTTCTTGCAATGGTCACATGAGATACAAACCGCTTTTTTTCTTTCTTTGGAAAAAGATGGTATCCCTGCAGCCATGCAACAATCTCTTCGCGAAAATGAAAAAATTGCGCCTCTTGTTCCAGCCAGTGAATATGCCAAGCCGCGACATGGGGAGAGCTCTCGGGCAAAAACAGAGGATGGTCGAAGTATCCGGCAAGGCCGATTTCAAAAGGAGGTTTTGGAAAAGAGTGTAGGAGCGTTTGCAATTGAGGCAAATTGGTATCGCCCAAAAAGGCAAGCGTTACATGCCGATCTTCGGGGAGAAGGATACGTCCTGAAGGGAGTTCTTCAGGCCAAGGCGCTACCACTTCCATTCCTAAAAACAAACGCTTGTTTTCCATCGCCGATCTCAGTAAACTTCCCGCATCATACCATTGAACCTTTTAGGCAAGTCTATGAAAAACATCTCTCTTTTTCTAGCCATACTGCTTCCATATTGCTCTATGTATGCAACGGATCGCGATGTACCCAAACTGACACTGAGCGCCTCTGCAACCATTTTAAAACCCTCTGATGAACTCCAGCTCAAAATCGGAGTCGTGACG
>DALYFE010000048.1:710-7473 GCA_031972195.1 Chlamydiales bacterium | reverse complement strand
CCGCCAATGAAGCGCTTTCGGAAAACAGTGAAAAAATGCAAAACATCATTGCAAACCTGGAACTGATCAATATAACATCCGACGATTACGAAACCAGTAACTTTTCCATCCATCCGACCTATACCCCTCGTCCCAAAGATCCTCCGGAAGATTGGCAGCCAAGCATCAACGGATACGAGGTCACCAATACCATTTTAATCCATACTCCAAAACTTAATATGGCAGGAAAAATCATCGACACTGCCAACCAGGCAGGAGCCAATAACATCAGCGATATTCGATTTGGGCTGCATAATTCGAGAGAGTATTGGACAGAGGCACTGTCTGCAGCCGGAACGAATGCAGTGCAGGATGCTCAAGCCATTGCCAATGCCACAGGAGTCCGCCTCTCTCGCGTTTTATCGATCACTCTGAATAATGCCCAAGTGCACTCTCCGCAAATCAATTTTATGGCAATGGCAAAATGTTCAGCTCCCTCCACCCCTATCGAACCGGGAGATGTTTCCATCACCGCAAATGTGACTTTGATTTATGAAATCGAATAGTATTTGGTTCTCCTCATTCGACGTTGCAGAAATCAACGAACGGGCTAAAAATACGCTCTCGGATCATTTGGGGATTGTATTTACAGAAAAAGGCGATGACTATCTCGTTGCCACCATGCCCGTAGATTCCCGCACCACGCAGCCTATGGGGATTTTACATGGAGGGGCCTCTTGCGCTCTGGCAGAAACCATCGGAAGCGCTGCAGCCAATTACTGCATCGATCAAAAAAGCAATGTCTGCGTCGGAGTTGATATCAACATCAATCATATCCGGCCTGTCAAATCGGGAATTGTCACTGCAATCGCAAAACCGTTCCATCTTGGCAAAACAACTCAGGTCTGGGAAATCAAAATTTACGATACCCATCAAAAATTAATTGCCATTTCCCGTTTAACGATGGCAGTAATTAGAGACTGTCGTTGAAACGACAGTCTCTAAGAAGCTGTCTTAAAACTATTTAAAATCTCTTTTCTTAAATTCGAGCAAATATCTCAGCCCCCATCTTTTGCTGGCGCCGCTCCATTAGCTTTCGATATTGTCCCCAATTTTTGAACGGGCAGCTTATGCCTTGGATCCCTGTTCTTTAGAGCAGGACCTAGCGAGCTACATGCCTGGCCGGGCTCAAGGAACTTAAGAGTCCTTACCGGAGCGGAGAAACTCCTTCCCTTGCAGAAGGAGTTCTTCAAGTGGGAAAGCAGTTCAAAAGAACGGCAAAATCGACTGAAATGAAGTTTGTGGTCAGTCTCTTAAATTTTCGGTAGAATGTTTGTTTCGAATTTTTACACACACACTTACATTTAAAATATTTTTATCAATATAAAAACTAATGAGTATTTATTATGGTCATGTCGCTTCAGGAAAGCGCCTTGCGTTTTCTTCAACAAAATCCGGAAGGTTTTCGAAAAGCTTTAGCTGAGTTTCCTGTAGAAGATTCTCAAAAGAAATTGTCCGGTATTGCAGAAGAGCGCCGAGAGGAATCGTCTAATATTCATCCCATCGCATCCGTTGCTCGCAATGTTTTGAGAGAGGTTTATCCAGAACTTCCTCTAGATGCCCGTGTAGATTCTGTGATGCAGTTCTTAACCACCCAAGAAAGAATTCAAGAGCTGAACCGAGCATCGCCATGGCCTGTCAATCGAAACCGATCGTTAGCATCGATTTATGTAGAAATCCGTTTTCAAAAACTTTTACGTTTCTTAAAGCAGAAAATAGAACGTATGAGAGGAGGAGCAGAGATTTCAAAAGAAGAGTTTGCCGCTTTTTTTGACTGCGCGGCATTCCGACATTCAGACACTCGAAAGCACTTTTTACAACAAGCAATACAAATACTAGACTTAAGTCAATTCACTCTAGAAGAACACAAGAGAATGCCGGGTGTCCAAAGATTGTTGTTCTTAAGCTCAAAGAGCAACTATTGGGAAGGCGTGCAAGAGTTAGCCGATCAGGCAATCTCTCTGAATTTTCAAGCCGCTTCAGGACAGACTGCCTTGCACTATGCTGCAAGGGAGAACAGTTTGGAAAGCATGCGCATTTTGATTGAAAGAGGCGCTGAGCTCAATATTCAAGACAACGAAGGAGAGACTCCTTTACATCGGGCAATGGCATTTGATCGTGAAGACGCGATAGGGATGCTCATTACAGAAGATGTCGATCTCAATATTCAAGATGACCAAGACGCATCTCCTTTATATTGTACTGCAGAGAACGATGCATTAGAGACCATTGAAGTGTTGATTGGAGCCGGCGCTGATCCCAATATTCAAAATGACCATGGTTCGTCTCCTTTGCATATTGCTGTGCATGCGAATTGCTTGAAAATCATTTTGGCTTTGATTAAAGGAGGCGCTGATCTCAACATTCAAGATGACCAAGGACGAACTCCTTTGCACTATGCTGCGCAATATAACAACTTAGAAATCCTGCGCATTTTGATTGCGGCAGGCGCTAAGCTAAATATTCAAGATGAGGATGACAGGACTCCAATAAGTCACGCAAAGGCATATGGCGCTCAAGAAGCCGTGCAAATGCTCGTGAATGCAATCTACTGTTACGGGGCAGACAATAGTTCTAAGAAGCTGTGGTAAAATTTGTTGACGGCTTCTTAATATTTCACAAAAAATCGGGTGTAGTATAACAAGAAATTGTTATGCAAAAACTGCTCCATATCATTGCAACCCCTCGAGAAGAAGAATCTCGAACATTGCAAGTGGCAAACGCTTTTCTCAACGTATTTCGAGACAAACATCCCGATTGGATCGTCGATGAGCTGAATTTGAGCAAAGAGGAACTCCCCTCTTTGAGCCTAAAGGAAGTGAGCGGAAAATATGTCCTGCTGAACGGAAAAGACCTCTATGGAAGGCTCAAAGAGGCCTGGGTAGAAATCCTGCAGCACATCGATCGATTCAAATCATCTGATCTCTATCTGATCAGTACGCCCATGTGGAATTTTCATATTCCTTACATGCTAAAGCATTACATCGACATCATTGTTCAGCCAAAATATCTGTTCCACTACAAAGAAGACGGCACCGTTGAAGGGTTAATTAAAAATAAAAAAATGATCGTGATCACAAGCCGCGGAGGAACTTATGAGGGAAAAGGAAGGTCCTTCGATCACGAGGAACCCTATTTAAGGACCATTTTTGGATTTGTCGGCATTGAAGATATCCAATTCATCAAGGCAGAACCTATGGATGACAATCATGCATTGCAAAAACAGAGGCTTGAAGAAGCCAAGCATGCAGCTGAAAAATTAGCCAGCGAGCTCTAATGCCAAGAGATATCCCTATTGGAAACGGAAATGTCCTCATCGCCTTCGATAAGAATTCGATCTTAAAAGAATTTTTCTTTCCCCATGTTGGAGAAGAAAACCATATCGGAGAATCGTTCCGGCTTGGCCTCTGGGCAGACAACCAATTTACTTGGGTGCCGGACGGATGGGAAATCCATAATAATTATCTCGACGACACACTCGTCACTCATGTTGAAATGGTTCATGAAGGGCTTGGCATCCGAATTGTCTCAAACGATCTCGTTGACTTTGAAAAAAACATCTACCTAAAACAACTAACTGTTGAAAACCTTTGGGACCAAGAACGGGACATCAAACTATTCCTTGCGCAAGACTTCTATATTTATGGAAATCCCATTGGAAATACCGCGGCCTTCAAGCCCGAAAACCGAAGCCTTCTTCACTACAAAGCGGAGCGCTATTTTCTAGTGAACATCTGGGCAAACTACAAATTTGGCATCGATTTATATGCAACCGGCAATACCGGCGTCTGGCAAGATGCCGAAGATGGGATCTTAAGCGGAAATCCCATCGCTCAAGGGTCTGTTGGTTCCGTCCTTGCCATTCCCCTCACCCTTCCTGCCAAAGGAACTCAGTCTTGCTATTATTGGATCTCGATCGGGAAAAATTGGGAAGAGGTCCAAGCGCTCGATCAGATGGTAAAAAAGAAAACTCCCAATGAAATTTTCCGCAGAACAGCCGATTATTGGAAACTATGGGCAGATAAAGAACTTCTCAATTATGCCCTTCTTCCCGACTCCGTGGCCCGCCTTTATCGAAGAAGCCTGCTGATTTGCCGCACCCAAATGAACAACTGCGGGAGCATTATCGCGGCCAATGATTCCGATGCGATCAATTTCAATCGCGATACTTATAGCTACATGTGGCCTCGCGATGGGGCAATGGTCTCCTATGCATTGACGTTAGCAGGATACGACACCGCCAACTTCTTCCGTTTCTGCGAAAAAATCCTCCAAAAAGAGGGATACTTTCTCCACAAATATTCTCCCACAGGCGCGTTGGGAAGTTCCTGGCATCCTTGGGTCAAGGATCATAAAGCGCAATTGCCCATCCAGGAAGATGAAACAGCTCTTGTGATCTGGGCCCTTTGGCATCACTACAAACAGTTCAAAGATTTAGAACTGATCCGCTATCTTTATGAGCCTCTCATCAAAAAAGCCGCCGACTTCATGATGAACTATCGTAACTTAGAAACAGGGCTTCCATTGCCAAGTTTTGATCTTTGGGAAGAGAGGCAAGGCATTCTCACCTTCACCGCTTCTGCAGTTTATGGCGGTCTTATGGCCGCATCCCATTTCGCTGAAGAATTCGGAGAAACGGGACTGGCCAAGGACTACGCAGAGGGGGCAAAAAAAATACGCCAAGGCATGGACAAGCACCTCTATTTGCCCGACGAGCAAAGATTTGCCAGAATGATCCAGCGTAAACAAGATGAAACGACTGACATCGATGCAGCAATCGACGCAAGCCTGTATGGCATTTTTGCATTCGGGGCCTATAAGCCAGATGAGCTGCCGGTGCAAAATACAATGCGCCAGATCTTTGAAACGCTCGAGGTCAATGGGGGCATTTGCCGGTATTTAAATGATTCCTACTATCGCGATAACGACCAATCTCTGAGCAACCCTTGGTTCATCACGACTCTCTGGAAAGCCCAGTATCTAGCCGCCTCTGCCAAAACATCTGAAGACCTTAAAGCGCCTCTTGCCGTTTTAGAATGGATTGCAGATAGAGCCTTGCCAAGCGGCGTGCTGGCAGAGCAGCTGCATCCGGAGACTCTGCAGCCCATTTCCGTATCTCCCCTGACGTGGAGCCACGGAAGCTATATCATCGCCGTCCAAGAATATCTCAATAAACGCCTGGAAATTGAAAAATGTCCAGGCTGCGGTAAATCAAAAGATTCAAAGATCAGAACTGTAAGAGACCGTCAGTAACACTTTCTTGTCACCAATGCCGTCGTAAGAATATTTTGGCTTAGGTGCAATCCTATGGACGCCCAGGTACTTCCCGTCTTTTCCTGCAGAATCCCTGTAGCAATCCCTAACCCGAAGGTGTGGCACAATTGCAGGTTCATTTGGCTATCTGAAAGGCCTAAAGCTGCCTGATTTCCGCGATGATAAGCTGAAAAAGCTGCAGCAGACAGAGCTATCCTTGCAACCTTCGCAGCCTTGCTATCTACCCAATGCACCTTGCCTGGCGCAATTTTTCCCAACACCCATTTGGGAGCTTTTTTTAAGAGAATCTCTTGCAAAAGGGTGCGGAAGAGAAATTCTTCCTGAACTACACTCCTTGTGACTAAATCATAATGGGCCAACTTTTGAGCAGCTACGGCATTTCTTAGCGATTGTTTGTCCTCCTCGGTGTTGGAAGGACTACCATAAGCCACATCGAGATCAAACAACATATTCCGAGTACCGCAGGTTGGATCCAGAACAGGAATCGGCAATGGGCATACAGGAGGATTAAAGATCTCGTTAACGGCTGCCCAATCAGTCCAGCCCTTCAAGATGCCAATCCCCACAGATGCGGCCTGGAAAGCAGCAGAAATAGGGATCCATGTTACTCCATAAGCAGCCTGATGCCATGCGCTAGCTTTAGTCTTTTTCGGCGTATGCTCATCATTTTTTTGTACAACTCTAGTCGTAGTCACAGAAAAACTAATTGAACCCATAAAAACCACCTTAAATTTAAACAAGGTAATTATAAAAAAATAAAAATAAAAGTCAACCAAAACATTTCTTTAAAAGATTAATTTTATTTAAAAGATTTTGACAGCAACCAGTTGACTAGAAAAAAACTAAATCATTAGACTAAATCGTTCTTTCAACGAGATTATTTTATGAAATCCCTAGAAATCCGACGCGCCTTCCTTAATTATTTTAAAAACCAGGGGCACACAATCGTTCCCTCCTCGCCCGTCATCCCCCATGACGACCCTACTTTGCTGTTCATCAACGCAGGAATGAATCAATTCAAAGATGTGTTCTTAGGCAAGTCGAAAAGAGAGTACAGCCGCGCAGTCACTACACAAAAGTGCATCCGCGTAGGGGGCAAGCATAACGATCTCGATAATGTGGGGCATACTACGAGGCACCTGACCTTTTTTGAAATGCTTGGAAACTTTTCTTTTGGGGATTATTTCAAAAAGGAAGCGATCGGCTATGCATGGGATGTCGCAACCCATGTCTTCTCGTTGGATCCAAAAAAAATCTGGGTCTCGGTATTCCAAGACGATGACGAGGCCTTTGCGCTTTGGGAAAAACATATCCCGTCCGATCGGATCGTCCGCCTCGGAGAGAAAGATAATTTCTGGTCGATGGTCGATACGGGTCCTTGCGGCCCTTGCTCAGAGCTTCTCTATGATCGGGGAGAAAAATATGGCGCTGCCAGAAGCCCCAAAGAAGA
>DALYFE010000048.1:0-700 GCA_031972195.1 Chlamydiales bacterium | reverse complement strand
GAACGATCAAGCGACGGAAAGATGGCCCCCCTGCCGAAACAATCGATCGATACGGGCAGCGGACTGGAACGAGTGGGCTCATTAAAGCTGGGCGTTGAAACAGTCTTTGAAACGGATGTGCTTCGAGGCTTGATTGCGCAAGCTGAAGAAATCAGCGGGAAAAAATACGACCCTGCAAACAAACACTTGGCCCCTGCCTTTCACGTCATAGCAGATCATATCCGAAGCCTTTCCTTTGCCATTGCAGACGGAGTGCAGCCAAGCAATACGGACCGAGGCTATGTCTTAAGAAAAATTTTACGAAGAGCTGTCCGCTATGGCCGCATGCTCGGCTTGCAGCGCCCCTTTTTAGCAGATGTGTTCCCAAGGCTCTTGAACCTGATGGGAGAAGATTTTCCGGAACTCAAGACAGCGCAGGCCCGCATTACAGAAATTTTGACCTTGGAAGAAGAGGCGTTCATTCGGACGCTTGTGCGCGGAGGGAACTTACTGCATTCAGTCATCGATCATTCCAAAAAATCGACGCATAAAATTTCCGGAGAAGACGCATTCAAGCTCAAAGACACCTATGGTTTCCCTATCGAAGAAATCCTTTTGATTGCCAAAGATGAAAATCTCACGGTCGATCTGCCCCGCTACGAAACACTTGAAGAGGCTGCAAAAGAAAAATCGCGCAAAGCGCATAAAGGAACCTCTCAAA